>JAVBSX010000146.1:0-6587 GCA_031556455.1 Thermoguttaceae bacterium
GACCAGGCGATCGGCATCCTGCGCGAGGGCGTTCAAGCCTATCCGGATAACCAGGAAATTCGTTTTCGGTATGTCAGTGCGTTGTTCCAACAGGACGTGGTTCGGACGGATGCCGCCAGCCGCAATTACGATCTCGTCGAGTCGGAATTGGCCGAGATGTCGAAGAATCGCGACAAATTGACGACGCCTTGGGCGATTGATGTGATGCAGATTCAGTTGAAGTATGTCAAGGAAGGGGGGACTCTTGCCGCCCAACAGACGGCCTTGAACAGTCTTCGGGAATTGGAAAACGAACCGACCTTGACGAACGATTTGAAGTTTTTGGCGGAATTGGCCGGTCAATACAGTATCATGGGCTCGCTCGAGGATTTTCAACGGACCGTCGATCAGATCCGCTTGCAACCCGGCGGAGAAACGGTTTATTTCGCGGAAAAAATCAGCGACGCGATTCGCCGACGCGACACCGACGCCGCCCTGGTCCTGGCGGACGAGGCGCTGACGACCGTTCCGGAAGCGGAAAAATCGCGATTTGAACTGTTGAAAAAACGGATCGAAAATCCTTCGGAAGGACAGATCGTCAATATCGAGGAACAGTATGATTTCCTCAAGAAACAATTCGAAGACAACCGGATTTTCGATCCGCGGACATTTTTTGAATTGGCCGATCTTGCCTTGGAACGCGGCGACGAGGAATTGGCGAAAACCATTACGGAACGGCTCAAACAGATCGAGGGGGATCAAGGGGTGCATTGGCGTTTCATTCAAGGGAAGCAATACGTCAAACAGGCTCAAAAGGGAGGAGCGGTTTTTCTTGAAAACGCGAGAACGATCCAACGGGAGCTGGTCGGTAAAAAACCCGATTGGAACATGTGCTATGTTCTTCTGGGCGAGATCGAAGAGACGGCCGGGAATATCGAAGCGGCGACGGACGCTTACCAACAGGCGATTTCCAAAGGCAACCGGCAGCCGGCCCTCTTTCATAAGCTGGTTTCTCTTTACTACAAAATCAACAAGCCGGAAGAAGGGGACAAAGTGACCCGAGAGGCGATTGGTCTTTTCGGTCCGGGATTCAGCAACCAGGAAATGCTGTTCAAACCGCCGTATCAGGGCTTTTACGAACAGATTCAACTGGCGATTTCCGATGGGAACCTTGGAACGGCCGAAAAATTGGCCGACGACTGTTTGAAAAAGGCTGCGGAAAACAAAGAGCCGAGCGATGAGATCATCAATTTGAACACGGCGATCGGCAAATTGTTTATGGACGCCTCTCAGCCTGAAATCGCGGAGCGTTTTCTCCTGGCTTTGGCCAAATACGGCGGGCAGTATTCCTATCCGTTGGCCGTTTGCCTTGCGAAGATGGGGAAAATTGATGAGGGGTTCGGCGTTTTGCTCGCCGAATTCGAGAAAAATCCCGACGGACAGGCCAATTTAACGCCGATTTTGGTCCTGATTTCCCAGATTAAGCCTTCGGACGAATTTCTTGCGAAAATGGATCAAACGGTTCTGCGATTCGAATCCCGATTGATTACGAAAATTCCGACGATTATCAACCTCGGACAGTATTGGATGGAACGGGCAAAATATGATTTCGCGCTCCGTGCCTATCAAAAAGGTTACGAAATGGCCCCGGACAATCTCGTCATTTTGAACAACTTGTCGTTGATTCTGGCCGGTTGCGTCGAGACGGAGGAGTCGGGTTCCGCTCAGCCGATTGCCCGAGGGACGCTGAAAGCGAATGAACCGAACCGGATCGCCTTGCCGGCGGCACAGCCGGTTCAATCGCTGTTTTTGAGTTTTCCGGGAAGTGAGTCCGGGCAAAATTTGCCGAATCCGGCGGATTTCAAGTTTATCGGACAATAATCTTCCGGGAAAAACGGTTTGGAGTCGCGCTTTGCGGCTAAAACGCAAGCGAGGAGCCGACACCCCGGAATCCCGAAGAATTTTTGTGGTTTTTTTCGTACTTATTGATTACAATAGATACATAATGTTCTCGCATTGCTTTGCGCTTGACGGGAGCACACCGCTTCAACTTTATTCGAAATCAATATCACCTCCTCTTTTCGGAGACTTGCCAACATGCGATTTACCCAAAACGATGCCGGTTCGAATCGTTTATTTCCGTTCGGATTATTGTGTCTCACCCTATTGCTAAGCGTTTGCGCCGCCTACGCTTTTCAAAACGGCAACGCGGTTCAACCCTCCTCGGTGACTCCGGTTGCCGGAGGTTTTCGGGTCGACTTTCCTCAACCGGTCGCCGTTTCGGCGGTCGAATACAACGGTCCTTTTTCCGGCCCTGTCGAAGTTTCGCCCGGCTCCTCCGCACCGAAAGACATTCCTCAGGCCTTGAAGATGATCGATTCGGCTCTTGGAATCAATCCCGACAGCCCGACGCTTCTCGACTCCAAGGGGTTGATCCTAATGCAGGCGAACCGTTCGCAAGACGCGATTCCTCTTATGGAACGGGCCGTCGAATTATCGTGCGAGGGACCGATCTTCGTCATGCACCTGGCCTCCGCCCATGCGCAGAACGGCGACCCCGACACGGCAATGACCTTGTTCGATAAGGTCCGGCCGCTTTTGGCGACCCGGGGGGATAAAATGACCAAGGAAAATAAAAAAATGTTTGACGAGCTCGAAATGAAAGCCGGAGCGGGCATGTAAGGTTTTCGCCAACAGTTACCCGAATCCCATTTGACCGGTATTCCGCCAAGAGGGGCGAGAGAAAACAGAAATCATTGGCCGATCAACGAAACACGAAGGAGAATCCTAGACGATGAGTAACGAACCGACTTTTGCCGGAACCGGGACGACCGAACCCTCTTACGACGCGGAGTCGCCGCTTTCCGCGAGCGGACATGTTCATGCTCCGGAAGGGAAGGAGGTCAATTCCCTGATCGTCGGTTTGATCGTGCTCGCCGTTTTGACGTTGACGACGACGTTTGTCGTGGGCGCGAACTGGGGGCGTTGGGGGAATTTCGCGAAAAGAATGCAGGAGGCGGGCAAATCGCTTCAACGTATTCCCCGCGAGTTCGGAGAATGGGAAGCGTCCGGAGAAGATGAAAAGCTCAGTCAGGCCGCAACCGATCAGTTGGAACTTTCCGATTACGTGATCCGGCGTTATAAAAACAAACACACCGACGAAAACGTCGCCCTGATCATGATGGTGGGGCCTTCGGGTCGGCTTGCGATCCATACTCCTCAGGTTTGTTTCGGAGGCAGAAACTATCGTGAGGAAATGGGGCCGATTCCAATTGTTTTTCCTTATCAAACGAAAGACGGATTGGATGAAAAGGACACATTCAGCAAAATTGTTTTCAAGAACCTTTCGATCAACGGAGGGGCCAAGATTTTTTACTATGCGATGAGTGCGGGCGGGCCTTGGCTGGCCGTCAAATCCAGCGCGAGGGCGGATTTTCAGAAATATCGCTTTATGTATAAAATCCAATTGGAAGCGTTTGTTTCCGAGGATGCAACGAAGAATGACGATTGTGTTGAGCGGTTTTTGCGGGATTTCCTTCCCGAAATCCGTGGGACTTTGGTTGATTGCAGCTGATCATTTGCAGTTGATCATTCACACAGCATCGAGAACACAGGGTTGGATCACGCACTTTTGACCGGCACGATCTTCTCGCGAAACAGGAGAGGAGAGATGATTTATCATGGGCTTGAATGATATTCCAGCAAGCGACGGATGCGAAAACGGTCGAAAAGGCCTCGCGTCTGTGCTGTCGGTCTCTCCCTACTTTCCCCGAAAACGGTTCCTCGATACTTTGGGTGCCGTGCTGTTACTCGTTCCGGGGTTGCCGCTGATCCTGGTTCTGGCAATCATCACGAAGCTGACGTCTAAAGGTCCGGCTATTTTCTCGCAGGTTCGGGTCGGAAAAGACGGTCGGGTGTTTACCATGTATAAAATCCGGACGATGGTACAGGACGCCGAGGCTCAAAGCGGTGCCGTTTGGGCGACGAAAAAGGATCCCCGGGTCACTTTTCTCGGTCGGATTCTTCGCAGGCTGCATTTGGACGAGTTGCCGCAATTATTGAACGTCCTTCGCGGGGAAATGGTGCTTGTCGGCCCCCGGCCGGAACGGCCCGAATTCGTCGATCTCCTCGAAGCGAAAGTCCCTGGTTACATGTTGCGGCTTCGTGTTCCGCCGGGAGTAACGGGGCTCGCGCAGCTGAATCTTCCGGCGGACCGGAATCTGGACGACGTCCGCCGCAAACTGGCCCTTGACTTGGAATACATCGAAAACGCGTCCTTGGGATTCGACCTGCGATTGATCCTGGGAACGGTTTGCCGTTTCGTCAAATACTTTCACAAAACGCCGCTGCAATTTCTCGGGATTTATCGCAAGGCCGAAGACAGTCCTTGGGCGGATTTTTTCAATGTCCCCCGGGAACTTCCGCCGAAAACCAACTCTCCGCGTTCGGAATTCCTTTCCCCTGGGCCCAAACCGACCGGGTTGGCCTGTTCGAAGACGTGATTATGTGCTGTCGGCAGAGAATCGTTGAATGTTTCCGCCTACCTCGAATCCGCGGTTTTTTTCCCTCTTACGTTCGGCTCTTGCACGTTTGTGTCTGCTCGCCCGCAAATCATTCGCGGATCGCCCCTACTACCCGAGCAGTACTATTGTGCTGGTGATAAAAAGTGAACCGAGCGGTATTTTGTACGAAGTGTAACGAAGTTCAAAATATCGCGGACCATGTCAAATCGCGGCACGGACACGGGGCAAATTCTATTGCCTCGTCTATAAAACTGTGGGTATCCCGTTCGGACACCGGCGTCTGCGCCGCTCGGCTAAACGTGTAATTCAAAAAAAGGTAACCGTTCACGGTTATTTGAAAATTCGGCCAAAAGCCGGATTTTCAACCCTCGTGAGGGCAAGGTTCTCAACGGCATTTCGCGTTTGGCATTCCCCGGTTTCCCCGGCCTGTAAGGCCGGTGCATAACAGCCCAGGGGGACCTGCCGTCCAGGCGAAAGCCGCCCTGGGTAATGAGCCCCCTCGTAATCAGCAGCCCTGAAGGGCCGCCGCCTGAGGGCCGGCTTTGCGGCGACCTTACAGGCCGCGTGTTTGTTGGGGCCATAACCCAGGGCGTCGCTTCGCTTTGCCCTGGGCTGTTACGCTCCAGCCTTACAGGCTGTGTACAAGGAATGCCAAGTCGGGAACAGCACGAGCACCAATCAAAATTCGTGTCCCGTGTTCTGCTCCCGTTGACATGTTTCTGTTCGTGAACGGTTACAAAAAAAGGTTTAGCGAAACATTACCGCCTCGATTTGTAAAATCCGATCAAGCCGTTCGTCGAGGAATCATGCGACTCGACCGCCTGATCGCTCAAAAGTTCGGGAAGAATGACGTTGGCCAATTGCTTGCCGAGTTCGACCCCCATCTGGTCGAACGAGTTGATATTCCAAAGGATGCCCTGTACGAAAATCTTCTGTTCGTAAAGAGCGATCAGCGAGCCGAGCGTTTTCGGCGTCAGCTTCTCGAAGAAAAACGTGTTGCTCGGTCGGTTGCCCGGAAACACCTTCGAGGGTGCGAGCCGCGCGACGTCCGCTTCCGGAAGACCGCTTGCCCGAAGCTCCGCCGTCGCTTCTTCGAGGGTTTTGCCCCGCATCAACGCTTCGCTTTGGGCGAAAAAGTTCGACAAAAGTTTCGGGTGGTGATCGCCGATCGGATTGTGGGATTTGACCGGGGCCAAAAAGTCGCACGGAATCAGCTTCGTCCCCTGGTGTATCAGTTGGTAAAAGGCGTGCTGTCCGTTCGTTCCCGGCTCTCCCCAAATGATCGGGCCGGTCGAATAAGCGATCGGCCGGTTCTCGCGGTCGACGCTCTTGCCGTTGCTTTCCATATCCCCTTGTTGGAGAAAGGCCGCGAAACGGTGCATGTACTGGTCGTAAGGGAGAATCGCGACCGAATCAGCCTCCCAGAAATTGTTGTACCAAAGACCGATCAGGCCCATCAAGACGGGAATGTTTTTCTCAAGCGGAGAGTTGCGAAAATGCTCGTCCGCTTCGAATGCCCCGGCGAGCAGTTGGGAAAAGTTTTCGAATCCGACCGCGAGGACGATCGAAAGGCCAATCGCCGACCAGAGGGAATAGCGGCCGCCGACCCAATCCCAGAATTCGAACATGTTGGCCGGGTCGATCCCGAATTCGACGACCTTTTTCGCGTTGGTCGAAAGGGCGACGAAATGCTTCGAGACGGCCGCTTTGTCCAACAAGGTGTCTAACAACCAGCGGCGGGCCGTTTCGGCGTTGGTCATGGTTTCCTGGGTCGTGAACGTCTTCGAGGCGATCACAAAAAGCGTCGTCTCCGGGCTCAGCTTTTTCAAAGTTTCCGCGATGTGGGTTCCGTCGACATTGGAAACGAAATGCAGGTTAAGTCGGGTTTTATACGGTTTAAGAGCTTCGCAAACCATGTACGGACCGAGATCGGAGCCTCCGATTCCAATGTTTACGACATCTGTGATAGGTTTTCCGGTTTGGCCGGTCCAATCACCGGAGATAACTTTTTCACAAAACGTCTTCATTTGTCCGAGAACACGATTCACTTCGGGCATAACGTCTTTTCCGTCAACGTAAACGGGG
>JAVBSX010000283.1:0-7694 GCA_031556455.1 Thermoguttaceae bacterium
ACGGTCCCGAGTTCCAACAGTTTTTGCGGGGTGATGTAATTGCAGTAGGCGTACTGGTTCATCCAAGAGCCGAACCGCTCTTCGACGGCGACCAGATCGAGCGGGTAAAGCATCAGCACATCGACGTCCCGGTGCACGAAATCCTGGACGTCGCTCGAAGTCGATTGCAACGCCCCGAACGCTTGGGCGACGAGATACCGACGATGCGAAATCGCGTCCGGCATCCCCCAATGCGCTCCGTAGGAGAAAGGAACTTCGTTGATCACGCCCGTCGAACAGGCGAGGGCGAGACCGTAATAATCCCGGTCGAGAAATCCCCCTTCGGCGTGATCGTTGCCGTTCCCGGTCAGGAAATCGCCCCAACGGAAATAATCCGAACAGGCATCGGCCGATTGTTGGACCGTGTTCGACCAGAGAAAATCGGAAGTGTATTCGTATCGGACGCTGTTGCCGGGAATCCCCTGGGCCCGGACCCAGGCGTCGCAGGTCGGGCTTTCGGCCCAGGTCGCATGCGCCCGCGATTCGAGCCGGTGTCCCATCCGCTTTTCGGCATGCCGTTTCGCATCGACCAAAAGATCGGTCAACCCGTCTTGCAGGAACCGGTAATACTGGGCACGAAACAACGCCGTCCGTCGGATATCGACCGGGGAACCGCCGAACGTGTGCATGATCCCTTGCGTCGCCGTCAAATCGTGGGCGAAATCTTCCTGCCCGTAAGTAAAGTAAACGAGGTATTTCGCGAAATCGCGGTATTTTTCGCCGAACTTTTTCGCGAATTTGTCGATCAGCCCCGGACTTGCGTACCGCATCGCGAATTGGCCGTGATCATGATGATCGTGATAGGCCCAGTCCCCCATCAAATGCGGTTCGTCGGAATAAAGGGCGTTCAATTTGATCCCGGCATCGGCGTACCGGTCGACGAGTTTTTTCAGGTACTTGCCCGCGTTCTCGGAAAAATAGTCCATTTCCGGGGTCCGGTACGATTGAACGATCAGCACTCGGTTCAGCCCTTCCTGTTCGATTTTCGCGTTGCCGAAAACGCGGATTCGCGTTCCTTGATAATGCGGGTCGGAATTGCCGAGCGATTCGACTTGAATGTCGTTGGTGATTTCGACGATCGAATCTTCGGCGACGACCCGATAAGGCGTGCCGCCGACAGCCGATTCCCGAAACGCGAACACGCGGACCCCGGCATCCTCGATCTCGAAAATCCCCTTGTTGTTGGCCCAGCGGTTTTGCCGCCAAAACTCGACGCTGAACGCTCCGGTTTTCGGATCGCGAAGCCCTTTGCGGTACTGCATCCAAACCCCGCTCTCGCCGGTTTCGGCCCGGTAGGCCCGACCGATCTCAAGCGGTGTCAAAAGGCTCAGTTCGAGCCCGAGGCCGTACTGTTCGGCGAATTTGCCGATCTTCGCCATTTTTTCGATATACAGCGGGTTGTCCGGCATCAATTTGCGTTCCGTGTCCTGCCCGGGCCGATACTGTTGGAAAAAATGGTCGAACGCGACGATGAGCGTTCGCCCCCCCATGCTTTTGAGCGCTTCGCATTTCTGTCGCAAGCTCGAAATGTCCTTATCGAATGTCAGGCTCATGTCGATTTCCTTGTCCGGGTCGGACGAAAGGATATCCAAATCCCGGTCGCTGGTCAAAATGATGCTCAGCTTCGGAAGCGAAAACGACCAAGGGCCGGGAAACGCGACAAGCTCCCCTTTGTAAACCGATTCGGGAACGCGATCATCCCCGACCGGTTCCGCGGCGCGAACCGAACAGATTCCTATAAGGCAGCAAATGACGACGAGTAACGGCAAGCGGGATTGGGAGAGGTGCATATCGATATGGGGGAGTTAAAACAGGGGAATCAAATGTTTGATCTATTCGCCGGTTTTGGGTTTTCAGGGATTGCGATCAACGAAAAATATGGTGTCATTTCGAGCAAAGCGAGAAATCTCACCCTCGCCCGAAGGCTCGGAATCTCGGTCCTCTCGCGAGGGTGAGATTTCTCCTTGCGCGTTGCTCCAGTCGAAATGACGGTCGTTTTTTGGCGAAGTTGTACTATTCTTTCGCCTTGCCGCGTTTCGAGGCGGCGTTTTCGACCTCGTTCTTCTGCTCTTCGGTCAAGACCGCCTTGACCTTGGCGTTCATTTCCTCTTTGAGCAATTCCAATCGGGCGGTCAACAGTTCGATCAGCGGAAGGTATTTGTCTTGAATGTCGTATATTTCCTGCTTCTGTTTGGCCGAAATGACTTTTCCGTAATTATTGGGAAGCCGATGCGTCAGTTTTTTCTTCGATTCGATCCCTTTGACGACCGGGGCGTCCGCGGTCATGTCTTTCGATTCCAGCTCGAAACGGTCCGAAGCGGCACTCGCGGCCGGCTCCGCTTTCGCTTCCCCCTCCGCCGGTTCCTGTCCCCGGACATTGAGACCGCAGAGACAAAGAATCGCGGCTCCGAACAAAGCAACCACCCACCCACTCTTGATGATTTTCATAAAATTGAATCTCCTGTTGACTGGAAAAAAAGAAAAGAAAAAACAAAACTGAAATGAAACGATAGGCAAAGCCGTTTAGCCGAGCGGCGAAGACGCCGGTAATCATACGTCGCAAATCTCGACTCCCCGTCGCAGGGAAGCGAGACCGTTTTTCGGCAAAAACTCGTGGGCGACGATTCCGGTGTAACCGGTTTCCAAAATCGCTTTCATAATCGGCGGGTAATAAATCTCCTGCGTCTCGTCGATGTCGTTCCGACCGGGATTGCCGCCGGTATGGTAATGTCCGATGATGTCCTTGTACTCGCGGATCGTGTTGATCAGGTCCCCTTCCATTCTTTGCATGTGATAAATGTCGTACAACACCTTGATCCGCTCGCTGCCGACCCGGCGACACATTTCCCCGCCCCAGGGCGTCCGGTCGCATTGATAATCCTTGTGATCCTTGCTGTTGAGCAGTTCCATACAAATGTTAATGCCGTGTTTCTCCGCGATCGGGGCGACCCGTTTCAGGCCCTTGACGCACACTTCGAGCCCTTCTTCGTCCGCGAGCCCTTCGCGGTTGCCGGAAAAACAGATCAGGTTCGGCACTTTCTTGGCGGCGGCGGTCGGAATCCAATGCTCATAGGCTTCGAGAAGGGAATCGTGATTCTTTTCCCGGTTGAAACCGACCGGAATTTTGCAGCCCGGGACGTTGCCCATCGTTACGATCATGTCGTTTTGCAGCATCAGGTCCCAGTCGTTCGGATCGAGCAGATCAATGCCGACGAGGCCGATTTTTTTGCACAAGGGAATGAATTCCGCGAGCGGGATTTTTCCAAAGCACCATTTCGAGACCGACTGCCGGATTTTTCCTTTCGCCCGGTAGGCTTTGATTGCATCGTCCTGGGCCGCGGCAAACGGTTGGCCGAGGGCGAAAAAACCGGGCAACGCCAAGCCGCAGAGACTCGCGGTTTTCAAAAGATCACGACGGTTCAGCGAAGAAGATTTCATGATTTCGCGAAGGTTGAAGACCAAGAAACGGGGGACGAAAAAACCGTGCCGATTCGAACAGCCCGGTCCGCGAATTTTACCCATTCCCCCATCCGCCGACAAGTATGCGCATTTATTTAGCCCGTACTCGGCGCATTTAACCCGCCCCCGGCGATTCCGGCAGGGTTTGCTCCGGTTCGACGCGACCGATGTGTGTCGAACTGATATCCTCGTTTAACAGAAAATCGACGACCGGTTGCGAACGGGCCAAAAAATCGAACATGTAATGCTGCCGCAAATACAAAAGCAGGGCGGTCTTTTGCGGCTTCAAAAGCGGCGCGGGGGCGTCGATCCGCCCAAGAATGCTCTCTTCGTTTTGAGTCAGGGACAGGAGCGCTCCCCGGGCGGCGATCTGATAAATACTGAGCCCGGAAAACCGCTGCCCTTCCGACGTGTCTTCGAGAAAAATTTCGACCAAGGCGAACGTTCCCTGGTCTGGAATCGCGTCGAAATTCCGTTTCGCCGGAACGAAGCCGTTGCCGATATTCAACATCCAACCTTGGCCGCTTTCCAAAAAGGCGATCACCCGATCGGCAGCGAGAATAACATATCGGCTTGTCCAATCCAATTTGAACGGCAGCGGTTCTTCCTGCAACGGGTGAGCCGCCGCCGGAACGATCGTTTCGACCTCGACGGGCCTCACATCCGGCTCGATCAAAAGCGGCTCCCGGCATTTCGGGCAAATTCGCGTTTGGCCGAGAAGATCATCCCTCGCGTTGATTTTGCTCTCGCAATTTTTGCATGTAACTCGAATCGGCATTGGTATGGAATCAAAAAGAAGTGCTGGGAAACCGTTGTATTGTCGGAGGCTTCAGGCTTCAGACCTCAGGCTTCAGGTCTCGGGCAAAACGAGAGTCCATTTCCGTCATCCCCTCGCAGGCGGGGATGACGGAAAGTCAGATCAAAATTTTTTGCGCGACACATTATTTCCTACACTTTTTTTCGTGTCGGATTTGCATCATATTCCTGAAGCCTGAACACAATCGTACTTATACACTCTCCGGCGTCATTTTGCGGCGTTGACGATCGGCAAATCCGGTTCGCCTCGGAATAGCCGGGCCAAATGGGCGGCCATTAATTTCGGGCTGTTGCGAAACGCATCGACCGTGCTGCCGGCCAAATGGGGCGTGATCGTTACATTCTCAAGCGACAAAAATGGGTGCCCGGGCGGGAGCGGTTCCTCGTCGAACACATCGAGCGCCGCTCCCATGATCGTCCGGTTTTCCAACGCTTCGATCAACGCCTGCTCGTCGATCAACCCGCTCCGGGCCGTGTTGACCAGCACGGCGTTCGGCTTGAGTCGGGCCAATTCCGCCCGGCCGATCAGATGATGCGTCTCTTTCGTGTAACGGGCGTGTACCGAAACGACGTCGGATTCCGAAAGCAGCGTCGGGAGATCGACCATTCGGACCGGCCCGGTTTCGCCTTGGACAAACGGATCGTAGGCGATGATCTTCGCGCCAAACCCGCTCAAAAACCGGGCGACCAGCCGACCGATCGCTCCGAAGCCGACGAGACCGACCGTTTTGTCGAGCAACTCCGGAATCTCCGCCTTGTTCGGATAATCCCTCGTCCAAAGCCCTGATCGCAAGGCGGTATGCGAGCGGGCGAGGTTGCGAATTTCGGCGAGAATCAGGCCGACCGCGCACTCGGCGACCGCACGGGCGTTGCGGCCCGGGGTGTTGAGGACGGTAATGCCCCGGTCTGTCGCCGTCGGAACGTCGATATTCTCCGTCCCGCCGCGCAGTACGCCGATATATTTCAACCGGCCGGCGGCCTCGATCATCCGCTTCGGGACCGGAGCGAACTGAACGGCGATGATCTCGTATCGGTCAAGCCCTTCGAAAATCTCTTCCGGCAGATCAATGGCGGCGGGCCCGTGCTGCTCGATCGCGAGATTCGCTTCCTGCAATTCTTCCAAACTCGGATGCTCCCAAGGCCGGACGTCGACCTCGACGCCGAATTCGCTCAAAGAGGCAAACCCTTCCCGCATGTACGCTTGCGGAATGTAGTGATCGCTGATCGCGAGTAATCTCATGGGGTTTGGGAAATAAGACTTCTTTTGCCGATGGTTTTTTCGTCTCCTCAAGTCGTCATTTCGAGCGGAGCGAGAAATCTCACCCTCGCCGAAAGACTCGGAATTCGGCCCTATTCGCGAGGGTGAGATTTCTCCTTACGCTGCGCTTCAGTCGAAATGACAAAATCACCATGCGACCGAACGACAACAGCATAAACACCACGGGTCGTTACTCAACCGCGGCAACCGGTTTGCGGTACCATTTGTCCCGGAGCCAATCGACGAGAATCGCGATTTCCTCCTTGCTCAAAATCGCGTCCGCGTCCGAAAGGTGATAGGATTGCATCCGATCGTTTCGGGCCCCGTAAAACTGCGGGGCCGACGGGTTGGAGATAAAGTCGATCATCCATTCTCGCGACATGTACCCGGTCAGGTCGGGCCCGTCGACGACCTTGTTGATCGCGTCGTAATCGTAAAAACGGTGACAGCTCGCCAAACAACCGAAACTGTCAAGCACGTAGGCCTTATCGAGCGGCAACCCTTCGATCGACTTGACCTTTTTCTCTCCCAGCTCGAACGCGCGGGGAGCGTCCCGCTTCGCCTCGTCCGTGAGAACCTCGATCAGCGTTTTCAAGGTTTCCGGATTATTCTCCTCGGAAAAGTCTTCGTCCTCCATTCTCGCGGGCAGCGTGCGGACGTAATCATACATTTTTCCGTGAAAGTCCTTTTTGTCCTGTTCCGGCTGCAAGTTAAACGCCGTGTTGCCGAAATAATCGTCCGAGGTCAGCGTTTTGAAATCGAAGAATCCCTTGACCCATTCGAACCGAATCGGTCGGTACAGGTTCGGAGCGGTCGGGGTCTCGCAAGGGATGCTCGGAAAATCCGGATGCTCTTCTTCTCCGGCGAAGGGGCGAAAAGGATGACAGCTTGCACAATGTTGCGTGTACAGGACCGGCCCTTGCAACTTCGGATCGTTGCGGAGCAGCGTGATCGCCCCGGTCGACGGAATCCCTTCGGGGGCGAGCGCCAGTTCGATCGCCCGCTCCGCTTTGATCTTGGCTAAACGAACCTCCCGCTGGTAATCTTCGAGCCCGGCGTCGTGTTCGTAAGATTTGTAGGTCATGTAACCGACCGACCCGACAATCCCGAGTACGATCAGCACGTTGAGGTAGTGTCCGATTTTAAGACGGCCGATAAACGGAATCAAAAAGCAGTAAATCCCCAAACAACTCGGGATCACGAAAATCGGGATGTACTTTCGTTCGCCCGGAAAACATTCGAGGTTGGAAAAATAATAGAGGGCTCGGAACGACCATTCCGGTCGGGCCCCGCCGAAAAAGTCCGCCGGATCGGCCGGCGACATCAGTTCGGCTCCCACGGTCGAAGCGTAAGGGAGATTCGGATCGGGGGCCCATTCCTTTTTGATCTTGCCCAAAAGCGGATGCTGGTAAACGAGCAACATCACCAGCCCGATAAAAACGAGGCAGGCGAACGAGCGTTTGGCCGCTTCGCAGGACCAAAACGAAACCCGGTTTGCCGGGGAATCGCAGCAACAGGACGATTTCGCGGTTTTGCCGGAGCCGGTGCTCGCGACATTTTCCAATGCGGTTTTTTCGGCCCGGTAATTGAACCAGAGCCAAAGCGCCGCGACTCCGAAAAACGTCCCGCCGCAAACGGCGATATGCAGCACCAAAAATCGCGGATAGGAAAGCGTCCCGAAATCGGCTCCGCCGACGGCGAGCTGGTACAACCAGGGACCGATCTCCGGAAGCAGGTTTAGGAAGCTGACGCGAACTTTCGTCGCCGAAAAACCGGACAGCGAGCCGTTGAGAAAATCTCCGGTGATGCAAGCGCCCAAAGCGAGCAGGAACAACCCGACGCCGGACCAAAAGACGAATTCCCGCGGCGTCCGATATTTCCCCCGCAAAACGAGCAGCAGGAGATACAACGCCAAGAGACCGACGAGCACCTGGGCGCTGTAATGATGTATCCCGCGAACCATCCAACCGCAAGGGAGGATATATTGAATATAAAAAACGCTTTCCCAAGCGGTTTGCGAACTCGGGCTGTAAAACAACCAGAGCACCATTCCGGTGATCGCCTGGACGAGAAAGCCGAACACGATCATCGTCGGCAGCATCGGGCAACAGCAGCGACTTTT
>JAVBSX010000164.1:0-3813 GCA_031556455.1 Thermoguttaceae bacterium
TTTCTTCCTCGGGGTTCCCTAAGCGAAAATCGTAACTCGGTTGGAGCACGACGACCAATCCCTGATTCGCGGGCGGCCGAAAGAGAATCAATGCAAAAACGACCATCAGCAAAATGTGAAAAGCGATGCTGAAAAGCCAAAACGTCGCGTTTCGCGTCGCGGCCTCGGCAATTCCTTTTTCGTCTTTCCCTTTTTCCAGGTCAATTCCCATTATTATTCAACATCATTTTGCTAAAGTATCGCGCCCAAAACGAATTTTTCGCGGGGCGCAATATCTTTCAAATCGGATTGCCGCTTGCCGAATTTTAGGGTATTATAGATTCAACATTTATAGGGAAAGTAGGGGTTCTATGGGAGTGTCCTGTTTTTTAACCAAAGTAATGCTTCAGCCGTTCGGAGTTTTTTGGAATAAAACCCCGCTGTTCGTCATTTCGAGCGGAGCGAGAAATCTCTCCCTCGCCGAAAGACTCGGAATTCCGGCCCTCGCGCGAGGGTGAGATTTCTCCTTGCGCTACGCTTCAGTCGAAATGACAAAATTACCATTCGGCTGAAGTGTTACTAACCAAATATTATCAAACCACCAAGCATGCCGTCGCTTTCAAGACGTCGATTCCTTTCGGAACTCTCCGCCGCAACGGCGGCAGCGGCGCTGGGCGGCCCGTTTTTGCGATTCGGCGAAACGCGTGAGCAACGAAAATGCTTTCCCCCTCCTCGAACCAACCTCGGCGATACCGGGTTTGAAACTTCGCTCCTCGGTATCGGAACCGGAGGAATCGGGGAAACCGATTGGCTCGGCGGGAAGCAGGCGAGGTTCGTCGATTTGATGTTGCATGCCTTTCGAAGAGGAATCCGACTGATCGAAACGGCCGAGAGGGATCGGAGCCACATTTTTCTCCGCTCCGCACTCCAGGAAGCCGCACAGACGGGCGTCCGGCGGGACGAGTTCTTTTTGCTCAGCCAAACCGATGCGAAAACCGCCGATGCCGCGAAGGTGGTCGTCGATCGTTACCTCTATGAAATGGAATGTCAATACATCGATGCTCTGCTGTTGGACGATGATCCGGTCGATACCGCCTGGTCCCGAAACCGCCGAGCTGTTTTCGATGTCCTGTTGGCGGAAAAAAAACGCGGGCGAATCAAAGCCGTTGGAATCACCTGCCGATCCCCCGAAACCTTGTCGATCGCCGCCGGGATCGAAGAAATCGACCTCCTCGCGATTCGGCTCGATTCGTTCGGCCAATTCGCCGGAAGGCCTGCGAGCGAAATGTTTCCGTATTTGCACGAAGCGAGAAAGCGGGGAAAGGCGATTCTCGGAACCGGCATTTGGGGCAGGGGTTTCCGCGAAATATTACGACAACGAGTCGATAGGCCGCGATTGGCGAACATTGAGAAAAACGTCGATTCAATGTCATTCGGTTTTACCGAAAAATCGCAAATCGACGAAGCCTTGGAGTTGATTGCGCCGCCGGCGTAATACAACACCGCCGAATTTCGTACATCGTCTGTTTAGCCGAGCGGCGCAGACGCCGACGCCCAACGATTTTGGTATTTTTTTCAATCAACCATCACACTTTTACCACACCTTTTTATGAAACTTCATTTTCCTTTTTTGTGCTTCGTTTGTCTCGCGTTCCTTTCTTCCGGCTGCAAACCGCCGGAAAAACCGGCCCCGGCCCCCATTCCCGCCCCGGCGCCCGCTTCGACGGCCTCGGCCCATGCGGGACATTCGCACGATGTCGGTCCCAACGGCGGCCTGCTCGCCGTGCTCGGCAATCACGAGCTGCATGTCGAGGTGATCGGCAACGAAGAATCGGGAAAAGTGACGGCCCAAATTTTCGACGGGAGCATGAAACCGCTCGCCGTTTCGACGAAAGAGATCACGATCAACATTCCGATCGACGGCAAAAACCAGGCGTTCGTCCTTCCTCTGGAAAAAGAGTTCGCGGAAGGGAGTGCGGCGACGTTTTCGCTCACCGAAAAGGTCTTGGCCGAAAAAGTTTGCGACGGTTGGCAGGGCCGGGCCGAAGTGATGCTGACCAACAAAGAGACTCCTTTGAGCGGCAAACTCGCCCCGCCGGAAGCTGGGCACCAGCACTAAAGCGGTCACGTTTTCGTTTGCACTAGCCCCAAGCGTCAGCGCGGGGGGATAAATCCGTGCGGCTTAGCGACTTAGCGGCTTCGAAAAAGTCTTCTAAGCTGTTGCTAAGCCGCTGACCGCTAAGCTGCCAATATATCACCCCGCGCTGACGCTTGGGGCTAGTGTTGGCAATGTTCGAACCATCAATCATGTCGTCCCCAAAAACATCGAAAAACGATTCTCCGCCGAAAAAGGAACCTCTTCCTTTGGGTGTGATTTGCCTTTGGGGACTGTTTTTTGTCGCGGCGATATTCTTTTTCCTTTTTCGCGGCGGGGCCGGTTTGAGCGGGGCCAAATCCGACTTGCCGGAACTTTCTCCGCCGGATTTTTCGCTCCAACGGTCGGATTCGACCGACAAGACGGACCGACCTGCTGCCGAAAATTCCGGCGAAGCGACGCAAAACATCCAAAAACTGCGGGAAGAAACATTGGCCAAAATCGCGCCAATGGTTCGCCTGCCCGGCGGCGTTTATCTCATGGGAAACGATCTGTCCGGCAGTGCCGATCAGCGACCGGCCCATGAGGTCCGGCTCTCACCATTTGAAATCGACGTCTATGAAGTGACCAACCGGCAATTCCGACTTTTCGTTGACGCGACCGGGCACATCACCTCCGCCGAACGCCGCGGTTGGAGCTATGTTTTCGATTCCCAGGAAAAATCCTGGGTTAAGAAGCCCGGAGCGAATTGGAAAACAACCGCTCAAAACCTCGATCATGCCGTTCGTTTGGATCGCTGGGGAGATTTGCCGGTCGTTCACGTTTCGTATATCGATGCAGTCGCGTTTTGCGATTGGGCGGGCAAGCGGCTCCCGAGCGAAGCCGAATGGGAATATGCCGCCCGGGGCGGACTGATCGACGCCGAATTCCCCTGGGGCAACCGCCGCGAGCCGGAAGGGCGGTTTCTCGCGAATTATTGGCAAGGCTGGTTTCCCGAGAAAAACACCGCAGCCGACGGTTTTCTTTTCCTTGCTCCGGTCGGGTCTTTTCCGAAAGACAATTACGGCCTTTTCGACATCATCGGGAATGTTTCGGAATGGTGCAACGATCGATTCGGTTCGACGTATTACCGGTATTCCGTCCGCGACAACCCGCCCGGTCCCGGCGAATCGGAAAGCGAGACCGCCTGGGTGCAAGCCGACCCGGAACGGCCCGAGGCGGGCGAAACCGTTTTTCTCCGGGTCGTCCGGGGCGGTTCGTTCCTGAGCGCCGAGAATTCCGATGCCGCTTACAAAGTTTCGGCCCGATCGAAGCAGCCGGAAAACCTTTCCTATGAGGACCTCGGGTTTCGCTGTGCAAAATAAGGGCTTTCGCGAAATCGTAAACCCATTTTTCCGTCTTCAGTATCGCAGCAGCCCAGCGAGGCCCCGGTTTGACAGAGGGCGAAGCCATTTTTGCCTGACGGCAGGTCCCGCCCCTATCGGATACGGTATAACAACGACTCTGCGAGGGTGTAGTAAATTTCGCTGGAGCGTTTGGCAAATTGCCCCAACGGGGCAACAACAAGGTAGCCGGGGGTGAGCGGTACCCCGCGAACTCCCGGTGATCGGACGAAGGAACCAATCGCCCCCAACGGGGCGCACAGGGCGGTTTTTTGTGGCACCCCGTTGGGGTGCAATGGGTTTTGCGCTTTGTTTCCGGGGGTTCCGCGAGTACGCTTCACCCCCGGCTACCTTGTG
>JAVBSX010000406.1:0-17796 GCA_031556455.1 Thermoguttaceae bacterium
GAGGGCGAAAACGATTCCGATCAAATCCGAATTTTGCGGCGTGATTTCCGACACGGTTTTATGAGGTTAAGGAGAGCAGCACTATTACTAGCCCCAAGCGTAAGCGCGGGGGGATGTTATTACACACGATCTTTATCCCCCCGCGCTTACGCTTGGGGCTAGTTTTGGGATTTTGGCCCGTCTCTCAATCGCTGTTCTTGAGACGGGAACTTTTTGGTAAAATGCGGACGGCATTTCGACCGTTCCGGTCAGTCCTTCCCATTCTACCGTTCTGAATTCGCGGAACAACATCGGTTTCTTTTTCCCGAAAAAACATTGACACAACCTGAGAAACATAATGCTCGCGAGAAAGCGTCTCTCGCCCGGGGCCGTTTTTTCGACCGAACGCTCGGATTGGCGTTTCTCGCCGTCGGGCTGTACGGGTTGGCTCTGCCGCCGGTCGGATTTTGGCCGCTGGTTTTCCTGCCCCCGCTGATTTGGGCGAGGCTGATCCGAAGCGACGCCTTTTCCGCGTCCCGATTTCGATACGGCAAATTGTATCTCAGTGGGCTGCTTTTTTGGCTCGTCAACACCTTTTGGGTCTGCTTTCCTCATCCGCTCACCTCGCTCGGTTGGATCGCCCTCTCGGGTTATCTCGCCTGTTATCTGCCGCTGTTCGTCAGCGTTTCCCGCCGGATCGTCTCCCGTTTCAACCTCCCCGCGTTTCTCGTCGCCCCGGTCGTTTGGGTCGGTTGCGAATGGTTTCGCAAACACCTTTTAGGCGGGATGTCGCTCGGAGGGTTGGAGCATACGTTTTTCCGGCAACCGGAACTGATCCAACTCGCCGATCTCGGCGGCGAGTACACCGTCGGAATGTGGGTCGTGCTGCTCGGTTGCTGCTGCGAACAGGTAATTTGGCCCGACCCGCGAAATTTCGCTTTGGCCCGACGGCCGCGCTTCGGTTCGAGAAGAGCCGCGGTCCTGCTCGGAATCCTCGCGTTGGCCGCCAATCTGCTGTACGGCCAATACCGGCTCCGGGAACCGGGGCCGACCTCGAATGCCGATCCGATCCGGATCGCGGTCCTGCAAGGGAATTATCCGGTGATGCTCAACCCGCCCGAAAATTGGTGGGAAAAAACCTTCGATCAGTATGTCAACCTCTCCGAACAGGCGGTCGATGCAGCGAAAAACGAGGAAAAGCCGCTCGATCTGATCGTTTGGCCGGAAACCGTCTTCCCCTATCCGCTGTTCGAATTCGAGACAGGTTTCGAGTCGGAATCCCGGCCGCGGGGGTTTCTCGACGAGCAAACACGCGAATTTCGGCAAAAGCCGCTCGAATGGGCGAAAAAATGGGACACGCCGCTGCTCCTCGGTTTGCCGACCTACCATTATGAGGCGAAGGACCGGGACAGCGAAGAGCCGTCGCCGCTCCGGTTCAACTCCGTCGTGCTCGCCGATCCGGCAACGGACACCTTGAGCCCTTGTTACAACAAGGTGCACCTGGTCATGTTCGGGGAATATGTCCCGTTCGCGGAATACCTGCCCGATTCGTTCCCGCTCAAAACGCTTTGTCAAACGGCCGCGCGCGGGAGCGGTTTCGTCGCGATGCCGATTCCCGGCTGTTGGAAAACCGAACAGGACAAACGAAGCCCGGTTTACATCGCGACGAACATCTGTTTCGAAGGGTTCGTCCCGCAACTGATTCGGCGGCAGGTCCGCGAATTGGCGAAAGAAGGGAAAGAGCCGGACATTCTCGTCAATCTTTCGAATGTCGGTTGGTTTTACTTTACTTCCGAGATCGACCTACAGTTCGCGGCCCAGGTCTTTCGGGCGGTCGAACACCGGAAGCCGTATTTGACGGCGGCCAACGCCGGGTTTTCCGGCTCGGTCGATTCCAACGGCCGCATCCTCAAGCAAGGGAAACGGCGAGAGGCGACGTTCCTGATCGCCGATGTGCGGTTCGACACGCGAAAAACCTTGTACACCCGGTTCGGCGATTGGCTCGCGAACGGTTGCTTGTTGCTCGGCGCGGTTCTGTTCGTTTTTTCGCGTTTCGTGCCCGCGGCAACGAACAAGCCCTGATCGCGACCCCGCGTCTATACAAAGTCGAAAGCGGCAAACAGCAGCCCGAAGCGTCAGCGCCGGGTTGGCCCCGCGTTTCCGCATTGGATAACCGGGCGCTCACGCTTCCGGCTGCTGCCCGATCCGAAATTTTTTCAGAAATTATCGACTTTGCAATCGTCCCGAATTGTTCCGTTCAGGGCTTTCTTTTTCCGGACGCTTGGGGTACGATATAGGCTCGTAAGTTTCTTTTCCCGAGGAACCGGCCTCTAACGGAGCCGGGTTTTCCTCCTTTCCCCCACCCTGCCTGAAAGGAATTGACCGTGTCGAACTCCTCTTCCTCCAAATTGGAAGCCCTTTTTACCCCGAAATCGATCGCCGTCGTCGGAGCCTCGACCCGGCCCGGAACCGTCGGATATGATTTGCTCACGAATCTTATCCGGGACAAATTCAACGGCAAAATTTACCCGGTCAACCCGAAAGCGACGGAATTGCAAGGCTTGCCCGTCTACAAAACCCTGACCGACATTCCGGGCGAGGTCGATCTCGCCGTCTTGATCGTCCCGGCCAAAGCCGTTCCCGGTATCGTCGAGGAAAGCAAGGCGAAGGGGGTCAAGGGAATGATTATCATTTCGGCCGGGTTCAAGGAAACCGGCGCCGAAGGGGCCAAAGCCGAACAGGAACTCGCTGCCCAGGTCAAAGCGGCCGGCATCCCGCTCATCGGCCCGAACTGTCTCGGCGTGATCTGCGCCCATCCGGACGTTCGGATGAACGCCTCGTTCGCCTCGAAAATCTGCTCTTACGGCAACCTCGGTTTCATCTCGCAGTCCGGGGCACTTTGCACTTCGGTGCTCGATTACGCCGAAGCCCGGCACATGGGCTTCAGCAAGTTCGTCAGCTTCGGCAACAAGGCCGACGTCAAGGAAATCGACCTGCTGGAGTACCTCGCCAACGATCCGGAAACGAAGGTGATCGCGATGTATCTCGAAGACATTTCCGACGCCAAACGCTTTATCGAAGTCGCCTCCGACACGTTCTGGAGCAAAGGCAAACCGATCATCTGCCTCAAATCGGGTCGCTCGGCCGAAGGGGCCAAAGCCGTCTCCTCGCACACCGGTTCGCTCGCCGGGTCCGATAAGGTATACGACGCGATCTTTACCCAATGCGGCGTCCAACGGGTCAACACGATCGCTGAACTGTTCGACAATGCCGCGCTTTACACGACGCAAGCGCTCCCGAAAGGGAACCGCGTCGCGATCATCACCAACGCGGGCGGCCCCGGAATTATGGCGACCGACGCGGCAATGGCCGCCGGGCTGACGCTCGCGAAGCTCGAAGAATCGACCAAAGCGGCCCTGAAGCCGCCGGTCTTGCCGGAAGCCGCGGCGCTGAACAACCCGGTCGATGTGATCGGCGATGCGCACCACGATCGTTACGAAGCGGCGATCAAAGCGGTAATGAACGACCCGAACGTCGATATGGGGGTCGTCGTTTTGACCCCGCAGAGCATGACCGATACGGACAAGATCGGCGAGATCGTTCCCCCGGTTGTCAAGGCGATCGGCAAACCGGTCGTCGGGGCGTTTATGGGAGTCGCCGACGTCGCCGAAGGGGTCAACAATCTCGCCAAGGCGGGCGTCCCGAACTACGAATTCCCGGAAAACGCGGTCAAAGCCCTCGCGGCCTCGACCCGGCTCGTCGCGATGCGGGAACTCGGCCGGCGGGAATACGTGCAGTTCAGCGATTGCGACGTCCAAAAAGCCCAAAAGGTGATCGCCGGTTTTCTCGGCAACGACAATGAAAAATACCTGACCCAGGCCGACTGCCGGGCGTTGTTCGAGTGCTACAAACTGCCGCTGCTCAAAAGCGGGATCGCGAAATCGGCCGAGGAAGCGGCGGGAATCGTCGCCGGGATCGGCAAAAAGGTGGTGATGAAAGTGATGTCCGCCGACGTCGTACACAAGTTCGACGCCGGCGGCGTTCTTTTAAACATCGAGGGAGCCGACGGCGCGAAAGCCGGTTACGCGAAAATTTACGAGAATATCGCGAAAAACGTCCCCGGTGCGAAAATCGAAGCGATCCTGATCGAGGAAATGGCCGAGAAAGGCGTCGAGACGATCATCGGCTGCAACCGCGACGGTCTCGGCCCGCTCATGATGTTCGGCCTCGGCGGGACGCTCGTCGAGCTTTTGAAGGACGTTTCGTTCCGGCTCGCCCCGATGTGGAAAGTCTCCGCCGAGCGGATGATCCGGGAAATCAAGGCGTTCAAAGTGCTTGACGGATACCGCGGCACGCCGAAATGCGACCTCGATTCGGTGGTCGACGTGCTGCTCCGGATGTCGACGATGGTCGTCAACCACCCGGAAATCGCCGAGTGCGACATTAACCCGCTGATCGTGCACGCCGAAGGGCAAGGCGCTTCCGTCGCCGACAGCCGCGTGATGCTCCGCAAATCCGGCGCCCCGACCTGCGGTTGCGGCGGACATTAGAATTTGAGAGCCGTTCGCGGTTACGATTTTTCTCTCACGAAGGCACAAAGCTCACAAAGGTTCGTTTTCCGACCTCTTTGTGAGCTTTGTGTCTTCGTGAGAAAATTTCCTTTTCTTTGATCGCTTTGTTATTGATCGAAGCATCACTCTGGACGTATTGTTCCCATTAATAAATTCCCTTGAATATTCAACTTCGACTTGAACTGCCTTCGGACTATTTCGAGACGGAAAATGTAACGCGGGAAGCGTTTTGGAACCATTATGCTCCCGGATGCTGCGAGCATTACTTGCTGCACATCATGCGGGGCTGCCCGAGGTTCGTGCCGGAACTCGATCTCCTCGCGACCGACGACGGCAAAATCGTCGGGAATGTCGTCTGTATGAAAGCCGTGATCAAGACCGACGACGGGCGGGAAGTTGAGGTCTTGAGCCTGGGACCGATCTCGGTGCTGCCGGAATACCAGGGCCGTGGGATCGGTTGCCGCCTGATCGACGATGCCCGACAGCGGGCTCGCGAAATGGGATTCCGGGCGATTCTGCTGTGCGGCGATCCGGATTACTATTCGCGGCGTGGGTTTATTCCCGCCGAAACGTTGGGGATCCGGACCTCGGACAACATGTACGCCGCGGCGCTGCAGGTGTGTGAGTTGTACGAAAACGCCTTGTCCGGCGCCGCGGGCCGGTATTTCGAAGACGAAATCTACAATGTCGACGCCAAGACCGTCGCGGAGTACGACAAAAAATTTCCCGTGAAGGAAACCGTAACCGGCACCCCCTCGCAGAAGCGATTCGACGAACTCGTCGTCTTGCGAAGAGCCGCGGATTGAGGCGGTTTGACTCCATTCCCAAGAGAGCCGTTTCTCGTTATGAACGAAACCGGGACCGCAGGTCCCGGCTCGTTGATCATGCGAGTTGCCGTTGATGCCCCACTCATTTTTCCAGCCGCATGGCGAGGAAGCTTTCGTAACGCCGCAGATCGACGCGGCCGTCGGCGACGGCGTTTTTGACGGCACAGTCCGCTTCGTGCGAGTGCGTGCAATTCGGGAAACGACAGTAATTCTCATACGGCCGCAAGTCCCGAAAATAGCCGAGTACCTCCTCCGGGATAATGTCCCAAAGCATGAACTGCCGTATCCCCGGGGTGTCGACGACGTACCCGCCGAACGAGAGCCGGAGCAGTTCGGCCGTCGTCGTCGTGTGCGTCCCCTTTTGCGTTTCCTGGCTGATCTCGCCGACCCGAAGTTCCAACGAAGGGTCGAGGCGGTTGAGAATCGACGATTTGCCGACGCCGCTTTGCCCGGTCAGGACGCTTTCCCGATCTTTGATTTCCCGCCGCAATCGCTCGATTCCGAAGCCGCTGGCCGCGCTCACGGGCAGGACGGTGTATCCCATTTGCGAGTAGGTGCCGATCAGCGGTTGCAGTTTCGCGGGATCGACCAGATCGATTTTGTTGATGCAGATGACCGGCCGGATGCCGGATCGCTCCGAGGTGATCAGTAGCCGGTCGATCAGGTTCGGCTTGAGGATCGGCTCGGCCGCGCTCGTGATAATCAGCGTTTGATCGACATTGGTGACCAGCAGCTGTTTTCGGTTCTTGCTCAGCCTCGAAATCGCTCCCGTGCGCGGCTCGACCCGTTCGATCACCCCTTCGAGTTCGCTGGTCTGGACGCCGATTGTCGCTTCCCGGAAGAGCACCCGGTCGCCGGCGACGACGACATGCCGCTGGTCGGTGCTCATCGTTTTCAGAATTCGCCGGGTCGTGCAGGAGAAAACGGTTCCCGATTCGTCCTCGACGAAACTTTTCAAGCCGTGCACCCGCAGCACCCGGCCGGGTCGGCATTGTTCCGGGTTACAAGCCGGCAAGTTTTCGAACCCCAGGTCTTCTTTGTTGGCCGGTTCGTTCGCGTCGACGATCACGGTCCGGCGGCGGACGAGGTCCCCTTTGCCGCTGATCCGTTCCTCCTGGATCGGATTCTCTTCCTCGAAACCGTGCTCCTGGTATTGCCGGGTCCAGTCGGTGAGCCGGGTTCGTTCGAGCCGGTTTTTTCGAAAATCGACGCGTTGTTTTTTGCCCTTGTTTTCCATATTTCGCGATTTGCATCCAATAAACGACGGTTACGACATTAAAATATAACGCCTTTCGTTTTCGTTGCAAGCATTTTACGCGAATGCCCGCGAGGGTTGCAAAGTCATTTTTTAATACTAGCCCCAAGCGTAAGCGCGGGGTGATTGAACCGTAACCTGATGTATCACCCCGCGCTAACGCTTGGGGCTAGTTTTGGAATTTCGACTTTGCAATCCTCGTTTTTTCCCGTACACGACTCTTGCGAGGATCATAAGGCGGATTTATAATCAGCCTTGTCCTATTATATCCCCAAAATGAAGCTGATGATTGTTTTCTTCAGGGCTGTATTAACCGGCTTTTGCAACAATCACGCACAAAATTCGAACCTTTGCCGGAAAGCGAAATCATGTCGTTTGAATCGTTTGATCTTTCCCTTTTGCACTTGAAACCGCTGGGCGAGCGGCAACACGACATTTCCAAGGACGTGATGATCGATCCGGCGGCGCCGGCGGGCTTCGATCATCCCACGCTCGGCCTCTTGGCCGAACGGATTCGCGCGGCCCGGGAACGGAAAAGCACCGTTCTTTGGATGCTGGGCGCTCACGTGATTCGCAGCGGCAACGGCCCGAGCATGATCAAGCTCATGCAGGAAGGGTATGTGACCCATTTCGCGATGAACGGGGCGGGGGCGATTCACGATTTCGAACTCGCGATGATCGGGGCGACCACGGAAAGCGTCGCCAAATACATCAGCGAAGGGCAGTTCGGGCTTTGGAAGGAATCCGGCAAGATCAACGATGCCGTCCGCGAAGGGGCCGCCGACGGGCTCGGCTTCGGCGAGGCCGTCGGTCGGATGATCGACCGGGAAAATTTCCCGTACAAGGAAAACAGCCTGCTTTGGAACGGCTACAAAAATCAGGTTCCCGTAACCGTGCATGTCGGGATCGGCTGCGACATCATACACGAGCATCCGAATTTCGACGCCGAATCGACGGGCGCGGCCTCTTACGCCGATTTCCTGGTTTACGTTCAATCGGTTTCGAATCTCGAAGGGGGTGTCTTTTGCAACATCGGCAACGCGGTGATGGGCCCCGAGCTGTATTTGAAAGCCCTTTCGATGTCCCGAAACGTCGCCCGGCAGAACGGCAAAAAGATCACCGATATTACGGCGGCGGTTTTCGATCTCCTGCCGCTCGAAGGGCAGGATTTGTTCGCGACGCCGCCACACAATGATCCGCGTTTTTATTTCCGCCCTTGGAAAATGATCCTCGCTCAAACGGTCGCCGACGGCGGGCAAGGTTATTACATCGCCGGGGAGCACAAAGAGACCGTCCCGGCACTGACCCGAAAGATTCGAGGGTAACAGTTTAGGCTTCAGGCTTCAGGAATATGTTGCAGATACAGTCCGAAACACGAAAGCGAAGTCAGCTATTTCTGCACAAGCTGAAATGCTGAAAAATTCCGAACAACTCGACCTGAAGTCTGGAGCCTGAAGCCTTTAAAAACAACACTTTCTTTTTCTCAATATCCCATGCCTTTTGTACAATTCGACCGTTCCCGTTTGAAATTGAAGCCGATCCGCGACCGCGTTCCCGGCTTCACGCAAAAGAACATGATCGACCCGGACGCTGCGGCGACGCTCGAACACCCTTCGCTTGAGGTGTTGGCGGACCGCGTTCGCAAGGCGAAGGAGCGCGGCAGCACGGCCCTTTGGATGCTGGGGGCTTCGGCGATACACAACGGCTGCGGCCCGGTGTTGGCCCGACTGATGCAGGAAGGGTATGTCTCGCATTACGCCCTGAACGGGGCGGCCGCGTTTCAGGATTTCGAGTTGGCGATGTGCGGGGGGACGCTGGAAAACATCGTCAAGTACGTCGGCGAAGGGGAGTTCGGACTTTGGAGCGAAAGCGGTCTGTTCAACGAAGCGATCAAGCAAGGGGCGAAGGACGGCCTCGGATTCGGCGAAGCGATCGGCCGGATGATCGACCGGGAAAATTTTCCGCACAAGGAAAACAGCCTGCTTTGGAACGCCTATCGGCTCGGCAAGCCGGCGACGGTGCATGTCGTGCTCGGCTGCGATTCCTACCAGGAGCTGCCGAATTTCGACGGGGCGGCGGCCGGAAAAACCTCGGGCGTCGACTTTTTGATTTACACCCAATCGATTATGAACCTCGAAGGGGGCGTGTTTTACAATTTCGGCAGCCGGACGATCGGGCCGGAGGTTTATCTGAAAGCCCTCGCGATGTCCCGCAACGTCTTGCATCGGGAAGGAAAAAAGATCGCCCATTTCGCGACCGCGGTGATCGACGTTTTGCCGCTTGAGGGGCAAGACGTACACGAAGCGCCGCCGAAGAGCGACCCCCGATATTATTTCCGCCCTTGGAAAACGATTCTCGCCCGAACGGTCGCCGACGGCGGGGAAAGTTATTACCTCGCCGGGGAAGCCAATGCGATCATCCCCGCCTTGGCTCGAAAAATCCGAGGGTAGGAAAACGACTTCATAATTGGTATTCAGTATTATCGTCGTCATTTCGACCGAAGCAACGCGCAGGGAGAAATCTCACCCTCGCGAGCGGGGTTGAATTTCGACCCTTTCGGCGAGGGTGAGATTTCTCGCTCCGCTCGAAATGACGCGGCTTTTTCTCGATAGACTCTCTCTTTTCGTCAACAAACAATGCTGCAATTTCAAGAAAATACGGCGAGCGGCGATTGGGAGCGGATCGCGGCTCTCGCGGCGGAAATCTGGACGGAGCACTACACGCCGCTGATCGGGCCGGAGCAAGTCCGGTACATGATCGACCGCTTTCAAAGTGCCGAGGCGATTCGCCGGCAAATCGCGGAAGAAGGTTATCGCTATTTTACCGTCGGGGAAAACGGCGATTTTTTCGGGTATTGTGCTTTGAAACAAGAGGACGACGGCTCCCTTTTTCTCAGCAAATTTTACATCGCGAAATCGTTTCGCGGTCGCGGGGCGGGACGGGCGCTGTTGCGGTTCGCCCTGTCGCGGTTCGCTCCCGCTCCGACGGCCCGGGTTTGGTTGACCGTCAATAAACAGAACGCGGCCTCGCTCGCGGCCTACGACAAGCTCGGGTTTTCCGTCGCCGGAGAAATCGTCGCCGACATCGGCAACGGCTTTTGCATGGACGATTACCGCCTGGAAGGCGTCGTCTCCGAATTGCTTGGACGTTGAAATATATTGCACTCCGCGAAAAACTTGAACCGGAGCTTCGAACCTGACACTCGCGGCGTCGGGGCTTTCGTCGCTTCGCTCAGGAAGCCCCTTGGCTCATTTTTTGTGCGGAACACAATACAATGTACTCGAAAGGCGCCGAGTACCGGTTAAATGAACGAACCCCCCGACTTATGATCGCGAAAATCACTCCCGAAATTTGTTTCTCGGCCCGATGCGTTGTGTTCGATTTCGACGGGACGCTTTGCGATTCGAATGGGGACATCTTCGCGACGCTGCGCGAGACGCTGGCCCTGCACGGATTCGCGATGTCCGAGGCGAATCGGATTCGCATCGGCCCGCCGCTTGAGGTGATGATTCAAGAGTCCCTCGATGAGCAGGTCGATCCGAAGACCATCGAATTGCTCGTTCGCGAGTATCGCCGGATCTATGAAATGAGCGAGTACGCCGCTTCGCCACTTTACCCGGGAGCATTCGAGTTGCTCAAGCGGCTCCGGGAGCGGAACATCCCGCTCGCGGTCGCGACGAACAAGCGGGAATCGGCGACGCGGCGTATTTTGGCGAAGAAAGGCTTAACGCCGTTTTTCGACATTGTTCTTTCTTGCGATTCGGGCGGGGAACGCTGGTCGAAGGAAAAAATGCTCGGGCATATTCTTCAAACGACGAATGCCCGGGCAGCCGAATGCCTGTTTTTCGGGGACACGCCCGGCGACATTCTCGCGGGTCGGACCGTCGGCGTACCGAGCGTCGCCGCCGTTTACGGTTACGGGGAGCCCCGGGAACTGCTCGATGCGAGGCCCGATTACCTTTGCGAACGATTGACCGATTTACTCTAAGCGAATTGGTGCCGCGAATGGGGCCTAATTTTCCCGTTGAACCGGCCAAGTTGCCCGGTTTTCGTCCTGATACAAACCGATTTTCTCGAACGGAATCGGCTCGAAACCGGCTTTGAGCGCCGGCGACTCCGGCTTCAACCGGAAACCGGCCTTTTCGGGGTGCTCCGGATCGACGAACAGCGGGTCGGTCCCGACCGGCTTCTCGCCGTCGAGAACCAGCGTCGTGTTGTCTTCCATTTTCAAATACGGCCGAGCCTTTTCTTCGATCGACATGCTCCAAAATCCGGTCGGTTTGTCCCAAACGCCGCGCAAGCAGATATTGCGGGCAATCACGTTCCCTTTCGGAGCCTTCGGTTCGTCTTCGAGAATGTTGACAAGCTTCGGATACCGCTCGCTGTAAGGAGGCTTGTTCCAGGCGATACCGGAAATCGTCCCTTTCTCCTTCGCTTCTTCGATCCACTCATCGGCGTGGTAGGCCGCCCAACCGAGCGCCCTCGCATCGACGTGCAAAGACGGCACGCAATCGACGAAAATGTTGTTGACGATGCTGTTGTCCCGGCCGCCGCCGATCATCGCCGCCCGGGTTACCCGGAGGAAAATGTTGCCGATCATATCCGCCGAAGCGAACATGTCGTCCAAATAAATCCCGACGCAACCCTTTTTCTCAAATCCTTCGATGTCGTGCAGGTAATTGTACCGGATCATGTTGCCCCGCATCGTCCAGTTCCGGCCGGTGTAAATCGCCCCGGCATCGTTCGATTCGAAGCAGACATCGGCGATTTCGTTGAACTCGATCAGGTGGTCGTTGCCGTAAAATCCCATTCCCATGTGCGGGGCATGAGCGATCAAATTATGGGTCGCCCGATTGCCAACGCCGTTGAGCGAAATGCCCGGCTGGTAAACCCGTTGGATCCGGGCAAAATGGTGAATGTGGTTATTGTCGGCGAAATGTCCGGCCGGGACCAGTTTTTCGCGGTCGCCGCCGCTGAGGGAAATCCCGCCCGCTCCGGCCTTCGAAATGTCGCAACCTTGAACGCCGCAATTCTCGCCGCCGGAAATGTTGACCGCCGTTCCGCCGATGTTGCGGATCGTCGAGGCAGCGATCAGGACGTCTTTCCCGTTTCGAACGACGATCGCGTCTTTCCGGCACCCTTCCAAAAGAAAGCCGCGAATCGTGAGGCCGGAACCGTCTTTGATCGTAATCAGCGAATCAAGCCGGGAAATCAACGATTCGCTCGTCTCCGGCGAATCGGGCGGATAAAAATAAAGGACGCCCGCCTCCCGGTCGATGTAATACTCGCCGGGCCGATCGATCTCGCAAAGCAGGTTGAAACCGTAAAACCATTGCCCGAGCCGATAACCGTAACCGTGATAGGGCGGCTCGACTTCGAGAATCTTTTTTTCGGCGTCGATCGATTTGATCTTATGCCGTTGTTCCGACCAATCCCAAAACCAATAGCCGTGCACCCACGGGTCTTTTTCGCCGGACCAACGGTTGATGCGGGCATCCTCGAACTGAAATTTGCCGGCCAAATCCCCTTTAACCCCATGTATTTCGTTCGGCTTTTCGTTCAACAGGCCGGTGATTTTGACGAACCCTTCGTTCGGGTAGCGGGAAAGCTGCATCGGCTTGTGCCCGAAAAAGAGTTCTGACCCGCCGCCGGCCGGCGAACCGTATTCGAGCACACCGGCCGCTTTCAGGTCCGTTTGATAAATTTTTCCGCGAACCTCCGGCTCGAATTTTTCGAGCATGTTCGGATCGGCAACAACCTGCCAATCCCCGAGGATTTTTCCGCCGAGCAAGCGGACGGCATCCCCTTTTCGGGCACGCCAAATCGTCCGCGACCCCCCCTTGCCGCAATCTTCGGGACCGAATGCGAGCGGCTCTTCGAGCTCATAATCCCCGGCGAGAATCTCGACGATAAGATCGCCCTTGAGATCGGGCGTGGTCTTTCGGACGGTTCGAACCGTCGATTGCGCTTGCTGCAAACTCGCGAACGGCCCGTCCGACTTTTCCGCCGTCGGTTTCTCGAGCTTGCCGGAAAACCGGTCGTCGCCGTCCTTGGAAACATAGAACACGAGGTCCCCGGCCGAAATCGATCCGATCGCAACGAGAACGAAAAGTACGCAGCAGGAAAAACGCAGGCTGGTCATGGTGTTGGTTTGGGGATGTTGTTGTCGGGGTGAGGTAATGCACAACAGAGCCGCGTGCTGTGCACGCGCAGTACAAACGTCGAGGAGCGGACCCCGAGGATTGCAAAGCCGGGTTTTTATACAGACGCGGCGGTTTCATTCAATCTTCGACACCCGCAGTGTCATTTCGAGCGGAGCGAGAAATCTCACCCTCGCCGAAAGCGCAGAAATTCCGACCCTCGCGCGAGGGTGAGATTTCTCCTTACGCTGCGCTTCAGTCGAAATGACGGTCTCGCTTTTTGCGCGGCCGACGAACCACAACGACCATGCATCCGCGTGCACAGCACGCGGCTCCATTACGCACAAGCTTGTACATCGTATCACCGGTCGCCGAGCGGGCTTATTTCTTCCCATGCTCGGGCAGGTCGAAAAAGGTCGACGGCGGTTTCTCGTTGAAATCGATCGACGGTTTATAGCGGTCCATTCCATCTCGCGAGAACATGGACGGAGACACCAGCCTCGGCGAACGCACACCCGGGCCGGCTCGCCTGAGATCGTCCCAGGCCATTTGAACGGCCGCGCGTAATTGCCGGTACCCTTCCGTCTTCGGATCAAGCCGGACCGCCTCGTTCAGATCGTCGATCGCTCCCGAAAAATCGTTCAGGATGGTTTTCAGCACTCCCCGGCACACGAAACTGGGAGGATCGTTCGGGTCCAATCGAATCGCCTGATCGAAATAACCGATCCCCTTTTTGGCGTTTTCTTTAATCAACGGTTCAGGGATTTTCTCAAGGTTGACCAAAATCGCAAGACCCAAATTGCGATACACCCCGAGAACATGCTGGGTCTCGGTCGCTTCCCGGTCCTTCCCGGTTTGACTTTGCATGATCGACATGAGATCGCGCAACGTTTCGACGGGAACGCAGTACGCGATTCCTTCGATCTGGGACGCCTTGAGCGTGACGACTCCGACGACCCGACCTTCCGAATCGAAGGCCGGCCCGCCGGAGTTGCCCGGGTTGACCGAGATGCTCGTTTGATAATAGAGCCGATTGTCGATCATCGCTTCCGTCCCCATGACCCCGCGGCTGACCGTGATTTCCAAAAACGTTCCGTCCGCAAGACCGGGATTCCCGATCACGATAATCTCCTGGCCGCGTCGAAACTGGTAATTTTCAACCAGGGGAAGCGGTTTGTTTTTTCCCGAGATTTCCAAAAACGCGATATCCTTTTCCGGATTTTCGTAAAGCAATTCCGGTTTGAAAGGCCCTTTTTCCTTGATATCCTTTGCCGCCGGAAAACGAACTTCGATATCGCTCATCAATTCCAAACTAATGACATGACTGTTGGTCGCGACGATTCCGGGGCCGACGACGAAACCGGTCCCGCCGCTCATTTTCCCTTTGATAAAGGCGACCGAGGCCTCGGTTTCGGCGACAACCGTTTCCGTGTCGCGGGGACCGGACTGCGGCGGCACCGGCCGGGCGGCTTCTTTTTCGACGGGGGACGAACTTTCAAGGGATGCCGAGGTGTTGCTCGAAACCGAACTCCCGTTCAACGAAACAACGGCGGCAATGCCGATGAGGAAGATTCCGATCAGCGCGAAGCTGCCGAGCCCGAGCACCCATTGTGTGGTCGGATCGGTTGCGTGAGCCGTGAGGGGAGTGTTGACGGGAGGCCGCGAGGCAGATACGTAGTTTTCGACGGCGAAAAGCTGATCAAGCAGGTCCGGTTGAAATCCGGGAGGGGCGGGAGGAGCAGCGGGCGACGCCGCAGGGTAAGCCGTGGGCGAAGCCGTGCGAGGAGCAATGGGCGGAGGCGGGGCTTGCGTCGCGGGCTGGGTTTCCGGCGGGGGGGGAGCGAACGGCAGCATCGGCTTAAGAAGCTCGGGGGCCGTTGGGATTGCGGTAAAATGTTTGGGAACAGGGGACGCCTCTTTCGGCGCCGGGGCTTTCGCCTGCTCGGGCCGAAGTTCGTCCAGGGAAATGGGAGCGACCGAATACACGGATTTCGATTCGGTTGATGCGGGAGCGGAAGAATGTCCAACCTTTTTTTTGAAAAGGCCGTCGACATTTCCGGCCTCGACAAAACGGTTTGTTCCTTCGAGGAGAAGGAGGGTCTTGCGTCCGATGATCCCTTCTTTGACCAACAATTTCAGATTTTCCGAAGAAACCGGCCCCGTTTTTTCAGACGACGCGTTCAGGTAATACCATTGTTTCGACATGGTTTATCCTCCTCTGTACTTTCGGACGCGGGTCGTGTCGCATTTGTGGTAGGCGACCGACCTCCGGGCGGCCGCGTCGGCGTTAGCCGACCTGTCCCCGGTTTGGTGCGGCCAGTATTCCTGAAATACGGCACACGTTGCCGCCCGGAGGTCGGCAACCTACCATTCCAAGTGTCAGACGAAATACTCCATTTCTTCGAGTGTTGCCAAGGACGGTTGTGCGCCCATCCGGGTTACGCTGATCGCGGCGGCGGCCGAAGCGAATCGGGCGGCGTCGAACAACGCTTGGCCCCGCCCCAGGGCGACCGCGAGGGCACCGCTAAACGCATCGCCGGCCGCCGTCGAGTCGACCGCCTGTACCTGTCGGGCCGAAACGAGTGTTCCCTGTCCGGACCGTTCGACGACCAAAGCGCCCTGGGTCCCGAGGGTGATGATCGCGGTTTGCGTTCCCGATTCGAGCAACTTGTCCGCGGCAATCTGGGCGGAAGCGGAATCGGAAACCGCGACGCCGGTCAATTGCCTCGCCTCATGCTCGTTCGGTTTGATGCAATAAATTTTCCGCAGCAGTTCCGAGGGAAACGGCGAAGCCGGGGCGGGCGCCGGATCGAGCAACAGCCGGACGCCGTGCTTCGTCGCGAGTTCCGCCGTATATTGAAGCGTTTCGAACGGAGTTTCCAGCTGAACGACGATCATATCGGCCTTGGCGATCACGGACTCGGCCCGCTCGACATCGGCCGGGGAAAGAAAATGGTTCGCGCCCGAGGCGACGGAAATCAGGTTTTCCCCGCGCGAATCGACCAAAATCAAGGCGACCCCGGTTGCCCGATCCGGATCGCGAATGATCCAATCGGTATTGATCCCCTCTTTTTTATAACCTTCGAGCGCCTTATCGCCGAACATGTCCTTCCCGATCCGGGAAATCAGCAGCACCTCCCCGCCCAGCCGGGCGGCGGCAACCGCCTGGTTGGCCCCTTTGCCGCCCGCCGCGAGCAAAAATTCCCCGCCGGTTACGGTTTCGCCCGGAGCCGGAATATTTTCCGATTTGACAACCATGTCGGTATTCGAACTGCCGACGACGACGATTTTGGGACCAGGCATATCTTTAAAAAAACGGAAAAGGGCTTGGAAAACGACAATTCTCCCAGAGAATAGGATAACGACGGAGCGCGAAAATTGCAAGAGTCACGCCTTGAAAAACACGAGGATTGCAAAGTCGTTGTGACCCGTCGGTCTCGCAAAAGTGAGATCGTCATTTCGACTGAAGCGCAGCGTAAGGAGAAATCTCACCCTCGCGCGAGGGCCGGAATTCCTGCTTTTTCGGCGAGGGTGAGATTTCTCGCTCCGCTCGAAATGACGCTACGGCTGTCGAACGTCGAGGGAAATCGCCGCGTTGAAAGAAAATTTCGACTTTGCAATCCTCGCGTCTTGAAAAACGCGGATATTGAAATGCGCGGAGTACCGGTTAAATGGGAAACGCTCGCGCTATTGAATGAAGCGTTCCTCGCCTTTGCCGGAATGGGCGACGGTCACTTCTCCGGCATCTTCCAACCGGCGGACGACGTCGACGATTTCCTGCTGCACCCGTTCGACGTCCGAAGAACGCATCGGGCCGAGATATTCCATTTCTTCTTGCAGCATCTTGCCCGCGCGTTTCGACATGTTGCGGAAAATCTTTTCCTTGAGCTCCTCGCTCGCTCCCTTGAGGGCGATCGCCCATTGCGAACTTTCCACATTCTTGAGAATCGCCTGAATGTCCTGGTCCGCGAGCTTCAGGATATCTTCGAAGACGAACATGAGCCGCCGAATTTCCTCGACCAGTTCCGGATCGTCCTGCCCGAGGTTGTCCATAATATTCCGACCGGTCTGCCGGTCGATCACGTTGAGGATTTCGGCGACGCTGCCGACGCCGCCGGCGCTTTCGAGTTTTTGGCTCATCACGCTCGACATCCGGTTTTCCAAGCCCTTTTCGACCTCTTTGATGATTTCCGGCGAGGTTTGCTGCATCGTCGCGATGCGGCGGATCACTGCCATTTGCCGTTCCGGCGGCAGCCCGTTGATGATATCGGCACCCTGAGCCGGCCGCAAATGCGAGACGATCAGGGCGATGGTTTGCGGGTGTTCGTCAACAATAAACGTCAAGAGGTTTTCGCTGTCGACTTTTTGCAGGAAACCGAACGGAATCGCCTCCAAGGAGCTGCGGACGTTTTCAATGACGTTCAAACCGTCCTGCCCGAGGGCGGCTTCGGCCAGCTGCTGGGCGACGTTGAACCCTCCGGCCCCGCCGATGAGCTTGGTCGGATTCGCCTTCGAGAATTCCCGGATCACGTTTTCCTGCTCTTCGGGGGTAATGAGCCCGATTTTGGCGATTTCGGTCATAACCGCTTCAACCTGCTTCGGCTCCAAACGGGAAAGCAGCGCTCCCGCCTGGTCTTTCGGCAGGCTGATGAGGAAAATCGCGGCTTTTCGGAGATTATTTTGGGCCATAAGGTAAGGAAAACCGGACGTATTCGGTTGGAAAACGGCAAAAAACCTGCTTTTGGCGCATTCTACAAAAACCGTTGGCCCCTGTCGAGAGCGAAATCTCGGTCTTTGGGAAGGCAAAACGGGGAAAAATTGCCGGAGTTCCGGCTAAATGAGGGGCAAACGGACCAAATGTGCCTATTCGTCGTACTTATAAACTGCACTTATTTTGAGATAATTTCAGTTTATACCAATTTTCGCGGAAATGATTATACTGTGTAAGACAGGAATAGGGTTGCCATCCCCATAAAAATGAACATAACCGTTATATCAGGTTTTAAAAAAACTTTTTTCGGGAA
>JAVBSX010000016.1:0-7858 GCA_031556455.1 Thermoguttaceae bacterium
CGCCCTCGATATTTACGTCAAAAAGAACGCGATTCCCTTGGGCAAGATTCGCAACATCGGTTTCGAACCGCATGTCAACGGGGAAAACGATGCTTACGACATTCTCGAACTGCGTTTCCGCGAAGCCTCGGAACTCTCGCGTCCCGCCCTGCGCGAGCTCCTCTCCGAATCGCTCGCGAACCGCCCTTCCTGATCTTTCAAAAATTCCGGATCAGGGCAGCAGCCGGAAGCGTCAACGCCCGGTATCCCATACGAAAACGCGGGACCAACCCTGCGCTGACGCTTCGGGCTGCTGTTTGCGGCGGCGAGCGCTCCCGACAAACCGTACAACCGGCTTCCTCGCTATAATCCCGGCGGGAGGCCGAAAATTTTTTGAAAAAAATTTCTCATCGGTTCCTCAAAACGACCTATAGTTGAAACGGGAAAAATTTTTTGCGATAATATTGTGTCTCGCTATAAAAGATTCGCAACAAAATTTTGCAGTCTTTCCGTCCAAAAGGGTTACAGCGGAGAAAATCATGAGTTTGTTAAAAAAAGTGCTCGGGATTGCCGTCTCGGGAATCGTGTTCGCCGCGATCATCGCCGGAATCGGTATTTACGGTCAGAACGTCGTTAAAAAATTCCAGGTTCAGGAAGAGAGTTATCGCCGTTTCCGGGCCGAAATCTCGGCGGCCAAAGTCGCCCATTTGAACTGGCTTCGCAAAATCGACGGGGCGATCATGACCGGGAGCGAAAAAATCGAGATCGGAACCGACGGACGTCTCTGTGCCTTCGGACAATGGTATTACGGGGACGCACAAGGGCTCGTCAAACAGCTCAACCCGAAAATCAACGAGGATTTTCACGGTTTGAAAGAGGACCATCTCAAAGTGCACGAACTCGGCGGCGAGTTGATCGAATCCTGGAAAAAGGTGCCTCTCGCCGAATCGATCGAGTTTTACACCAAAAATATCCTCCCCACGGCCAACGGGCTGATCGAGGAGCTCACGAAAATCGAAACCGAGGCGTTCGATTCCGCCAGTCAATGCAACTCCAAGGCGAGAGATTATCAAAATCTGCAATATCTGGCGACGCTCGTCGTTTTTGTCGTCGGCTGTCTCATCCTGATTCCTTCGTCCGTCGTTTTCGCCAACGGAATCGTCTCCGCCGTCAAAAAGGGGGTCGTCTTCGCCGAAGAAATCGCCCACGGCCGCATCCCGGAACGGCTGAAGATGCGGCGGGCCGACGAAATCGGAGTGCTGGCCGTCTCGTTGGACAAAGCGGCCGATTTGATCGAATCCCGCTCCCGTTTGGCCGATACGATCGCCCAAGGGCATTTGGGCGGACAGGTCGTCCTTGCCTCCGAGGAGGACGTCTTGGGAAAAGCGCTCGCGGAAATGTCCCGGAGCCTTTTCGCCTCGATTGAAAAAATCGCGGACGTCGCGAACGACGTTCAAGCCGGTGCACAACAGCTAGCCCAATCGAGCGAACAATTGGCCCACGGAACGGTCGAAGACTCCGGAAAAATCTCGGAAATGGTCCAGCGACTTCAGGAGGTCCGCGAACAGACCCGAGACAACGCCAACAACGCCAAAGAAGCCGATGCGATCGCCTCGGCGGCGCGAATGTCGGCTCAAACCGGCAAAGACAAAATGACCGAAATGATGTCTTCGATGAGCGAAATCACGCACGGAGCCCAGGAAATTCGCAAAATCATTCGCGTGATCGACGATATCGCTTTCCAAACCAACCTTTTGGCCCTGAACGCCGCCGTCGAAGCCGCCCGGGCGGGGACTCACGGCAAAGGTTTCGCCGTCGTCGCCGAAGAGGTGCGAAACCTCGCCTCCCGAAGCGCGAAAGCAGCCCAGGAAACGGCCGCGCTGATCGAGCAGTCGATACACCAGGTCGAGGCCGGCAGTCATGTCGCCGACCAAACGGCCGAATCCTTGAACCTGATCGCCGAACAGGCCGAACAGGTCAACGCTCTCGTCGCGAAAATCAACAGGGGGACGATGGTTCAGACGACCGCGCTCGAGGAGTTTCACGAAGAGGTGACCGTTTTGAATCAGGGAACGGTTACGAAATCCGCGACGGCGGAAGAAACCGCATCAATGGCGAAATTGATGACGGACAATTCCGAAACGCTCCTCGGCATCGTCCAACATTTTACGCTCGAAAAACCGGCGTAAGAACATTGGCCCGTTTAGCCGAGCGGCGCAGACGCCGGAGATCTGACGCATCATCGTGAGAAGGTCGTGCCTTGTTCCAACTCAATTTTGGTAAGGTAGGTAACCGATCTCCGAGCGGTTACGTCGTCGTACTCGACGACTGGGAATAGCGACAACGTCTTTTGGCGGGGTGCCGTCGGCTGCCGCCGACCCGACCGCTCGGAGATCGGTCGGCTACCTTCCTGTTGCCGAATAAGTTCAGTATTCTCCGATTCGCACGCTTGAAGCTGGTTTTGAAATAATAGGCGGTCTCTTATTTCGCCTATTTTACCAGAAAAGGTTTTTTCTTTTCCTCTTGATTCCTTTTCGCGATTTTTCTTATAATCCCGCCGCGCAAGTGCTTCCGAATCGCGTAAGCACTTCGAAACATCACCGTTATTGAAAGAGCGACGTTGCGGAATCCCGATCAACCAAGAATCCGATCCCAAAATTTTCCCGAAACGACAATCCGATCCTCGGTCGTTTTCCCGGGATTTTTTGCGCTCGTCTTCCTCTTTGTTTTGTCGGTTGTCACATCCGCTCAAGTTCAAGAACCTCTGACACCTCCGACACCCCCGGAAAAAACGGACGCCGCTGCCGCGAATCCCACTCACCGTTGGTCGATCCCGCATCCGCAGCTTCCGAATCTGAATGCCGTACAAAAGTATCTCCCTACCCGCGAAAGCACCATGCTCGCGGAAACGAGTATGATCGAATTGCCGGGCTTTCAGGGCCGGCCGGCTGTCCCCGACCAGCTCCCCTCCTCGTCCTATGCCCGGTTGCGTCAGAAATACGCCCAGCAGCATCCCGGTGATGCTTTCGACCCGGAAATCGACGCGTTGATCGCAGATTTTTCCGGAAATTCGGCTATGTACTTTCCGCAACGAAACGAAGGGGACCCGATTACCATTTCGGCGAGAGCCGGTTGGAGCAAACCGGTCGAAAAACTCGAAGTCTATTTCCTCGAAGGCGAATGCGCCGTTCAGCAGGGAAAGGACATCGTTCGCGGCGACCGGGCCGTGGTTTGGATCGATCGCGAATCGGCGCCGCAATCGGCGGCCGTCTACCTCGAAAGCGCCGATTCGGGCAAACCGCTCCGCATCGAACTGAGCCAGGGTAAAGCGGACGCCTTGATTAAGGATCAAAAATGGGTTGGGACGTTTCGCACGAGCGCGAAAATCGACGTCGTTCTCGTCAAACGGGAAATCACCCAGACTCACTTGCCTCCCATTTACGAACGGGCCCGGGAAGCGCGGTTTCCCCATACCGCCCAATACCATTCGACGCAATTGTCGCAGTCGGACACCCCCGTCCAAGGCGGTTCGAACTTCCGGAGAATCCAATTTTTCCAACGAAGCGACACCCCCACGGAAATGACTTGGAGGAACATCGAGGGGACCAACCGAAGTATTGGTTTGATCACCAACGGCTTCACGCTTTTGATTGAGGGCGTTCAACTCGAAGGATCGGGAACCGATCCCCAGGGCGGAAAACTCCTGACCGGGGACACACTCGATATTTCCGCCGACCGGGCCGTGATCTGGACGGCCAATCTCGAGGATATCGCCTCGAACAGGGAAGGAGTCTCGGCCGATCAATTGGATATTGAGATCTACTTGGAGGGTAATATCGTTTTTCTGGAAGGCGAACGGAGCATTTTGGCGAAAAAAATGTATTACGACGTCAAAAACCGGATCGGCTACATCCTGGACGCCGAACTGCTTTCCCCGGCCCCGGGATACGACGGACTGCTGCGATTGAAAGCGGAAGCGATGCGGCAAATCGGGCCGAGTCGATACGCGGCAACCAATTCCTACATCACGACGAGTCGTTTGGGGGAACCGTCCTACCGCATTCAATCCCAGCGAATCACGCTCGACGAATCGAGCCGGCCGCTTTACAACACGTTGACGGGTGCGCCGATCCGCGATCCCGGGACCGGGCAACAGGCAACGCAAAAGAAGCAGATGCTGACCGCCGAGAACAACGTGGTCTGTATCGGCAGCGTCCCGATTTTTTATTGGCCCTGGTTGGCGGCCGATCTCCAGTATCAGGATCCGTTCCTCTACATCCGGAGTGCGAGCATCGCCCATAACCAGATGTTCGGCACACAAATTCGAACGGTTTGGAATCCCTACCAGATTTTCAACATTAAAAACCGGCCTCAAGGAACCGACTGGGATATCAGTCTCGATTATCTCTCTGCCCGAGGGCTCGGACATGGGACGAATTTTACCTACAGCCGGGGCGATTTCTTCGGAATTCCGGGGCCGACCGCCGGCATGGTCGATTACTGGGCGATTTACGATCACGGGACCGACAACCTCGGGTACGATCGTCGGGAACTCGAACCGGAAAAATCCTACCGATATCGGGCGTTTTGGCGGCATCGGCAGGAATTCGTCAATCAATGGACGATCAGCGCCGAGCTCGGAAAAATCAGCGACCGGGATTTTATGGAGCAGTATTTCGAAAACGAATGGGACACTTTGAAAAACCAGTCGACCGATGTCGAACTGAAGAAGATTTTCAACAACAGTACCCTGAGCGTCTTCGCTTCCTACCGGTTGGACAGTTTCGTAACCGACACCAACTGGTTGCCTCGCGCCGATCATTTTTGGTTGGGCCAATCCCTTTTGGGCGATACCTTGACCTGGTACGAGCATACCCGCATCGGGATCGCTCAGTTCCGGACGGCGGATGCTCCGAAAAACTACAATAACTTCGCGGATGAGCATAATGCCAATTATTTTCAATACCTTCCTTGGGAATTGACCGATCCGACCAACCCGCTTTCCGCGACGCTTTCGGAGACTTCCGAGGTGATTTCGACGAAACACGAAATCGACCTGCCGTTCAGCCTTGGTCCGTTCCGCATCGTTCCTTACGCCTTAGGGGAATTGGCCCATTGGGGGAAGGACGTCGATGGGGACAGCGTTCAACGCGCGTATTACCAGGCGGGAATCCGCCTCAACCTTCCGATGTGGAAGCTGATGCCCGGATTCGCGTCCCGGACCTGGTACGCGAACGGCTTGGCTCACAAGGTCGATTTCAACGGCGAGCTTTCCTATGCCGGTTCGAACGTCGAATGGGATCGGTTGGTTCAATATGAAGCGCTCGACGATCATTCCGTCCAAGCCTCGCGCCGCCGCTTTATCATGACGACATTCGGCGGAAATTTGCCGGTGCAGTACGACGAGCGATATTACGCGATACGCAGCGGACTGGCCGGCAACGTGACCACCCCGGTTCCCGAGGCCGCCGATGATTTGACGCTCATTCGCTTCGGGGTAAAAAATCGTTGGCAAACCAAACGCGGTCCCGTCGGCAATCGACGGATCATCGATTGGATCACCTTTGACGTACATGCCAACATTTATCCGGAAGATCAGCAAAATTTCGGCGAAACCCTCGGCCTCATGGACTACGATTTTCGATGGCATGTCGGCGACCGTTTCGCGATTCTCTCCTCGGGAATCGTCGATCTCTTCGATGGCGGGCAAAAAATCGTCCGATTGGGGGGGCTGACCGAGCGCCCCGGTCGCGGCAGTCTTTTTCTCGGAGTCGATCACCTGGAGGGGCCGTTTACCGCAACGTATTTGAATTTGAATATCGCCTATCAAATGAACGAAAAATACTCCGGGGAATTCGGAACCTCGTTCAATTTAAATGATAATCTGAGTGCGGGGAGCAGTGTCCGGATTCGGCGCATGGGCGAATCGTTCGTTTGGACGTTAGGCTTTTCGGTCGATCCCAGCCGCGACGTTTGGGGGGTTAACCTGAGCTTCCAACCGATCTTCCTCTCGAAAATACACCGTTAAACCGGTTTCAGGCTGCAGGAAAATACGATCTTGCATGGTCGATTGTCGACCTTTCAAAAACGATTGATCTCGCTGTTTTGACAAACCGCTTCCAACAGTACAAAAAAACTGATGGTTTCATATTTTGATGGGGAATACTTTTTTAACAGGATAACAGGATTTACAGGATTGATTTGTCTTTATCCAAATCTTTTATGTCTCCGATTTAACGCCAGGATGCGGTTTTTATTGTCTCACTCATCCTGTTGATCCTGTAATCCTGTCTCATGAGGATTGCCCCTCAAAATACGAAACAATCAGCAAAAAAAATAAGAATTGTGGTAACACTTCAGCCGAATGGTAATTTTGTCATTTCGACTGAAGCGTAGCGCAAGGAGAAATCTCACCCTCGCGCGAGGGCCGGAATTTCGAGTCTTTCGGCGAGGGTGAGATTTCTCCTTACGCTACGCTCGAAATGACGAACTGCGGGGCTTTATTCCAAAAAACTCCAAACGGCTGAAGTATTACGAATTGTGGATGAACTCCCAAAGTCTGCAATCTGGTGCCCGAAGCCCTTTCTAAGAATACTATCTTTATAAATAATGTAATCTTTTTCGTGTTTTTTGATATTTTTACTGAATTACTCGAAATTCTTGTATCTTTTTGCAATTTTCCGGCATCTCCTCCGTTAGTGCTGTATATATAACGGGAAGCGGGAGATTTCCCAAATTCTGAGCCACCCATCTTGTAATATTAATTAAAAAAGTTATGATTATAAGGAGAATGGGTGATTTGCACTTTGGTCTATATATCCTATTCTTTCTAAATTTTGATTGCTGAGTATTTAATCAATATACTTTTCTGAATGACGGAGAAAAATTGTGTCAACCTCCGCTGAACTTAGCCAATACACTGTTAAAGAACTTTCTTCTCTCGCCAAAAGGATGAACATTTCCGGTTGGCACGAGATGCGGAAAGACGAATTGGTACGTGTTATTGTGTTACAAAAACGTCGGGAACTTGCCCGAAAGCAAAAACAAGCCAATCGCATCGGGAAGCCGGAAAAGCGAACGGTGCGTCCTTTGCCCGTCGCGAAGAAAACCGCAACACAATCGACGCGTCTTTCTTCAAAAAAACCGGTTGAAAAACCGAAGCTCGCCGGCAAACAACCGCTTTCCAAAGTCAATACTCCGACATCGAAAACGTCTGCGTCTCGCAAAGCGGCTCCGAACGGTTCTTCAAAACCGGCGGCAACCGTTCTCGAGGCGTCAAAAAAACTGACCCGGGGCATTATTGAAGGTCGCGAGATCTCGCGCAATAAAAAGAAGAAATCGGGTTCGATTTCAGCACCCGCCGCGATTCCGGCCCGTCCTTCGGCCGATAACCAGGGCCCCGCCGGGAAACGACGGTCGCCGGCGGTCGAGCGGAATATCGCCGAGTTGAAGGACAAAATGTCCAAGGCCCGGCTGCTGAGCGGGATTTACGACGATTCGAACGGCGAGAATCGGGACCGGTTCGTGTTGATCGTTCGCGATTCGTTTTGGTTGCACGTTTACTGGGAGCTTCGCTCTCGACTGATCGAACGCGCGAAAGCGGCGATGGGGCACACTTGGCATACGGCCGTCCCCGCGTTGCGGCTTTTCCGGATCATCGCCGACGGCGTCAACAATCCCCGGCGGGAACAGGTCCGGGACATTCAGGTCCATTCCGGGGTCAATAACTGGTACGTCGACGTGCAAGACCCGCCAGGCACCTTTCAGGTCGAAATCGGTTTCCTTTCCCGCGAAGGGAATTTTTTTCCAATCGCCTCAAGCAACATCGTCCAACCCCCGGAAAGTCAGGTCGTCGAGGGGACGACGAAACTCGACGGGC
>JAVBSX010000129.1:0-5623 GCA_031556455.1 Thermoguttaceae bacterium
CATTTTTGCTGCCGGGACCGCAATTTGATCGGGATGCAGGCCGATTTGCTCGCGTGTGCGGCTTGCGGGGTTCGGAACATTTTGTTCGTAACGGGCGACCCGCCGAAACTCGGGCTGTACCCGAACGCGACGGGGGTATTCGACACCGATTCGATCGGCATGTGTGCGGTCCAACGCCGGTTGAACCGCGGCGTCGATCTCGGCGGGCAGGAAATCACCCCGGGAACAAGCGCCGTGATCGGCGTCGGGCTCGACCCGACCGCCCTCGATAAGCGGCGGGAATTGGACCGGTTCCGGCAAAAGGTCGAGTCCGGGGCCGAATATGCGATCACCCAGCCGGTTTTCGACCAGGAGGCGTTGCTTTCCTTTTTGGAAGAGATCGAACGGGAATGGGGCGGCTTGCCGATCCCGATCATCGCCGGAATCTGGCCGCTCGCGAGTTACCGCAACGCCCAGTTTATGCGCAACGAAGTGCCGGGGGTCGTCGTTCCGGACCCGATCATGCAAAGAATGGAAGCGGCCTCCGGAAAATCGAAAGAAGAGCAGCTGAACGTCGGAATCGCGATCGCCCGGGAATCGATCAAGCGGATCCGGCACCGCCTCGCCGGAGTCCAGATCAGCGCCCCGTTCGGCCGTATCGACATCGCCCTGAGTGTTTTGGAATAGTCTCGGGAGAACCACAAAGTTGAATTTGTGAAAAGTATTGAGAAGACAGGACGCGTCATTTCGAGCCCCACGCTCCGCTCTGGGCAGGCTCCGCGAGAAATCTCACCCTCGCCGAAGAAGCCGAAATTCCTGCCCTCGCGCGAGGGTGAGATTTCTCCTTGCGCTACGCTTCAGTCGAAATGACAAGACTTTGCAGTTCGTTTGGAGTAACACTAAGGCACGGGCGAAAAATTTTTCGGGGCGGCTTGCTAAACGACGAACTTCCCCCTATAATTTCCCTGAATTCGTCGGGAAAGACTTTCCGTTTTTCCTTTCGAGTCTCGCGGGCGTAGCTCAGTTGGTAGAGCACGACGTTGCCAACGTCGTTGTCGACGGTTCGAACCCGTTCGCCCGCTCTTAAGTGTTGAGGATGATTCGTTCGAACAACAAGTCGGATCCGGTTTTTTCGTAGAGAGGCCCAGTGTTGGCGAATCGAGGATTTGCGACACTGGTTTTTTTCTTTCTTGACCGTTTAGCCGAGCGGCGAAGACGCCGGTGCCCCAACGGGATACCCACATTTTTGTGTCGACTTTTAACACCCCTTTGTTTTAAGGTACCTGATTAACATGGTTGCTCCTGAAAATTCCCTTTCCGAAGGCGTTGCCGAAGAACTTGCCCCCAAATTGAACATCGAAGTCGATATTCGGGAAGTCGGTTCTTGCGAACGACATTTCAAAATCACGATTCCGCGAGAGGAAATCGACCGTTATTACGAAAAGGAATTCGACGAATTGGCCGAAACCGCTTACGTCCCCGGCTTTCGCCAAGGCAAAGCCCCCCGGCGGCTGGTCGAAAAACGGTTTCGCAAGGAAATCGGCGAACGGGTCAAAAGCAACCTGGTGCTCGACTGCCTGTCTCAGGTCGGCGATTCTCCGGACATCACCCCGATCGGCGAGCCGGACTTCGATTTCGGAGCCGTCGTCCTCCCGGATGATGGGCCGATGATCTTCGAATACGACCTCGAAGTGCGACCGGAATTCGAACTGCCGAATTGGAAAAACCTCAAAATCGAGCGCCCCGTCAAGGAATTCGGCGCCGAAGATGTCGATCGGGCGATCGAACAGGTGTTGAGCTCTTACGGCAGTCTTGTCCCGAGCGAGGAACCGGCCCAGCCGGGAGATTATATTGTTACGAAACTGGCCTTTGCCCACGAAGGGAACGTTGTTTCCAAAGCGGATGAGGAAACGATCCGGATTCGCCCGGTACTGTCGTTCCAAGACGGCTCGATTCAGGATTTCGACAAATTGATGACCGGCGTCAAGGCCGGCGACGTCAAAACCGCGAAAGCGACGCTCTCCGAAGACGCTCCGAACCCGGAACTTCGCGGCAAAGAGGTCGAAGCGACCTTCGAGATTTTGGAGGTCAAGAAACTCGACCTGCCGGAATTGAACAAGGACTTTTTGGAACGGATCGGCGGTTTCGAGGATGTCGGTGATTTCCGCGACGCCGTGCTCGACACGCTCAAGCGTCAATTGGAGCACGAGCAACGTCAAAGTGCCCGACAGCAGATCACGAAAGCGTTGACCGTGAGCGCTTCTTGGGAACTTCCGCCTACGCTTCTTGAGCGACAGACGCATCGGGAGCTGGACCGCAAAGTGATGGAGCTGCGGCGCAGCGGGTATCCGGACGATTTTATTCGTTCGCAAATGAACTATCTGCTCCAAAATAACAAAATCGCCGTCGCCCAGGCGTTGAAAGAGCACTTCATTCTCGAAAAAATCGCCGAGGTCGAAAATATCGACGCGACGGAAAAGGATTACAGCACCGAAATCGCCCTGATCGCGGCCCAGAGCAATTCGACCCCGCGTCGAATTCGTGCTCAGATCGAGAAACAGGGTAATATGGACATTCTGCGCAATCAGGTTGTCGAACGTAAGGTTTTGGACTTGATTCTCGAAAACGCGGTCTTTATCGACACGCCGTTCGAAGCCGAAGGGCTGAACGAAGAGGCGTTGGATCGGGCGGCCGGCGGCAACGAGGGCGAAATACACGAAGCGAGCGAAGAAGACCTTCGCGCGGCCCATCGGGAACAGCTCGAAAAGAAAATGATCGACCCGAACGCGAAATAGTATTTTTGAGTGGTTTATTTAGCCCGTACTCGGGGTTTTATGCGCCGGGTACGGGCTAAATTTTTGGAAAAACGCCAAATCGCTCTTGATCGAAATCGGTTTTCTTCAGAAAATAGATATTAGCGGAAAGACCATACACTCAGTCGTCTTTCCGATCCTTTTCCTTTTCAAACGTAAAATTTATGCAAAATCAATTCCGTCCCCCGCTCATGGACCCGCGTGCGGATTACCGCGATTACCAGCGGCAACGGCATATGACCCTGGGCGATCTGCTCTTGGAGAACCGGATCATTTTTCTGCAAGGGGTCATTTCCAATGAAACCGCGAACGAATTGGTCATGAAACTGCTTTACTTGCAGAGCGAAAACCGGCGGAAGGACATTCATTTTTATATCAACTCCCCGGGCGGTAGCGTTTCGGCGACGCTCGCGATTTACGATACGATGCAAATTCTCAGCTGCCCGGTCAGCACCTACTGTGTCGGCTTGGCGGCGAGCGGCGGAGCGATCCTCTTGGCCGGCGGGACGAAGGAAAAACGCTTCGCTCTGCCGCACGCGAAGGTGATGATACACCAACCGTGGGGTAATGTCGGTGGGCAGGTCTCCGACATCGAGATTCAGGCCCAGCAGATTTTGAAGGACCGGGAAACGCTCAACGAGATTTTGGCGTTTCATACCGGCAAGGCGATTGATTTGATCGCGAAGGATACCGATCGGGATTTTTACCTTTCCGCCGAGGAAGCGAAAGAATACGGCGTCGTCGACGACATCCTCAAAAAACAGGAACTCGAAGCGGACAAAGACGAATAATCTTCAAATTAAGAATTAAGAATTAAAAATTAAGAATGAGGAGACACCACTCCGATGTCGGCCCTGATTCCATATTTCAATTCTTAATTCATAATTCTTAATTCATAATTTTCAAAAAGAAATATGCCCCTTATTCCCTACGTTATTGAAAAAAGCGGCCGTGAGGAACGGGCAATGGACATTTACAGTCGATTGCTCAAAGACCGGATCATCTTTCTAGGGACCGCGGTCAACGACGAGGTCGCGAACGCGATCGTCGCCCAGCTTTTGTTCCTGAATACCGAAGACGCCAACGCCGATGTGCATTTGTACATCAATTCCCCTGGCGGGAGTGTAACCGCCGGGCTCGCGATTTACGACACGATGCAGTTTATCAACTGCGACGTCGCGACCTATTGCATCGGTCAGTGCGCTTCGATGGGAGCCGTTTTGCTGACCGCAGGAGCGGCCGGAAAACGTTTCGCCCTGCCGAATGCCCGGATCATGATACACCAGCCGCTCGCGGGTATGGAGGGAACGGCCGAGGAAATCCTGATTCACGCCAAGGAATTCGCCAAGGTCAAGGAAAAAATCAACCAGATTTTGATTTCGCATACCGGTCATCCCTACGAAAAAATCGAATCGGACACCGACCGCGACCGTTTCATGTCGGCGGAAGAAGCCCGCGATTACGGATTGATCGACCAGGTTATTGAAAAATTGAAGAAATAAATGAGTGCCGGGGTACCGATCAACTCGCGGAGTACCGGCTAAATAACTACGAGCAAGGATCGCTCAGATGCAAGAGAAATGGATTTCGAAACGGGGAAAGAACCGGACGGTTCTTTCGTTTCTTGGATTGGGAATCGCGATTTTCCTTCTTTCCGGCTGCGCAACGCAGTACCAGGTCGCCTTGGAGCGGGCGGTGCTGATGCAGGAGAACCGGCAGTTGGAGGATGCTCTTTTTATGACACACCAGCGGCTGCAGGCGGCGGTCCAGAGCAACGAGCAACTCCGGGAAATGCTGGCCGAGCAAGGCGTATCGCCGAGAGAGAACGACGAGGAACCGACGCCGCCCTCGATCTCAGCCCCCTCGTCCAACGGCGAGGTGTTGCAACCTTCGAACAGGCTGCCGGGGATCATCGGCGACCCGCGTTCGCAGATGATGCCGAAAAAACAAATGCCTTCCAAAAACATCGCCAACCAGCGACGGGTCCCTTCTCAAAAAGTTCCCTCGCAAAACCTCAATCGCGGCAACATCGCCGCCCGATCGCACGATTCGCTTTTCCGACCGGTCCCCAATCGACAGGTGGGCGTCGTGCCCAACCGGCAGGCCGTTCCTACGGCGAACCGGCAGGTCGGGCTGCTTGCGGAACCGTCGAACCTTGTCGTCTCGGAACAGGGAACCGCAACCGTGGTGTCCGGGGAGCCGACCCAGGCGAAAGTCGCTTCTTCGCAAAACGACGAGTACCCCGACTGGAACCCGAACCGCTAAGAGCGTGATATGGGGTTTTAGCCACGGAAAACACGGAAGGACACGGAAAATGCTTCCTCCGTGATATTTCCGTGCCTTCCGTGGCAAGATTTATGAAAGAATGACAATGCCGAATCTGATCTTTGAAGAGGAAACCTACCAAATTCGCGGCGCTTGCCTGGAAGTTTATAAGGAAATGGGAAACGGCTACCTTGAGGCGGTTTATCAGGAATGCTTGGAACGTGAATTTAATACCAGAAACATCCCTTTTCAATCCCAGCAGGGAATTGATACTCCATTACAAAGGATCACAACTTCGACAAACATACAAACCGGATTTCGTTTGTTTCGAAAAAATCATTGTCGAAATCAAGGGAGTTGCAAAAATTCACTCGGAACACCAGGGCCCAGATCATCAATTACCTAAAAGCAACCGGATACAAGCTCGGTTTGCTCGTCAATTTCGGGGCACATCCTCACATTCAGATCGAACGATACGCCAATTAAAATTTAAGCCACGGAAAACACGGAGTGACACGGAATTTCCCCCTCCGAGATATTTCCGTGCAAACCGTGGCAAAGAAATT
>JAVBSX010000182.1:0-5714 GCA_031556455.1 Thermoguttaceae bacterium
TTTCGTCATCTCGACTGAAGCGGAGCGCATGGAGAAATCTCACCCTCGCGCGCACGGCTGATTTCAGCCCTTTCGGCGAGGGTGATATTTCTCCTTGCGCTCCGCTCGAAATGACGAACGGTGGGGTTTGATTTCAAAAAACTCCAAACGGCTGAGGTATTACATAATCCCGTGATTTTCCGCCTTTCCGTGTGTTCCGTGTTAAAAAAACCGACAACGAAAATGTTCGATTTTTTGTGCAACTGTAAAGGTTGTTTTGATACGGTTCCTAACCGGAATCGGCTTCCTTTTCGGTTTCCTCTTCGTCCTCGTCTTCGGATTTTTCGAATTCCGATTTCGCCTTTTCGACGATTTTTGCGCCCAATTGTTTTTTGACCTTTCGGAATTCCTGGGCATTGAGGACGCCGGTTCGGTGCATTCGTTCGAATTCGATCAAGTGGTCTTCTTCCGTCGGCATTGGCGTGCGGATTTCCTTTCGCATATTGCCGAGAACGTAATAGGCGATCGCGATCAAAATCGCGGTTCCGGCGATTCCGTAGACCCATTGCGTCGCCGGATTGGAAAACAATTCCTCAAACATGCTTTCGATCATTTCTCTATTGCCTTCTTATTTTTCGCTTTCATAACAGCCGATATCCGGTTTTTTCAAATCTCGCGATTTGCCGAGAATGTCGTCTTTCGGCATTTCGGTGGGATCGGCCCCGCCGATTGCCGAGCTGCCGCCCCCGGGAACGGCATAAGTTTTAACCAGACGCTCGAACTCCTCCCGGATCGTTTTGCCGCCGGAACGGAACAGCCTGGTTTCCGGATCCCAGCCCGGAGCGAGCGATTCGAGCGGAACATCGGGCAACCGGGGGTCGGTCAAAACCGCCCTTGTGTCGTTGATCGGCGCGACCGCATCGTTTTCTTCCGGTCGATTTTTCGGGTCTTGCCGCGACGGAATCGGTTTCCCGCCGTTCCAATAAACGTTGTTGTGCAAACGAACTCCGTCGGCGGCAAACCGCTTGCCCAGGGCGATCGCGAAGCGGGGCATCTTTCCCGTATTGTCGCAGCAAAGGTTGTTGGCGAAAACCATTTCGCTTTGCAGAGGGCTGTTTTCAAACGTGTAGCAGTTGATCAAAAAAAATCCGGCTCCTCCCCGATCGGCGGCGGTCGTCGGGTGTCCCGTGATCGTGTTCGCCCGGACGACGACATTCCTCATTCCCCCCTTGAAAAGCAAGGCTCCCCAAAACGGATACGACGAATTATAAAGGAACAGGTTGTTCTCGATCAAGACGTCCTGGGCTTCGTAAAACGGCTGCCCATCTTCCCCGAGCAGGACGAACGCCTGGTCGTTTCGGCCGGACCAATTGAAAAAGATGTTGCGACGAAGAACGACACGTCGCTGCACATCCGGCGTCGAACCGGAATTTTTAATAACGATAAAGGAATGCGAGGCGTTGGTATCTTCCCGACCGCTGCCCGGGTAATCGTTGAAGAGCAGGGAATCCTCAATCACGATATCGGTTACCATATTGATATCGAAAATCTCATCGCCGCCGTTTTGCATCGGATTGAAGATCGCACAGCCCGAAAAAACGATAAAACTCGCCCTTGCATTGATTTTGATCAGATCGTTTTTGTACGAATCATGCAAAAGGCAATTCTCAAACCGGATGTGATGGGCGTTTTTCGTCGAAATCTGGATCAAGTAATCCGTTTCGCTCGATCCGGAACCGAAACAATCCAATCCTCGGAAGGTGATGTTCGAAACATCCGTCAAATAGAACAGTCGGTTGCTCATTGCAGGAGAAGAAAAACGGGCACGATAAGGGTGTTCGGCGAGAACGAGACACGGTTTTTCAAAATGACGTGAGAAAGAATGTCCTCCGACATACAGTCCATCTTTTGCGATGATGCTCGAACCGTCGTCCGGAACGGCCCGAATCGCCTGGGTCAGGGTTTTCCAAGGCTTCGAATACGAACCGTCCCCGTTCGAATCGTTTCCTTCCGGGGAAATGTAGTATTCCCCGCCGCAAAGCATCGGCAGTCCGCAAAAAAGAAATGTGAAAAAAAGGAAAGTGCGAATCATGATTCCGAGAACGGAGGCGATTTTTTCAAAAGGCATACTCAATCCGGTTTGAGTATATACTCAAACCGGATTAAATTTCCGTCTTCTGCACGGCAGCGGCCCAACGAGGCCGCGGTTTGACAGGGGGCGAAGCCTACCGCCCATACCGGCTACGGTATGCCAATTGCGATAGTTTACCACATGTCGTTAGGATTGCCAATCTTCAGTTGCTTGACGCACGGGGATTGAAAAGTCGAACGCAGCAAACAGCAGCCCGAAGCGTCAGGACCGGGTTAATCCCGTATTTCCGTATTGAATAACCGGGCGCTAACGCTTCCGGCTGCTGTCCAATTCGTCCAATTCGAAATTTTTTCTGAAATCCCGACTTTGCAATCATCCTGTTTCGGAACACCGTGATTGACAAAAAAATCGACCCGATTATACTTATGTCAGCCTCAGGTGTGGTTCAAAATTTGGTGTACGGTGCTCGTCCCTTGGAAAAGTAACGACCGACGGAAACGGGATACGGTACACGAATTTTTGATTTGATCTTGAGACGCTCATAATCAATGACGATTGGCGGACAGGGATTTTGTTTTTGGAAAATTTTCTTTCGGGGCACTTTCAGTGTTTTTTCGTTTCAGCCTCATTTCGACTTTTGTCCTCGCGACCTTCTTCGTCCTTTCCGGACAACGGGAGATTCGCTCGGCCAATCTTGATCGAGCCGACGAGCATTCCTCGACGGGGCTTTTCGCCCTTACGCAAACGGAAAAAACGCAGCCCATCAACGAAAGCTCCCACTCGTTTCGCTCCTCTCTCTCCGGCGAACCTCGGGTGATTTCTTTTCGCTTCTCAAGCATCGAAAACGGCATAAGGTTTACAACGGCGACCCCGGGCGATCGGTTTTCTTTTCGAAACGCCGGGAATATTAACCTCACCCCCCGCCGTGCTGCACCGATTTACCTGATGCATCATTCCCTCTTGATTTGATTCTTGCCGATCGAACGATGTCGATCCGGGAAGAAACGATCGATAGTGAAACTCTCTTTCGCAAAAGCGCGATAATTCCGTTTCCGTGAGGCGTCCGAGAAAATTCCGAATCGGAATTTCCGGCATGCCCGTTCGTTGAGGAATTGCCACTCGGATTCGCGAAGAGGTCGCTTTGCTTTCGATTTTTCTGAAACACTTGCTTTTTCTGAATAATCGCTGCAAGAAAAACCGAAAATCGATTTTTGTTCGATATTTATTCCCATTTTCCTGGTGTGTTTTCGTTCGATTTTTCGACCCTCTGTTCTTTTTTTCCCAGAAATATTATAATTGAGAGGATAACCAGATGATTGATACAAAGATTTTGCTTTACACCTTGCCGCTCGTCCCGTTGGTTCTTTATTTTTGTTATGTGCAATTTTGGGCGATGCGGGTTTCAAGCGAAGCCCATAAAAAAACGACATCACAAACCGCCGATGAGATCGCGAAAAAATTACTCGATACCGCCGGCGTCCAGCACGTGATCATTGAAAAAGGAGAAAATTTTTCGGAAAATATTTATGATCCCGCGGAAAAAAAGATTTTCCTGAGCCCGAATATTTTCGGGAAAAAGGATGTTTCCTCGGTCGGAATCGCCGCCCACGCCGTCGGGCATGCGATTTTGGATTCCCGGAACAATTCGATGTTGAAAATCCGGAAGCTGACGGTTCCGATTTACACGATCCTGTATTGGAGTGTGTTTTGCGTGATCCCGATCGGAGTGATTATGGGCTCGATCCCGACGATCATCGTCGGCTACGTTTTGACGGTCGGGGCCATTATTTTGAATTCGTTTCATTCCGCGATTCATTCCCAAGTCAACAAAACGGCCGAGGAACAGCTTCAGACGGTCGGGCTTCTCGAAGAAGCCGGAGGAAAAGAGCTTCGCAAGATGCTCAAGGCGATTTCGCTTCAAGGATGAAAAACCATGTCTTTTTTTTAACACGAACTTATTAACACAAAGCCCCGAAAGCACGGCACCTGTTTTTGCGAGGCTTTCGGATTTTTTCACAACCAGGAGCAAAACCATGCCTTCGTTATTTTCTTGGCTCACCCCCGGGCCTATGGAGTTGATTGTTATTGCCGGCGTCGGACTGTTGCTGTTCGGCAACCGCCTTCCGACCGTGATGCGATCCCTCGGCAAGAGCGTCGTTGAATTCAAAAAGGGAGTCAACGGAATCGAAGACGAGATCGAATCCGCGGTCAAAACCGCCGACGAAAAGAGCAAGCTCTCGCAAGAATAGAGCTTCAAAGATCGTTTCGGGGCTGCTGCCGGGTGAGTTGCATTTTCGACAAGCCCGGCGGCAATCCCGCGAATCTCAGGTCGTGTAATCCGAGTTCAACCGGACGTATTCGCAGGTCAAATCGCTCGTCCAGAATCGGATGCCGGAGCCCCCTTCCCCGAACGTCAGCTTGAAATAAACGTCCCGGTTCTCGCGGATCGAATCGGAGACCGCCTTCTTGTCGAACGGAAGCGGCGTCCCGTCGCGGAACAGTTCGAATCCGTTAATTGAAAGGCCGACCCACATCGGGTTGAACGGCACTTCGGCCGTCCCCGCCGCCGAAACGATCCGGCCCCAGTTCGGATCGGCTCCGTAAATCGCGGTCTTGACCAGCGGGTCGTTCGCGATTTTCTTGGCGATCGTTTTTGCCGCCTCGCGATTGACGCAGCCGAGCACGTCGATCGTGATCAAGTGCGAAGCGCCCTCGCCGTCGGCCGGGATTTTTCGGGCCAGTTCCCGACATGCTTCGGCGAACGTCTCGGCGAACCGCTTGCGGTCGGCTTCGAGAAGCGGTTCTGAACGGGTCGCTCCGTTCGCGAAAAAGAGCACCGTGTCCGAAGGGCTCGTATGTCCGTCGACCGAAATGCAGTTGAACGACTCTTCGACCGCTTCGGCGAGCAGCGTTTGGGCGTCCCGCGGTTCGAGAGCGGCATCGGTCATCATCAGGGCAAGCATCGTCCGCATGTTCGGGGCGATCATCGCGGCCCCTTTGCAAAGCCCGGCGATCGAGATCCGTTCGCCGCTTTGCAAATCGAGCGAACGGGAAACGACCTTTTCAACGGTGTCGGTCGTCATCATCCCGCGAGCGGCCCGGATAAACGCGTCTTCACTGTTCGCCAACTGCTTTCCGGCCTCTGTGATGCCGGCGGCGACCTTGCCCATCGGCATCATCGTCCCGATCACCCCGGTCGACATCGCGAGGGCTTTCTCCGGAGCGGCGCCCGCGATTTTCGCGGCGAGCGCGGTCATTTCCCGCGCATCGCGAATCCCCTGCTCGCCGGTACAGTCGTTCGCGCAGCGGGAGTTGACGACGACCGCCCGAAAGCCGATCCCGGGCGTTCGCTCGCGATCAACGATCACATGCGCCCCGGCAACAAGGTTTTGCGTATAAACCCCGGCCGCCGTCGCCGGGCGATCGCTTAAAATCAGCGAGAGGTCGAGTTCGTTCGGATCGTTTTTCAATCCGCAATGCACCCCGGCAAAACGGAAACCTTGAGGGAGGAAATGAGACATAGGAGTAGAGGACAGAGGACAGAGGACAGAGGACAGAGGACAGAGGACAGAGGACAGAGGACAGAGGACAGAGGACAGAGGAGGAAAGTACCTACCCTCCCCACTAGTCTCTTTCCTCTATT
>JAVBSX010000245.1:0-13038 GCA_031556455.1 Thermoguttaceae bacterium
TTCGGTCGCTCCGGACCGTCGTTTGCGTCAAATGTGCCCGCATTCGTCGGGCGAGCACCGTTTCGTCCGAATCGATCAGCAAGGCGTCTTTGCCGGTTACGATTCCGACCGAACCGATTCGAAACAGTTCGTCGATCGCGAACCCCCGCCGATATCGTTCTTCGTCCGGGAGATTCTTCGGGACGAAAAAAAATTGCGGCCCCGTCGGTTGCAGCCGTTTCCAAGGAATTTCCCACAGCGAACGATTTTGCAGGACGCGGAATTTTTCCGTTTTTTCTCCGAACAGATCGGCGTGATACAATTCCGCGATCGGGCGTTGTGATTTCGGCCGTTGGGCTTCCGACCGGTTTTTGACGAACAGGTTGATCGAGACCCCCTGTTGGATCGGGAAGACGTTTTCGTCCTTTCGGCCGTCGGGGGTCGTTTCCCGCTTTTTGGCGTTGCCGTGCAAATCGAGCACGAAAATCGTGTCGAACGTTTCGAGCAGGCGAAACCGCATGCCGCGAAAGGTCGTGTTTTCGAGAAATCCGTTGTTGTTGATGTATGCCAAAATCCCTCGGCCTTGCACTTCGATGCAATGTTGGCCGAATCGAATAAATTTGACGTAATCGTCGTTCAACCATTTAGGGTTTCTTTCCCGCAATTTTTCGCCGCCCGGCTCGCGTTTGTAATCCTCCAAAAGCGAATCAAGCCAACGAACCGCCTCGCCGCGGTTTTCCGAATGTCCCTTGAACGGCGGGTTGCCGAGCACGACCGCAACGGAATCGGTCGCCGCTTTTTCCGGCCGCTTTTCGAGAGCGTTTTCCCAAAAGATGTTTTCGCCCAGACTCGCTTTCGCGATTCGAAACGGTTCTTCAAGAATTTCGAAGCCGCGAAATTCCTTTTTTTCCGGAACCTGCCGGAGCACTTCTTCCAAAAACGTGCCGCAGCCCGTCGCCGGATCGAGGAGCCGTGCCCGCGAATCGGCCAAGCCCCGAACCAATCCGAACTCGCGACGGAGTAATTCGTCGACGGCTTGGACGATCCAACCGACGATCGGCTCCGGCGTGTACCAGACGCCCCGGCGTTTTCGAAGCGTCGGGTCTCGTTCGGCGAGAAGTGTGTCGTAGGAGTGAGAAGTGAGAAGTGAGAAGTGGGAAGTGGGAAGTGAGGGAACCTCGGAAAAAGACGCCTTCTTCCGATCCGCGAAATTCGATCGCTGGTCTTTGTTTCCCATGTCCTTGATTTTACCAAATATGTTTAGCCGAGCGGCGAAGACGCCGATCCGCAATCATTCTCAAACGTCTGTCGCCTATTCTGACTCCTGCAACTTACTCGATCAATACTATCCCGTTCGGACGCCGGCGTCTTCGCCGCTCGGCTAAACGGTACGACAGCCTTCCCCTAACTCCGCAACGATTCAACCGGTTTCATTCTCGCGGCCCGAAGTGCCGGCAAAATTCCGGAACAAACGGCGATCACGATCGCTCCGGCGACGATCCAACACACCGTTTCCGGGCGGACGACCGCCGGAATGTCGGTAAACGAGTAAATCGTCGGATCGAAAACGTCATGCCCCATGATCATCGAGAGGAATTTCGCGATCTCCTTGATATGGGCGACGAAAAGCAACCCGAATCCGACCCCGGCGCATGCCCCGACGATCCCGAGCGAAAGACTGTACATCAGGAAAATCTGCATGATCCCCAGCCCGCCGGCCCCGAGCGATTTCAGGATGCCGATATCTTTCGTCTTTTCAATCACGATCATGAAAAAGATCGCGAGGATTCCGAATCCGGCGACCGCGAAAATCAGGAACAACAGCACATTGATCATTGCCAGTTCCGTAAAAAGCGCTCCGAGAAGCGTTTCCTGGCAATCTTTCCAGGTTCGCACGGAATAAAACAGCCGCATCGAATCGCGAAAGCCCCCTCGAATCGTGTCGCGGAGTTCTTCGATTTTGACCCCCGGCTTGGCCTTAATCAAAATCTGTGTCGCGAATTTGACACCCGTTTCCGGGTCGATCATCCCTCGCAACTGTTGCAGCTTTTCGATCGGCACGAAAACGTATTTGCCGTCCTGATCCGACATGCGGCTTTCGAACAAATCGACGACCGTAAAAACGTCTTGCGCGGCCTTGACGTTTTTCCCGGCGGTCGGGAACATCAGCACAGCATCATCACCGGGCCGCAGGAGCAACGAATCCTCGACCCCGGATTCTCCGGTCTTATCGTCGAACGTATTTTCCCGGCTTCGCAGTGCAAGCCCGATACCGACGATGATTCCCGTATGTTGTTCCTTCGCCGGGTCGAATGCGTCCCGTCGATCCGATTCCGGGTCGTTCCAAGGGTCTTCGTCGAGATTCTCTTCCGCGGAGGCCGTTTCGGCGGCGAATTCTTCCGGCGTGAGCCCTTGCATTTTCCGTTGTTCGTCGCGACGGGTCGCCTCGTTTTGACGCTTGTACTCCTCACGAAGTTTGCGGATACGTTCCCGCTCGGCAAACGCCGTCCGCCGATACCCCCAACCGGCATCGGCCAATTCAGGGCGAACGAGCGGGCGGTTGTTGCTCTGCGAACTGTACAAATCGTACCCGTTTTCCTTGAGAAGGAAGCTGATCGCCTGTCGGTTTTCCGGATGCTGGAGATATTTCGCCATATCGCTGACATCCCCCTGCGTTCGGGCGTCGATCCCGATCAGGTTGACCTGCTGGGCGACCTCCTGGTCGTGGTACATGAAACGGATCATCCCGATGGTAACGACCGTCGGCGTCATGCCCGCGATTTTGTCCCCCGCGATTTCGCGGATCCGTTGCATGTGCCCTTCCGGGTCGGGGATGCCGTCGTGGTTATGAACCTCGAATACGATGTCGGAAAGCATCCCGTGTATGCGGGCTTCCATTTCCGAAGCGAACCCGAGCATGATCGCGTTGACCACGATCATCGCCCCGACGCCGAGGGTCAGGCTGATGATCGAAGCAAAGGCGATATATCGCGTTCTTAAATAGCGTAAACAGAGAAGAAGTTTATACATTGCGGCTTAGCGGCTTAGCGGCTTAGCAGCTTAGAAGATAGCAGCTAGCGGCCCAATGCTAAGCCGCCAAGTCGCTAATTTGCTAAGCTGCTAATAAGGATTGAGCACATCGTGTATCTGTTTCGTCCCCCAGACACGGAGTTCCTCGACGACGGTCGTCTCGGGCAGGTCGATGCTGTTGACGATCATGCGGGCGAAATCTTCGGCGACCGGGTATTCCTCCAACCAGGAGCCGTCGATTTTGGCGGCATTGCAAAAATCGGTTTGCGCAGCCCCGGGAATGAAGTTCGAGGCCATCCCCCCCCACTCGCACATTTCCCGATGCAGGCAGCGGGTAAAACCGATCATCGCGGCCTTCGCGGCGGTATAGACGCCCCAGCCCGCCCAGCCGCGATGAGCACAAGCGCTCGAAACGTTGATGATCCGACCGCTCTTTTGCGGTTTCATGACCCGGAGTATTTCGCGACACCCTTTGATCACCGAGGTGATGTTGACATCGAGAATCGCTTGAATGTCGTCATCTTCCATTTCCTCGGTTAAGGCGATTTTCATTCCCGCTCCGTGATTGTTGACCAAAACGTCGATCCGGCCGAATTTTTTGAGCGTTTGGTCGATCAGCGTCCGCCAATCGGCCGTGCCGGTCGCATCGGCTTGGACCGCGAGCAGTTTTTCCCCGCTGCCGAGTTTCGTTTCCGCTTCTTCGAGCCGCTGTCTGTTTCGGCCGGTGATCACGACGTTGGCTCCGAGGCCGAGGAGCATTCTCGCCGTTTCGAAACCGAAACCGGAGCTCCCGCCGGTTACGATCACGACTTTGTTTTCAATGTAATGTTTCATTGTTTTCTCAAAAATGACTTATCACTGAGGACACGGAATAATTCAATTTTTATTGGCGTATCAAATGTTCCCGGTTGCCCAAGTGCCGGTCGATTCCCAGTTCGCAATGAATCGCTTTTTGTTTGTCAAGGTAAGATTCCTGATTTTTCCGATTGACCTCACCACGTCGCGGCGGGTGATAAAGATGATAGCAGATCGCCAAATGTCTCAGGTTATGGCATTGCAACCCAAAACGGATAAACCGCCGGAACAGATCCGCGTCTTCGTAGCCGTAACCGACGAAGTTTTCGTCATAACCGTTGATCGCAATTAAATCATTTCGCCAAAAAGCGACATTTGCCCCCATTTTTCCAAGGAGACGCTTTGTTCCCAAGGACTCCCATTTCGAAAAACATCGGGAAAGCCAGGAAGAACGTATCGTGTTTTTTCTTCGCGCCATGTCGACCCCCCAGCTCCAAAAATGAATCGGCTCCCATTCTTTTTTTTGAAAAATATGTTTCGACTTTCTTTGTGAAAGAAACGTTCGTTTTCCCGCGACGAAAACCCCCGGTTTCGCAAGTCGGCAATGGTCCTCGATAAAGTGTTTTTCCATAATGATATCGCAGTCGACTTGGACGATATAATCCCCTTGGGCTACGGCGATTGCCTTGTTTCGAATCTCGGCCAGACGAAATCCATTGTCTTCATGCCAAACGTGAACCAAGGGAACCGGAGCGATTTTCGAAAAATTTCGAATCAATTCCGCGGTATCGTCATTCGACCCGTCATCCGCGATAAGTATTTCTTGAGGCAAAAGGGATTGGCGAAACGCACTTAGCAGACACATTTCGAGCGATTCCTTCCAATTGTATGTCGAAATCAAGAGCGAGGCGGATTTGGGTTCGTGCAACATGATTTAGGTAGATTGTCATTATCCTCGACGGAAAGACTCCTTGCAAAATCCTCCGCACAACACCGATTGTTGTACGATCACAAGCCGCCGGGAGACATGAATTGTGATAAAAAATCCGAAATAGGTCAATCCCAAAACCACGGCAAAAGAGTGTCGTTTCGCCGATTTTTCGCGGTAACTTGCCGTAATCTTTCGATCTTTCGGAGTTCGGCAAGGAAAGCGGGAAAATTCTCCCCCCGACGTTGAATGATTTGGAATTTCGGGTAAAAAGGTAAGGATTGTTTTTTAACAGAATTGACATTCTTTTATCTTTCTCTTTCTTGAAATGAGCGAGCCGGAAAAAACACAACAGGAATCGATCCCGAATCAGGAACTCACGATTATCGATTTTTGGAACAAGAATCGGATTTATGAAAAATCGCTCGAACAGCGACGGGAGGGGAAGCCGTTCGTTTTTTACGAAGGGCCGCCGACCGCCAACGGCCTGCCGCATCCGGGGCATTGCCTGACCCGGGCGATCAAAGACCTGTACCCGCGCTACAAAACGATGCGCGGATTCTTCTGCGAACGCAAAGCGGGCTGGGACACGCACGGCCTGCCGGTCGAGGTCGAAGTCTGCAAGGAACTCGGCATTCATTCCAAGGAAGAAATCGAGCAGTACGGGATCGAACCGTTCATACACAAATGCCTGGAAAGCGTTTTTCGGTACACGAAACAATGGGAAGAACTGACCCAACGGCTCGGGTTTTGGATCAACCTCGACACCGCTTACGTTACCTACCATCAATCGTATGTCGAATCGGTTTGGTGGTCGCTGAAAAACCTGTTCGAACGCGGCCTGCTGTACCAGGGGCACAAAATCGTTTGGTGGTGGGCACAAGGGGGCACCGCTCTTTCAAGCGGCGAGGTCGGGCAAGGGTATCGGCAGGTCGCCGACCCGAGCGTGTTCGTCCGGTTCCCGCTCGTCGATGAGAAAGACATCGATCTGCTTGTTTGGACGACGACCCCTTGGACGCTGCCGAGCAACCAATTCGCGGCCGTGCATCCGGAATTGGAATACGCCGTCGTTTCCCTCGCGGATGAAAAGGGAGAAAAAGAACCTCGCAAGATTATTGTCGCCTCCGCTTTGGTCGAGCCGATCGCCGCTAAAGTCAAGAAAACTCCGACCATCGAAAAAACGTTCTCCGGCAGCGAACTGATCGGCAAACGGTATGTGCCGCCGTTCGATTGTTATTACAAAACCCTCGGCGATAAAATAGGCGAACTACGAGCCGGGACCTGCGGTCCCGACACTCCCCGAAAAATTCCCGTCGCTTGGCGGGTTGTCGCCGCCGATTTCGTAACGACGGATTCGGGGACCGGTTTGGTACACCAGGCCCCGGCGTTCGGCGAGGTCGACTTCGACGTTTTGCAAGCCGAGCAGGCCCGGTTCGAGCCCGGAGAAGGGCCGGAATTGATTTGCGCCGTCGACCCGAGCGGGAAGTTTACCTTCGAGCTGCCGGAATACCAGGGCCGCTGGGTTAAGGACGCCGACAAAGGCCTTTGCCGCAACCTGAAAGAACGCGGGCTCCTCTTTTTGCAGGAGCAGTATTTGCACGATTATCCGTTTTGCTGGCGGGCGGACAACGACCCGCTGATCCAGTACCCACGAAAGAGCTGGTTTATCCGGACGACGGAATTCAAGGACGAAATGCTCGTGAACAACGCCGAAATCAATTGGTTGCCTGAGCATATCAAAAACGGTCGGTTCGGCAATTTCCTCGAAACGAACGTCGATTGGGCTCTCTCCCGAGAGCGGTATTGGGGCACGCCGCTCCCGATTTGGGTTTGTGAGGAAACCGGCCAAAAAGAGGCGATCGGCTCGTATGCCGAACTGCTCGAAAAGCCGGGCATTCAGGGAACGGACGCCTGGGACAAGGCCAAACAAGCGAATCCGAACCTGCCGGAAGATTTGAAGGTGCACAAGCCGTATATCGACGCGATCACATACGATTCGCCGTTTGCCTTGGGCAAGCGGATGCGACGGGTCTCCGAGGTGATCGATTGTTGGTACGATTCCGGGGCGATGCCGTTCGCGCAATGGGGATTTCCGCACCAAAAAGGTTCGCGGGAAATTTTCAAGCAAAATTTTCCCGCCGATTTTATCAGCGAGGCGATCGATCAGACCCGCGGCTGGTTCTATTCGCAATTGGCGATTTCGACGCTGATGTTTGGGAAAACCGATTTCAAGAATTGTATCGTTCTCGGGCTGATGCTTGGCGAAGACGGGCAAAAAATGTCGAAAAGCAAGCGGAATTACCGCGAGCCGAACGAGATTTTCAACAAATACGGGGCCGATGCCCTGCGATGGTACCTTTTCGCGAATCAAACCCCTTGGACGTCGATCCGGTACAGCGAAGCGGCGATCCGCGAGAGCATGCCGGAATTCCTGATCCGGCTTTCCAACGTCGTTTCCTTTTTCGAAGTGTATCGCAAGATCGACGGCTTCGATCCGGAAACCTCGCAAAAACCGCGTCCGGTCGAAAAGCGGAGCGAGATCGACCGTTGGATTTTGAGCGAACTGCACATCACGAACCGCGAGGTCGTCGGGTTAATGGACGCTTACGACCATTTTTCGGCTTGTGCGAAACTGAACGCGTTCGTCGATTCGCTCTCGAATTGGTACGTTCGCAGGAGCCGGGACCGCTTTTGGAGCTCGGCCGAGGCCTCTTCGGACGAGGTGCAATCGAAAATCAACGCTTACTTTACGCTCTACGAATGTTTGAAAACGACGGCACGGCTGATCGCCCCGTTCGTCCCGTTCCTCGCCGAGCGGATTTGGTCGCAGCTTGTCGATACCCAAAAGCATGAGGAAAGCGTTCATCTCTGTGATTATCCGCTTCCCGAAGAACGGCTGATCGATACGCAACTTTCGCGGCGCATGGGCATGATGCGGGAAATCGTCTCGCTCGGCCGCAACGCGAGAATGAACGCCAAGCTCAAGGTCCGTCAACCGCTCGCCCGGGTCGAGATCGTGCTCGCCGATCGCGGCGAACTTTCCTGGCTCAAAGAGCACCTCGGCTTGATCGCGGAGGAATTGAACGTCAAAGCGGTCGAGTTTATCGAAAAAGCGGACAAATACATTTCCTATTCCGTGCTGCCCGATTTCAAAAAACTCGGGCCGAAATTGGGCAAGTTGCTCCCGGAAGTCAAAAAGCGGCTTGCCGAAGCCGACGGTGCGAAACTTCTCGCGGAAATGGACGCGAGCGGCAAGGTCGTGATCGCGGCGGGCGGCTCGACCGTCGAGCTGACCTCGGAGGAAATTCAAATCCGCTTACAGGCGAAAGAGGGCTGGGCGGCCGCCCAAGGGACCGGCTGTGTCGTCGTTCTTTCGACGGAGCTGACCGAAGAGCTTTTGGCCGAAGGTCGGGCGAGAGAGCTGGTCCGGCTGATTCAGGATCGCCGCAAGGAACTGAACTGCGAGTACACCGACCGGATCGCGGTCGAGATCGCGACATGCAGCGACGCCCTGATCGGGGCGGTGCAGTTGTTCGGCGATTACATCAAGGGGGAGACGCTTTGCGTTTCGCTCGTTTTGTCCCCGACGGCGAAAAGCGATTCCGTCGCGCTCAAAGCCGACGGCGAACCACTGCAACTTTCACTCCAAGTGCAACGCTAAGAGCCCTTCTTCTCCCGACGAATACAACGAGCTCCGTGCTGTGTACGCGGTTTGTTTGTTCCCTGCGCAAAGACCGTTTATTGTGCTGGCGATAAAAAATAAACGGAGCGACATTTTGTATGAAGCGCAGCGGAATTCAAAATGCCGCGGCCCCATGTCAAATTGTGAAAGAGACAACGGGTCAAATTTTATTGCCTCGTCTATAATGATCTTTACGCAAAAAATCGAACACGGCGAACAGCAGCCCGAAGCGTAAGCGCCGGATTGGCCTCGGGTTTTGGTTTTGGACAACCGGGCGCTGAGGCTTCCGGCTGCTGCCCCTATCCGGAATTTTTTGTAAAGATCAGTAAGGTTGGAGGCAAACCGCGACCACAGGTCGCGGCTCCGATCAAGTCGTTTGAATTTTTTCTGAAGATCAGTAATGATTGGGATAAGATAGGCAACCGACCTCCGGGCGGGCCGCGTCGGCGAAAGCCGACTTGCCCCGGTTTTTCGATGCGGCATGTATTGGCATGCCCCAGCGAAAACGGACAGAGAAAAAATCGGTCCCCTTTTACCTACAGGGATCTCGTCATCGAAACATTGTTGATGGTCCGCGAGTTTTACGGCCGACGCATGGAAATACGTTCGGAAATCGAATTCGCCGAGCGTCACCCTTTTTTTTTGACGATTGTACGATATAATACACTCTCTTTAACGACGTTGTGTTTTTGTACCGAAGCCAAAAACAGTCACGTTTTTCCGGTTTTTTTGATGAGCATGCAAGCCGCCCACCTGATTCTCTCCCAGTTCGGAGAACGAAGAGCGATTTACCCTCTCCCGGACTCCGGAGAAGTCAAGATCGGCCGTTCCCCCGAAAACGACATCGTCCTGAACGACGAACGTTGCAGCCGGCATCACGCGACCGTTCGGTGGGAGGAGCCGGATTGGGTCCTCCGGGACCAGGGGAGCCGCAACGGGACGCTCGTCGACAACCAGCCGTTCGCCAATCCTTTTTTGCTGCGTTCCGGCAGTCAGATTCAAATCGGGCATTCCGTGCTCCAATTCGAACCGGGGGTGGTTCCCGGGGACGAAGATACGGAATATCCCGATCCGGATACCGTCAGTACGGGCGTCTTCGGCATCGAGAGGAATTCCGGTTCCGCTCCCCGCAACGGGGAATTCGATCCTTCGATGATCGTGCATCATCGGAATAAGACCTCGTTTTTGAAGGAAACCGAGGACGAAAACGCCGCGCCGGATTCTCAAACTACCCGGTTGGGGCATGATGCGGCCGATCTTTGCAAGCTCGCTTTTTCTCTCGGGACGGCGACCGAAATCGACGAAATCGCCCAACTATCTCTCGAAGGGTTGCTGGACGCGACCGAAGGGTACGGGGCGGGACTTTGGCTCTTTCCCCGCAACGTCAAAGGGAAACCGCAGGCGGCCGATTTGCGGTTGATCGCTCATGTAACCCGGGGCGAAACGGCGTATACCCCCATCTCCGAATCGCTCGCGAAAGCCGTCCTCGAACGAAAAGAAGCCGTTCTCGTCAACGACAAAGAAAAATCGCGTAAGAAAACGGAAAAAAGCAGCGTTCCCTGGGAAGGCGGAGAGATCAACAACACGCTCTCCGCCCCGATCCGGGATCAGTCCAACATCTTGGGGCTGGTTCATCTTTATACGATGCAGGAGCACCAGAATCTCGAACTCAACGACCTGGAATACGCGCTCGCCGTCGCCGATACGATCGCCGTCGCTCTCGGACAGCTCAACCGCCAAAAGGAGCTGACCGCGAACTTGAACCAGGCGCGCAAGGAAAACACAACCCTTCGCGAATTGCTTCAGGTCGAAACGGAAATTATCGGCAGCAGCCCGCCCATGAAAAAGGTCGGACACCTGATCGCCCGCGCCGCCGAAGGGAAGGCGACGCTGCTCATTCGCGGAGAAAGCGGAACCGGCAAGGAATTGATTGCCCGAGCCGTTCATTTCGCGAGCCCCCGCCGGAACAAGCCGTTGATTTGCCTGAATTGCGCGGCCATTTCCGAAAGCCTTTTGGCGAGCGAGCTTTTCGGACACGAAAAAGGCGCGTTTACAGGGGCGACGGACCGGAAGATGGGCAAATTCGAGGCGGCCCATACCGGGACGCTGTTTCTCGATGAGATCGGGGAAATGACCCCGATGCTCCAGTCGAAACTGCTGCGGGTCTTGGAAGGGCACCCGTTCGAAAGGGTCGGCGGCAACGCCCAGATTTCCGTCGACGTCCGGGTGATCGCGGCGACCAACCGCGATCTGGAAAAAGAGGTCGCGATGGGCCGTTTCCGGCATGATCTTTTTTTCCGGCTCCGGGTGTTGGAAATCATCGTCCCCCCGCTCCGAAAACGGGTCGAGGACATCCCGATCCTCGCCGATTTTTTCCTCGATAAATACAGCAAGGAGACCGGTCGGAAGTACCAGGGATTTTCCCCGGAAGCGCAGAACGCCCTGCTCCGGCACCGTTGGCCCGGCAACGTCCGGGAACTGAAAAACGTGATCGAACGGGCCGTCGTTCTCAGCTCTTCCCCTTGGATTCAGGAGCAGGACTTGCTCCTGAGCACGCTCAGCACGACTGGAGAAACCGATATCAGCCGGAGCTCCCAGCCGAGCGACACGTTTTCGCCGTTGACGTTGGAGGAAGTCGAAAAAGTGCATATCCAACGGACGCTCGATTTCAACCAATGGAACAAAAGCCTGACGGCCAAAACGCTGGGGATCGAGCGAACGACGTTGGACCGAAAGATCAAACGCTACGAATTGGAAAAATAAAACGGTATACCGTAGCCGGTATGGACAGTAGGCTTCGCCCCTGTCAAACCGCGGCCCCGTTGGGCCGCTACCGTATTGAAGACGGAAATTTTAAATCGGCTGCGGTATACCTATTTCGAAATTTTATATCACCACCCAACCTGAGGAACAAAATCATGTCGGAAGCCGGCGGCGGTTTGAAAAGCTTTACACTCAATACGGTGATTCTCAACGCGATCATTCAATCGGTTGAGAATTGTTTTTCAATGTGTTCGCAAACCGTTCGAATCGTGGGAATCTCGAAAATTCCGACCTCGCTCCCGAAGGCGTCGATTACCGGGATGATCGGGATGAACGGGAAATGCACCGGTTTTATGACGGTTTCGATGCCCGAGCGGGTCGCGACGCTCTCGGTTTCCGGATTGTTGCAGGACGAATTTTCCGCGATCAATCACCAGGTGATCGACGGCGTCGGGGAGCTGGCCAACATCATTTGCGGCGGCCTGAAAACGCGGCTGTTCAACACGCCCTGGATGGTCGGTACCATCACGATTCCCTCGGTGATTCTCGGGGAGAACTATCACATTTCTTATTCGAAGGGGATCGAGTTCAGCGCCGTCACGTTCGAGGTCGACGATCCGGAAACGCTGACCATACAGGATCGCACCTTCGTGGTGACGACCTCCCTGATGCAGGTTTCGTAACGAACTGGCATCAAGCGGCAAGCGAAAATTGTATTGACACGATCGTAAGAATATCGACCGACTCGGCGGCGACAGACGAAATCGAGATACCCCCGATCCGGGACATACGGGGCTCCGCACAAAAAATGAGCCAAGGGGCTTCCCGAGCGAAGCGACGAAAGCCCCGAAACCGCGAATGTTGAGCTCGAAGCTCCGCTCCAATTTTTTCGCGGAGGGCAATATACTCAAGCCGGTTTAAAATTCCCGTCTTCAGTACGGCAGCGGCCCAGCGAGGCCGCGGTTTGATCGAGGGCGAAGCCTACTGCCCCTACCGGCTATGGTATAAAGACGACGGATCAAATTTTATCACCTTATCACTCACCTGTAGAAACGATTTTTTCAACAGAGAGTGATATGCCCTCGTAGCTCAGGGGATAGAGCGACGGTTTCCTAAACCGTAGGTCGTTGGTTCGAATCCAATCGGGGGTATTTAAAGAAAGACCTTAAAAACGCAGTGTTTTCAAGGTCTTTTCGCGTTTCTTGGCCTCGTTTTGGGCTCTCTTGATTTGTCAAATTAGGCGCTTTATAATGCTTCAAGTGGCATCAAATGGCATCGTTTGGCATCTGTTTAGTACAAGATTTGCTCAAGAAAACTTTCGTATAAGATCGGAGGTAATATAATGGGAACACTCTACCGAGCATCGTATACGATTCCGCTCCCCGAAGGAGCACGAACCAAGGGAGATCGCGTTGTCTGGATATCGAAGGGAGAGGCCAAAACAGGGACTCTTACCGGAAAAAACCGCGTCCTTATTCATTCCGGAATTTGGATGGCGCAGTATGTTGATGAGAACGACAAGATCAAACGCATCTCAACCAAGTGCAAAGACAAGGCCGCCGCCAACAAGGTCTTGGTCCGGCTCGAAAACGAAGTCGCACAGATTCGAGCCGGAGCACTTTCGCGAGGCGATATCGACGTGTCCAAAGTCCGTAATGATCCGGTCGAAAAACACCTCGCCGATTTTTACGTGTCTCAGCGGGCCAAGGGGGTCGGCGAACGCCAGATACGCGACGACGAAAAGATGATTCCCCGGCTCTTTGCCGAGGCTCGGATCGAGTCCTTGGGCGATATCTCACGGGCCACCCTGGAACGTTGGATCGTCAACTGCCGGGCCGAACACGGTCGCGGAGCAAGAACA
>JAVBSX010000276.1:0-8156 GCA_031556455.1 Thermoguttaceae bacterium
GGCAAGTGCATTCCGTGCCGCGAAGGAACCCGCCGGATGCTGGAGACGCTCAACCGGATCACCCGGGGCCGGCGGAACGAAACGCGCAACCAGACGCTCCAGCGTTTCCAAAGCGTGGTGCATTTGGAGGAACTGGCCGAAGTGATTCGGGACACGAGCTTGTGCGGGCTGGGGCAGACGGCTCCGAACCCGGTGCTCTCGACGCTCCGTTGGTTCCGGCACGAGTATGAGGCCCACGTTTACGACCGGAACTGCCCGTCGAAGGCGTGCGTCGAGCTGATCACGTACCAGATCACGGACAAATGTACCGGCTGCACTTTGTGCGCGAAGAAATGTCCGTCCGAAGCGATCGTCGGCACGGTCAAGAACCCGCACCACATCATCGCCGAGAAGTGCATTTCCTGCGGCGCGTGCATGGACGCCTGCCGCTTCGGAGCGGTCGAAAAAGTGTGATTTAAAGATGAACGGTTTTCGATAAGGAGTTTTGCATGTTTGGCACAACCTGTCAGATCGACGTTCCGAACGACGGCACGGTGACGTTACCGGAAGCGTTTCGCGGAACGAAAGTCGTTGTCATAAAGCAATCTCAAGACGATGGAATGATGATCGATGACGACTTTTACCGTTTCAAACCACTAAAAGAAATCCTGGAAGAACAAGGAGCGAGAACGGTCGTTTCCCTGGAAGAATTGATGCCGTCCGAACCGGCATGGGATTCCGAAGAAGAATTTTTCAAATTCCTCGAAGCGATCGGAGAAGACGTTGACAATTACCGCTAACGAAAATGCCGTCCTGCTTGATACGAACATCGTGATCTACCTGATCAACGAAGTTCCTTAACGCCCAGCGTTACCGACCGCATATCGAAGGGAAAAAGCCGGTGGTTTCCTTCATGACGGTTGCCGAATTGTACGAAGGGGCGTTCCGGGTGGGAATTGAAACACGAAGCGCGAAAAAAATCGTCGGCGCCGTTGCCACGTATCCGACGATACGGTTCAACAACCGAATTTGCGAACTGTTCGGACGGATTCGGGCCGCGAGCGCGAGAAGCCGGTTTCCGTTCCGGATGCGTTGATCGCGGCGACGGCGCTCGCCTACGAGTTGCCGCTGGTCACACATAACGCGGAGCATTTCAAGGACATTGCCGGACTGAATGTGGTTGCAGAATATCGTAAGGAAAAATGACATGACGAGCTACCAGTTTCATTTTCCGGCGAGCGGGGAACCGACGCTGACGATTCCGTTGCCGGAAGAGCTGCGCGGAAACGAAATCGAAGTGATTCTCCTAAAAAAGCCGCGACATTCGAAGCTGCCGGAAAACGACGACGATTTTTGGAGAACGAAGTCGCTCGATGAAATCGCCGCCGAACAGGGTGGGCCGAAAATTTGTACTGATCCGGACAAGTATTTCGGGTTCCTTTCCGATTTATGGGACTCTGAAGAGGAGATGGAAGAATTTCTGCAAAGACGGAAGTAAAAAATTTGATTTCAAAGGAATCAATGGATTGAACGTGAAAACGAAATACCAAAGCCCTGACAACGCTCAACCCTAACCACCCTTAATCCCATGCTCGCACAAGATAATGTTTACGGGTTTTACATTCCCTGCGTGACGCGGATCGGGATCGGCGCTCATCGGGAGATTCCCGCGCAGCTGAAGACCCTCGGCGTGAAGAAGCCGCTCATCGTCACCGACAAGGGGATCGTCGATTGCGGCATCCTCGCGAGGATCGAAGAGCTCCTTCGCGCGGCGGACTGCGAGTTCGCCGTGTTCGACGGAGCGGTCCCGAATCCGACGGACAAGAACGTCCTCGCGGGAACAGAAGCGTACAAAAAGCACGGCTGCGATTCAATCGTTTCGCTCGGCGGCGGCAGTCCGCACGATTGCGCGAAAGGGATCGGGCTGGTTGTCGCCAACGGCGGTGCGATCGCCGATTACGAGGGGCTCGACAGGTCGAGCAAGCCGATGCCGCCGCTGGTCGCCGTGAACACGACCTCGGGGACCGCTTCGGAAATGACGCGGTTCTGCATCATCACGGACACTTCGCGTAAGGTCAAGATGGCGATCGTCGACTGGCGGGTGACGCCGACGCTCGCGATCGACGATCCGCTGCTCACGGTCAAAATGCCGCAAGGGCTGACCGCCGCGACCGGGATGGACGCCCTGACACATGCGGTCGAAGCGTACGTTTCGACCGCCGCGACGCCGATGACCGATGCCTGCGCCGAAAAGGCGATCGAAGTGATTTTCCAATATCTCCGGCGGGCGGTGGCCGACGGCGATGACCTCCAGGCCCGGGAAATGATGATGCAGGCCCAATACCTCGCCGGCATGGCGTTCAACAACGCGAGCCTCGGGCTCGTGCACGCGATGGCGCACCAGCTCGGCGGGTTTTACGATTTGCCGCACGGGGAATGCAACGCGGTGCTCCTGCCGGTGATCCAGGAATTCAACCTGATCGCTCGGGTCGAACGGTTCGCGAGGCTGGCGCAGATCATGGGAGAAGACATTGAGGGGCTTTCCGACCGCGAAGCTGCCGATATGTGTCTCGATGCGATTCGGACGCTTTCGGAGGATGTCGGCATTCCGGAAGGTTTGGTCGCGCTCGGCAAAAAGCACGGCATAGACGTCCGGAAAGAGGATATCGCGACGATGACCGCCAACGCCCTAAAAGACGCCTGCCTGGCGACGAACCCGCGCAAGGCCGGAGCCGCCGAAGTCGCGGAACTGTTCGAAAGGGCGTTGTGAAATAGGGAGGAGTTTATGACGACGTACCAATTCCATTTTCCGGCGAGTGCAAGCGGAACGGTGACGATCACGTTGCCGGACGAGTTGCGGGATCGGGACATTGACATCAGCGTCAAGGCCCATGATCGGGGAGATGATTCCGAATGGACCAAGGAAGACGAAGAACGACGGCAGCGACTGATCGAACTCCTGAATAACGCTCCGGTTATGAGCGATGAAGAGTATAACGAATGGTTGGAAACACGCAAGTGGATCAACGAAAGCGTCGCGGCGCGAGAGGATTGGTGGAATGATCCTGATTGATACGTCTTTGCTGATCGATCATTTTCGGTCAAAAAACAGAGAGGAAACAAAACTCGCAATCCTGATGCGGCGGAATGAAAAACTTGCGATTTCGATGTTTACGCATTACGAGATTCACAAAGGAGTATGGCCGGGGCAGGCGTCGTTTTGGGACGAATTTTTTTCGAAATTCGAAATCGTCCCTTTCGACGTGGCCTGCTCACATGCGGCGGCGGGTATTTGGAAAGAGTTGCGTTCCCGGCGGATCAACCTAGATTTCCTCGACCTCGGCATCGCGGCAACCGCCGTTACCCTCCGGTCAGAACTGGCAATACTGAATCTCAAGCACTTCGAGCAAATCGACGGGCTTAAACTGGTTGCGGAATAATGTAAAAAAACAATCATGACGACATTTCAATTTCATTTTCCGGCGAGCGGGGAGACGACGGTGACAATTCCGTTGCCGGAAGAGTTGCGCGGCGTGCCGTTCAAGATCGTCCTCGAAAAAGAAACGACTCCCAAACGGTCTACAATGCGGGAATTTGTCGAAAAGTATTCCGGGATTCTCAAGGATTGCGGAATGGAAAACGTAGAAGCGATGAAGAAAGAACGAATCAACGACATGATCAAAAGACACCAATGACACTCAATGCATTGAGGATTTATGGCCATTCCGTCCGGGGACTGCGGCGGGTACGCCTTCGTCCACGGCTCTTTAAGAGAAAAGACGTACAATAACCATTTAGCAAACCAACCACCCTTTAACCCTATAAACATCTCATGGTCAACATTGAAATCAACGGCCGTAAAGTCGAAGCCCAACCGGGAGAAATGCTGCTCGCGACCCTGCGTCGGAACGGCATCCATGTTCCGACGCTCTGCCATATCGAAGGACTCCCGCCGAGCGGGGCCTGCCGGATGTGCGTCGTCGAGGTCGAAGGTCAACGCAACCTCGTCCCGAGCTGCGCGTTTCCCGTTTTCGACGGCATGAAGGTCAAAACCCATTCGACCCGGGCCGTCGAAGCCCGCAAAACCATCGTCGAACTGCTGCTCGCCGATCACCCCGAAGATTGCTTTTACTGCGAACGGAACGGCAACTGCCAGCTCCAGGAACTCTCCGAACAACTCGGCGTCCGCAGCAAACGGTACCTCGGGATGAAGGACGTTTTCCAACTCGACACCTCGGGGGAATCGATCGTTCGCGATCCGGCTAAATGCATCAAATGTGGCAAGTGCGTCCGGGTCTGCGAAGAAATTCAAGGCGTCGCCTGTATCGATTTCATCGGCCGTGGTTCCAAAGCTCAGGTCGGCACCGCGTTCGACGAAGGACTCAACATTTCGAGTTGCGTCAACTGCGGACAGTGCGTCACGGCCTGTCCGACCGGGGCGCTGATCGGCAAATCGCATATCGAGCGTGTTATGGAAGCGATCGAAGATCCGGAAATGCACGTCGTCGTCCAACACGCCCCGTCCGTTTCGATTTCGATCGGCGATGAGTTCGACGTCCCGGTCGGGACCGATCTGATCGGCGTCATGCACGCGGCGATGCGACGGATCGGGTTCGACAAGGTGTTCGACACCAGCTTCAGCGCCGACCTGACGATTATGGAAGAAGGCTCCGAACTGGTGCACCGGGTCAAAAACGGCGGCGTCCTGCCGATGTTTACGAGCTGCTCGCCCGGCTGGATCAAGTTCGTCGAAACCTTTTACCCCGAATTCATCCCGAACCTTTCGAGCTGCAAAAGCCCGCAGCAGATGCTCGGGGCCGTGATCAAGACGTTCTACGCCGAAAAGGAAAAGCTCGACCCGAAGAAGATTTTCAGCGTTTCGGTGATGCCGTGCACGGCGAAAAAATTCGAGGCCTCCCGCTCCGAAATGGGCCGCGACGGCTACCACGATGTCGATGCGGTGCTGACGACCCGGGAGCTGGGGCAGATGTTCCGGATGTTCGGTCTCGACCTGAAGAATCTCGCTCCCGAGCAGGCGGATACGCCGTTCGGCGTCCGCACGACGGCGGGCAAGATTTTCGGGGCCAGCGGCGGGGTGATGGAAGCGGCGATCCGCTCGGCCTACTTCCTGCTGACCGGCAAGGAGCTCCCGAACCTCGCCGTCGAGGCGGTTCGCGGATTGGACGGCATCAAGGAAGCCCACCTCGACATCAACGGCCTGAACGTCGGCGTCGCGGTCGTCAACGGGCTCGGCAATGCCAAAAAACTGCTCGAAAAGATCAAGAGCGGCGAAAAGACCGATTTGCATTTCATCGAAGTGATGACCTGCCCCGGCGGCTGTGTCGGCGGCGGCGGCCAGCCGTATTCGACGAACCGCGAGCGGATCAAGACGCGAATCCAATCGCTTTACAACATCGATTCCGGCGAATCGCTTCGCGTCTCGCACAAGAATCCCGACGTGATGCAGCTTTACAAGGAATATCTCGGTGAGCCGAACGGCCCGAAAGCCCATGAGATTCTGCATACGAGTTACCACGCCCGCGAACCGCTGGTTTAGTTTAGAGGACAGATGATAGAGGATAGAGGATAGTGAAAGCGGAAAGCAATTTTCCGGTACTCTGTCCTCTATCCTCAATCTTCATTTCCTCAACACAGATTTCTGTCCTCTATCCTCTGTCCTCTATCCTCTCACAATGAACAATTACATAATTTTATTCGTCGATGACGATCCCGATTTTCGTTCCGAGTATTCGCAGCAACTCCGCGACGCCGGTTTTACGGTTGTCGAAGCCGAAGGGGAAACCCCAGCCGGTGAGCTTTTGCGCAAGGAAAAATTCGACCTGGCCGTGGTCGATCTGGTGATGGAAAACGCCGACAGCGGCTTCACGCTTTGTTACCACATCAAGAAGGCGACGCCGGAAATGCCGACGATTTTGATCACGGGCATCAACAGCGAGATGGGCCTGCATTTTTCGACGGATTCGGAGTCGGAGCGTTCCTGGATCAAGGCGGACGCGTTTTTGAACAAGCCGCTCCGTTTCGAACAGCTTCAATACGAGATTCGTCGGCTACTCGGCTGCCTGGAAACTCCGGGACATCACGCGTAGTACATTGTCAGCTTAATGCAAGAGAAGAGGTAGGCGACCGACCTCCGGGCGATCGCCTCGGCGTATGCCGACTTGAACCCGAGTGTTGGTGCGACCTGTATTTCTGAAATGCGGCGCACGTTGCCGCCCGACGGTCGGCAACCTATCATCCAAGATTACTGATTTTCAGAAAAGGAATTCGAATCGGGCAGCAGCCGGAAGCGTCAGCGCCCGGTTATTCAATGCGAAAACACAAGGCCAACCCGGCGTTGACGCTTCGGGTTGCTGCTTCCCGTGTTCGATTTTTTATGCAAAGATCAAGAACGGAGCCGCGAGCTACGCTCGGGGAAGTACGCGACCGCGGGTCGCGGCTCCGTATCGAGCGTTTTCTTATAATTCGGGCACGATTCGGATGCGGGCGTATCGGACCTGGTTGCCGATGGGGCCGAGCAAATCGAGCGTAAGGGACGGCTCGTTGCCGTTCCGGGGCATTGCCGTAAAGAATTGCGAAAACGGTTTTTCGAGTGGAATCGTTCGCGGCTCGCCCAGCATTCCTTCCGGGCCGATTTCGACGAGTCGGTTTTCCGCGACGCTGCGGTCCGGCGCACCGGCCTTGCCCGCTTCCGTGCCGGAGACGAAATAGACGACCCAGCATCGGCCGTCCGGGCCGGACTGAAACCGTCCCCAATTCGCAACCGGCTTCTTTTCCCCTTCGTCGGTTCTCGCGATTTCAAAACGCCGGACGACCTTCCCCTCACGAACAACGGCGACGTTAAGCGATTCGGATTGTTTCTCATTTGGGAAAAACCGCTCCCGCAGCCGCAAATCGAGCGCCCTCTCGAACCAAAGAACGTAGACGTCGCCGTTCGGCCCGACCCGAAGATCGCAAGGGGTGATCCAACCGCAGGTCGTTTCGCGCGACGCGATTTCGACCCAGGGCTGGAACTCACCGCTCGTGATGTCCTCGGACCAGGTTAGAAACAACCGCCGGAAATCGTAATCCCATTTTTGACCGGTCAACTCTTCCTTGAACTTCGCCCATTGCGGATTCGGTTCGACGATGTCGCTCACCCCGCAGAGGTAAACCTTACGATCGACAAGGGCGACGCTCGGATAACAGATGCGGATCGACTTCGGCGTCGGGTACTCCGCACCCCAGGGCCAATCGAGTTTCCCCCGGGCCGACCAGTTGCCGTCCCGGTCGAAAAACGCCCATTCGGCGTGCGTGTAGCCGATGTTATTGAAAAGAATCAGTTCCCGATTCTTTCCGTCGGCGGCGAAACTGCGATACGAATGTTCCGTAAACGGCGGGCTCCCTTCCCATTGCGGGCGCAGGATTTCGGGAGCCGCGGCCGCCGATTCGCCCTGCTTGTCGAGATCGAAGCGAAAAATTTCCGGTCGGGCCGGACCGGAATACTGATTCAGGTCTTGCGAAAGCGTCGGGTTCGCCGAAACGAACACGGTTTTCGCCTCGGGAAAAACGGCGAGCGGCGAAGGCTCGCGAGTCCGCTCCTTGTCTTCGGCGAAGAGGCGGCTCCAACCTTGGTCGTCGCGCGCGAGCAGGTTCCAACGGCAGTTGTTGAGCGGTTTCGCTTCGGGGACGAGCAGCAGCTCGCTCGCGTAAACGTTTTCGCCGATCCGACCGAGGCAGGAGTTGCCGAAGCACCACATCACTCCGGAGCCGTTTTCGGGGCTGGGGGCGGTGTACACGTCCTCCTCGACTTCGACTTTCGGCTCCCAAACAGCGGGGCCGTGTTCAGCTCTGAGGGAGAGAGAAGCGATGCAGCACAAGAAAAGCACGGCGGAGAAGGAGAGTATTCTCGACATGGGGGCTCCTGCGATACGACGAGCCGGGGGCTGTGCCCCCGGTTTGCGTCTATTCGAGTTGGTATTTTTCTTGCTGTGAACGAAACCGGGACCGCAGGTCCCGGCTCGTTGTTGCTCGTTGCCGGAGTCGAAAAGAGGCTAGCCGCGAGTATCGATTTTGAAAAGCGGTTTGCCGAATTCGACCGCTTCGCCGTTACGAACGAGAACGGCGGCGATCTTGCCGGAGACTTCCGCTTGAATCTCGTTGAAGACCTTCATTGCTTC
>JAVBSX010000260.1:0-9798 GCA_031556455.1 Thermoguttaceae bacterium
GAAGGATTCGAGCTGCAAATTAATGCCTCGCACGGCGATCCCGTCAAGACCGCCAGTCTTTACAACATCATCAAGCTCCTGAAGGCTCCGCACAACGACGACGAATGGTTTACCTATTACATCACCGTCAAAGGGGACACGCTGACCGTCCGGGTCAACGACGAGGTGATTTACATTTACGTCGATCCGGTTGAAAAATCGGAAAAATCCCAGGCGATCCCGCAGCCTGAACCGATCACCGAGGCGACGAAACGGATCCGGCAGAAGGGCTACATCGCCCTGCAGCAGCATGATCCGACCGCGAAGCCGCAGTTCAAGAACGTCTTCCTCCGCAAAATACAATAGGAAGGCAGACGGCTTCGAATGCAAAGCGGGGAGGTCGAGTCGCCGTTTCCGACTCGACCTTCTCGCTTTTTCTTCCCACTCCCCACTTCCCACTCTTTATTCGTATATGGCCGCCAATATCGAGGATTTCGTCACCCGCTTGATTCGCACCAACCGCAAAATCACGTTTGTCTTTACGGAAGATTTTTTCAATGTCGTCGGTCCCAATGGCGTGATGCTCGACCGCTATAAGGCGATCCGCAACACCGTCAAGAACGTCGGGCACCGCAAGGGCGAGAAGGCCGCCGCCCGGGCTGAGAGCGAGGAAGCGCTTTTCGATGTCGATATCGTCGTCGTCAAGTCGAACTTTACCTGCTTCATCACTTCGTTCAAGGAGCTGGCCGACGGACCGTTCGGCATGGGCGCGGTGATTCTCGGTTTCGGAAACGACATGGTCGACGGGCAAAAGGCGAAATATCTGGTCGAGAGTTTCCTGTCGGAGAAACTCGACCATACGATGACCGTCTCCCAGATGTTGGGGCAATACCGCAAGCGACGGCTCGTCATTGTCGCCGAAAGCCCGGCCGATCTGAAGCGGCCGAGTTTGGAGCAGATCCGCAATCTGCGGAGCCAACAATCGACGGTCCTGATCAGCCCGGTCAAGGGCCCGGTCGTCGATTGCCAGGTCACGAAACTCGCCGACAGCGAAAACAGCAACTCCTTTTCGACCCTGCTCAGCACCCTCTGCGTCAAGTACTGATTCGGAAGGCAGCGTCCAGTGGGCCGTTTCCTACAGTCACATTTTAGGATTGGCGCAGGAAAACATGGGAGTTTTGAAAGTGCGCCCCCAAAGTTACAGGTGGTTGCACGACCGAATTTGTTCTGCGATATGAAACAGCCACAACCGGAGAAAGCAATAGTACTTCACGTGGAACGTTCCGCAATACTGATTAATTCCTGAATCGCCTGTGATGCCTCACGATACAAATGCGTTGCCTTTCGAACAGTCTTGGATATATCTTCCCTTCGTTTAAGGAAGGAAGCGGGAATTGACATGCTCAGGAGCGTAGTTTCATCAAAACGCGGGTGATGTCCTCCCTCTTGTGCTGCGCTCAGTGCGTTTTGAACTTGGGGCGAAAGCAAAAACGGCACCAAGAATGCGATACATTTTTTATCCGATGAACGAAGCACGAAAAACTCTGTTGAACAAAGGATTTTCAAGTCCCCCAAGTAAGGAACTTCTTGGTCGACATAGGCCACTTGGCGTAGATATGGTCGCAAGCGGGAAATGATGACATCGCCCGGTTCAGTGATTTTTTTGGTGCTTCCGATTTCACTAGTGGGTTGCTTATCTGAAATGACAATACCTTCTCTGGCGTCGGATGTGTCCAGCAAAACAAACGACTCGCCAGTGCAGCCAGAAATGCGTGAAACCGTTTTCCGAATACATTGAGCAACATCGCCCACCAAAACTGAACCAGCGCTGGTGGCAATCTTTCTTCTCGGATCGTACCGCTCGGGAGCCAGGACACACGGATATGCCAGCGATATGTTTTCAACGATTGACGAAAATGCCATGTCATATCTCCAATGCTTCTTTTTCAAGGAATGACTCGAATCCGCTTTCAATTTCTGAAAAATCATGTTCTACATTTTCCCAGTAATTAAAGCGTTCGGACTTACGAAATAAAAGTTGCCCTTTCGAATTTTTTCCATCCCGCTCACTGACAGAAAAGAAGATGGGGTATTTTTTTTCGGTGGCCGAAGCGTGTTTTTGCAGGAAAAGGATGCTCGCCTTCTGGTGCGTATGTGGAAGAAAAGTATTCCTCCCCAAGCTGACAACGGCTAAAATTCGAGATGACTTCATTATCCACGATCGCAAAAATCCAAAACTAGAAGTAGCGAATTTATTGTTTGGCAATACAATAGCCATACGCCCCCCCGGCTTCAAAAGCTGAATGCATCTTTCCGCGAATAGAGCATCTCGTTCGATATGTGTTTTTCCTGATGCAACGGCATAGCCACGAAGCAGGTGTTTTTCCCGTACATCGCCAGCAAAGGGCGGGTTGGTCAAAATAACATCAAATCCCTTGAAATTCCGCATCTGGCCGCGACAAATGTCTTCGATCGTTAAGATCGATTCATTTTTTGCGTCCCCAAACAGGTCAACGGAAGTCGGGTGAAGCAGGCTGTTTAGGCGGATAAAATTCGATTCGCAACCTGACGCTAAAATCATGAGTGTTTTTGCGATCCGTATCGCACGTCCATCAATGTCGAACCCCCATAAGTTTGATTCGCAGAATTTTTGGGTTTGCTGCGAAGTTATGGCCTTATCGTTTTGACGTACATAATGGAGGGCATGCGCGAGAAATCCACCGGAGCCACAAGCGGGATCCATGATGACCTCGTGTCGCTTCGGACGCATCATTCTTATACAAAGCTCGATAACATGGCGAGGCGTAAAAAACTGCCCTTTGGAGCCTTTGGAGTCTTTGGAGACCATGAATTCGAAAAAGGCGTCCAAAATATCCATGTGGTCGTTCGAAATGGTGTGCCTTGATAAGGCATCTACGCACACCGCCAAATGTTCCGACGTTAAATTGGATTGCGTTTCGATGAGAATGCCCGGCCATGCGGCTCTCGCTTCCTTGAGCAGCGAATTGACTGCTTCGCTTGTATCGGTGGCAATTTCGTGAACCATAAATCGTTTGTCCCTCTGGGAACGCTCATCAAACACTTTGGCAATGACTAGTTTAAATATTTCTTCAAACTCATCTTCGCCTGAATTGGCAAGAACAAGTTCTTCTAGGCGAAGAAAAATCGACTCTAAATTGCCGATCTCGTTCGAGTGTCTTTTAGCCATGTTTGCGTTCTCGGGTGATGGTGGCAGTGGCAAGATAAACTGAAATCCTAACCGAGTCGAAGCGGGCTGTCAAGACGTCAGACAGAAGTCTCAAAATATTCCGTTTTGGGTTCATCTGTAGGACGTATCATAATCATTATTCATCATGATGTTGCCTTTCATAAAAATTCCCCTGTATGCCATGTCGCCCCTACACGATCCTCTCTATATCGAGTTCATTTCTCGGTTGCGTCATGCGCGGAAGGAGAAGGGTTGGTCACAAAAGGAGTTTGGGAAACGGCTGGAAAAAAAGCAGTCTTATGTGTCAAAGGTTGAAACATGTGAACGTCGCTTGGACATTATCGAAACGATTCAATGGTGTCAAGTTTTGGAGGTGTATCTGGTTGAAGTTCTGCCGCCGGAATTTAGGACTTTTTTTGCCGGAAAGTAATTTGATGAGCGAAAGGATCACAAAAAAAGATATCGATGATTTTAAGGTTGTGATGTGTCCTTTGATCGGGACTCGCATCGAAAGCCTGAAATTGCCCGTCGCGGCACTGGAAACGATTGAGCCTTCTCAGGTAGGAACAATAGTGGGTACTCTCATGGATGCGATGATTCCCTATCTGGATATCCCCGGAATCGGCTACAAAAGCATGAAGGGATTCTTGGAGAGCGGGAAGGCTACCCAGATTACAAGCATCCTTCGGGTAAAAGACTGGAGTTGAAACTTCTTTTTGTTGACAACCCCAGCATCAAAATGAAAACGCCACCGACACCTCGAGAACCGTCGGCACGGATTACTCAGAAAGTTACGGTTAAGAATGTCGAGCCGGACCACGATGTCATGTTGCTTATCGCTTACCGTCTCGAAACGAATGAAGAAACAAAACCACATCAAATCACAGTCTCGCCTGTAATCATCGATTACGATATTTTCTCGATGATTGAGTTGGTGGAAGCTCGTGACAATCGAATGACCGCGGCAGGTGGGCTGTGGTTTGGCAACTATGAAACGCCGACGATACTGAGCAAGCAAGGGAAAGCCAAAAAACGCCAAGGCAAGAAGCTTGAGTTATCTTACGGAAGAAAAGAATCGGAAAAAAAGGACTACAACGAGGATACGAACTTTGGCAAACTCAAGCGAATTCCGCATCCGAATTTACAAGCATTCCTTATAAAGCACTGCGAATCGAGTCTTCCGGCAGACTCATCCAACTGCGAAGAATCCCACGAGTGAACTTGGCTTGTCATGCAATTCGCAGAAAATCACGAATTGGTCGAAATCGCTCAAGAGTTTGCCACGATACCAAATCCGCCATGGGCAAAATCCGGCCAACGTGGACGACCGCGGACCGGTTCAGGACAAAGGGCAGGACTCGTCCGCCATCGCGACACAGCGAAAACAGCAACTCCTTTTCGACGCTGCTCAGCACCCTCTGCGTCAAGTACTGATTCGGGAAACAACGCACTTCGGAACTTGGACACGGTTCGCACGGCGTTTGCGCCGTCCGTCTATCGCCGTTACTGATCTTTAAATAATTTCGGATAGATGCAGCAGCCGGAAGCGTCAGCGCCCGGTTTTCGACGCGGGAACACGAGGCAAACCCGGCGCTTACGCTTCGGGCTGCTGTTTGCCGTGTTCGGAAAGATCAATGAACCGGCTTCGGTATACCGAACAAGTCGATTGAAACGGTCTAAAACAGCCCGCCGAGGGGAGAAAGGCAGGGCTGGTTTTCGTAAAGCCATTTTCGGACGAAATCCCGGTCGCACAACGTATATTCCGAGGCTCCCAAAAACCGTTGGAAGTCGGAACAGCCGCGACCGACGACGAGCACGCAATCTTCCGACTCGGCGTTGGACAACGACCAGGCAATCGCCTCGGCCCGGTCCTCGATCACGCGAATGCCCCCCGAGTCCTTTGCTCCCGAGAGAACCGCTTCAACCGCTTCGACGCTCGCCGAGGCGCCCGGAGCTTGCAGTTCGTCCGCCGTCAGCACGCCGATTTCGGCCAACGCTTCGAGCGTTCGGCCCATCATCGGGCGAAGGCGGGCATCATGTTCCCCGCCCACCCCGAGAACGCAGAAAATTCGGCCGCGAATCAGGCTCCGAAGCGACCGGAGCGATCCGGCGAGCGCTTCCGGCGTCGGCGCGGAATCGACGAACACGCCGAACGGTTGGCCGCAATCGATTCGCTCCATTCTTCCCGGGACGGAATCGACCCGCTCGATCCCGCGAACCGCCGTTCGCAGATCGATTCCGAGCCCCACCCCGAGAGCGGCCGCCGTCAAACAATTATACATCTGTTGGTCGCCAATGATTCTTGTCCGAAGCGGAACGGTTTCGTGTCCGGCACTGACCAAAAACGTCTGTTCGCCGATGTTCTTTTCGACACTCATACCGGAAATCTCGGAAGCGTTCTTGACGCCGGTTGTCAACACCGGCCGGTCGATGAGCGGCAAAACCGCCGCCGTGATCCGATCGTCGGCATTGCAGACGGCGAACCCTTTTTTCTTGACGTATTGAAAAACGTCTAGTTTTGTGCGGCGGTAAGATTCGACGGAATGATGATAATCAATATGATCTTTCCGGATATTGGTGAGGCAAAACGCGTCAAATTTGATCCCGGCGAGATGCTCTTCGGCGATTGCCTGGCTCGAAACCTCGATAATCGCGTGAGAGCAGCCGTTCGAGACCATCCGCATGAGCCAATAGGCAATTTCGTCCGGCGGCGGAGTCGTTTGGGTCGACGGGAACATTTTTTCGCCGTCGTAAATCCCGAGCGTCCCAATCAGCCCGACCGGGGAGCCGGACTCGGAGAGCATTCCGGCGATCAGGTAGGAGGTCGCGGTTTTGCCGTAAGTCCCTGAAATTCCAATCAGTTGCAGTGATTTTCCCGGATTGTTCCAAAGAGCATGACAGCAAATCCCGTAGGATTGGGTCGGATTCGGAACGACAAGGAGCGGAACGGCGAGCCCTTCGAGCGGCCGGTCGGCGACGACGACCTTGCAACCGCGGCGAATCGCCGCTTCGACGGAGCGACGCAACTCTTCGTCGGTGCAAAGGTCGGCCGATTCGTCTTCGGAATCCGGGCAAGATACGGAAAATTTAACGGGCGGCGTCGCGAAATAGGCGTCCCCTTCTTGCACTTCGCGAGCGGAGCGGGCGCAAGAACCGACCCAAAGGTCGGCGTCGGGCGTTTTGGAAACGAGATGGGCCGTCGATTTGAGGACCTGTTTTAAATGGACGAACTGCCCGATACCTCCTTGAGCGAACATTTCCGAAGCCTCCTTGCCGATGATTTTGGGAAGAGAATACAGGCAACCTGCGTTTAGAGCTCTTTCCAATACGTTCCTGATTCAGAAAAGGATTGTTTCCGATTTTCGTTTTTTTGTCAAGTTCAAATATTTTCGGCCGCATCGCGAATCGAGCGGAAAAGTCGGATTTTTATACCAACGCGGCGATTTTCTCTCGACGTTCGACAGCAGCAGTGTCATTTCGAGCGGAGCGAGAAATCTCACCCTCGCCGAAAAAGTCGGAATTCCTGCCCTCGCGCGAGAGTGAGATTTCTCCTTGCGCTGCGCTTCGGTCGAAATGACGGTTTCGTTTTTGCGCGGCCGACGGGTTACAACGACTTTGTAATCCTCATCCTGAGCCCGCCGCTCGCACTTGAGGTCGCTCGAAAAAGGTGTAAAATCGGGAATGCTTTCGGCACCGGCGTCTGCGCCGCTCGGCTAAACAGATCATTTCTTTTCCTTATCGTTCCCATGTCCAATACCCAGGAAATCATCTCGCTTTTTCAAAAATACGTGATCGGCAATTACACCCGGTATCCGGTCGTCCTCGTTCGCGGGGAAGGTTCGTACATCTGGGACGCCGAAGGGAAAAAGTATCTCGACTTCTTCCCCGGCTGGGGCTGCGGCCTGCTCGGGCATTGCCCGCCCCCCGTCGTCAAAGCGGTTCAAAAGCAGGTTGAAACCCTCATTCATAGCCCGAACACCTGGTATTCGGTGCAGCAAGGGGAATGGGCCCGGCTCCTTTCCGAACGCAGTTTCGGCGGGCAGGCGTTCTTTTGCAACAGCGGGGCCGAAGCGAACGAAGCGGCGATCAAACTGGCCCGACTGCACACGGCGAAGGAAAAGTACAAGATCATCACGTTTCAATCGAGCTTTCATGGTCGGACGATGGGCGCGATCTCGGCGACGGCCCAGCCGAAATATCACGAAGGGCTCGGACCGCTCCTCGCCGGTTTTACCTACGTTCCCTACGGCGATTTGGAAGCGGTTCAAAAAGCGATCGACGAGGAAACCGCTGCGATCATGATCGAGCCGATTCAAGGCGAAGGGGGCGTCCGGATGCCGCCGGAAGGCTTTCTGCAAGGGCTGCGGGCGCTTTGCGACAAGCACGGGCTGCTCCTGATTTTCGACGAAGTGCAAAGCGGGTTCGGGCGGACCGGGGACTGGTTCGCCTACCAGACTTTCGGCGTCGTGCCCGATATCATGACCGTCGCGAAAGCGCTTTGCGGCGGTCTCGCGGGAGCGGCGATGCTCGCGAAAAAGGAGATCGCCCCGAGCCTGCGGCCCGGAATGCATGCCGCGACCTACGGCGGCAACCCGGTCGCGGCCGCAGCCGGAATCGCGGCGATCGAAATGATCGAAAAGGAAGGGCTGCTCGAAAAGACGAAGCAGCTCGGCCGGCTGTTCCTCGACCGGTTCGGCAAATTGGCCGAAGAAATCGACGTGATCAAGAACGTCCGCGGCATCGGGGCGATCATCGGAATCGAGCTTTCGATCGAAGGTGCCCCGATCGTCAAGGAATGTATGAGTCGCGGGCTGCTCATCAACTGCACGCAAGGGAATATTTTGCGGTTGCTCCCGGCAATGAACCTGCCGCTCGAACAGGCCGAAGAAGGAATCGCGATCATCGCCGAAGCGCTGCAAAAATAATTGACCGTTTAGCAGTTTGTTACGTTTTTTCGATTTATGGTTTTTTGTAATACCTTCGGTCGTTTGCTTATCGAAAAAGCCCCGTAACCGTCATTTCGAGCGGAGCGAGAAATCTCACCCTCGCCGAAAGACTCGGAATTCCGGCCCTCGCGCGAGGGTGAGATTTCTTCTTGCGCTACGCTTCAGTCGAAATGACGAAACGCGTGTTCAGTATTTTTTCAAATTACAACATCACTCAAGGTTCAACCCCTCTATAAAAACGAAATCATGTTACGAAACGTTGCCGTCGCCTTATTCGTTTGTCTTGGTCTTTCTCATTCTCTTTTTTCCGCCGAGACGCGGATCATGCCGAATCTGCTCGGGGATCGCTCGCTCGAACGGACCGGGTTCCAACAGGCCGGGCCTTACGGTCCCGAGTTCGATGTTCGAACCGACTTCGCGATGCCGTACGGCATCTCGGATCCGGCGATCGCGACGATCGCCGATTGGGCGAAGGCGAATTACGTGATGCATTTAATGACCGGGGTTTCCTGGGGCAACTACCAGGATTTTCTCGACGGGCAGTTCGACGGGCTCACGCATTGGGACGACGCCCAGTGCGACCCGCAGGGTAAGCAGATTTTGCATGATCCGACGACGCCGTATATGGTTCCTTCGATCGCCTTCAGCCGTTATCTCGAAACCGGCCTCAAGAAAACCGTCGATTCGGGCGTGCTCGCCGTTCATCTCGAAGAGCCGGAATTCTGGGCGAGGGCCGGTTTCAGCGATTCTTTCAAACGGGAATGGCAGATTTACTATAACGAACCGTGGGTTCGGCCCGATTCTTCTTGCGATGCCCAATACCGGGCCAGCAAGCTGAAGCAATACCTGTACCGCCGGATGCTGGACCGGCTCTGCGGTTCGCTCAAGGAATACTCGCTCATCAAGTACAACCGGCCGGTCCGGTTTTACGTCCCGACACACAGCCTCTTGAGTTACACGCAATGGGCGATCGTTTCCCCCGAATCCTCGTTGCTCGATTTGCCGGGAATCGACGGGATGATCTCTCAAACCTGGACCGGAACGGCCCGATCGCCAAACACCTACCAAGGGGTAACGGCGGAGCGGACGTTCGAGACCGGCTACCTCGAATACTGCAACATGCAGGAGATGGTTCGCGGCACGGAAAAGCGGATGTATTTTCTGCATGATCCGATCGAAGACAACCCGAAATACGATTGGAACGATTACCGCAAGAACTACATTTGCACGCTCGTCTCTTCGCTGATGCAGCCGGACGTTTGGTATTACGAGATTTGCCCTTGGCCGGGCCGGGTGTTCAACGGCCGGTATCCGGCGGGGGACCCGAACGCCGAGCCGATTCCGGGCGATTACGCGACGATGCTCAACGTTGTGTTCCAACAACTTCGGGATATGGACCAACCGGAGGTTTCGTGGGAGCAGGGGACTGACGGGATCGGCGTTTTTCTCGGCGATTCGGCGATGTTTCAACGGGCGGAGCCGGCGTTTCGCGAGGGAACCGTCAAGGAGCCGACCGATCCGACGCGGCCGACGCGGGCGGAAGTCTCGCTTTTTTCCGGGTTTTACGGCTTGACCTTGCCGCTACTCAAGCACGGCATTCCGGTTCGGGCCGTGCAGTTGGACAACGCGCTCCGTTTTCCTGGATATTTGGACCGTTACAAAATC
>JAVBSX010000037.1:0-3716 GCA_031556455.1 Thermoguttaceae bacterium
GTTCGGCGACGTCGTCGATGCGGCGTTCGTTAATGCGCTGTGTGTCGGGGTCGCAGCGAGCAAGACTGACCGTTCGGGGGTCTGAGGCGTACAACTTGATATGGTCCCCGCCCCGGCCGCCGCAGCCGACGATCATCACCCCGAGTCTTTCGTTGGGTGAGACCTGAGCCCGGGCCTGAGTCGGTTGGATCAGGGGGGCGGCGCAGCTCGCGGCGGCGACCGAAGCGGCGGCAAAGAGGGAATCTTCCAGAAAACGACGACGCGTAAGTTTCGACATAGGGCAATATCCTTTCCGGGAATAGTTGAAGGAGAATGATGGTACGATATGAAGAAAGACGGTTCAATGAACCAAATTGCAACCCAATATTACCAAAAAACGTGGTAATAATATCAGCCGAATGGCGTTTTTCGTCATTTCGAATGAAGCGGAGCGTAAGGAGAAATCTCACCCTCGCGAGAGGGGATGAACCCGAGTTTCCGGCGAGGGTGAGATTTCTCGCTCCGCTCGAAATGACGGGACATGCTCGAAACGACCGCAGCAAATCTTGTTTCCAAACACAAACAGTTGAATTATCACCAAAAAGCAAATTATAGCCAAAGAAAAAGTCAGCGGAAAGACAATCGCGGAAAATGCCGCAAAAAAATTATTGAAAAACGAAACAATGAAAAACGCTCCCAGGAGGAAAGCAAAATCATTTTTTTTCGAAACCCCTGCATCCGAAAACCGGTTTTCGCAAGAAACCCTTTTTCGGGCTCTTCATTTTTTTCGGGTTGACGCTAGAATGTAAGGCGTAATTGAATTTATAGAAATATTCATAGAATGAGAACCTTGGGTTTGCCCCTGATGTTCCGTTGACGAGGCGGGAGTGGGATCGCCTTGCAATCTTTTTTTCCCGAAAAATGACGAAATATCTTTTTGTAACAGGCGGTGTTGTCAGTTCTCTTGGAAAAGGTTTGACCAGTGCTTCGATCGGCATGTTGCTCGAACGGCGCGGCTTGGCCGTTCGGATGCAGAAACTCGACCCTTATATCAACGTCGATCCGGGCAAGCTCTCCCCGTCGCAGCACGGGGAGGTATACGTTCTCGACGACGGCAGCACGACGGATCTCGACCTCGGGCATTACGAGCGGTTTACCGACAGCAAGTTGACCTGGGACAGTTCCTGGACCAGCGGTCAGATTTACCAACGTGTCTTCGAGAAGGAGAAGCGGGGGGAATACCAGGGAGTGACCATTCAGGTCGTGCCCCATATCACGAACGAGATCAAGCGTTGCGTCCTGCGACTCGGCGGGAAGGGCGTCGATGTCGTGATCGTCGAAATCGGCGGGACCGTCGGGGACATCGAGAGCCTCCCGCATATGGAAGCGATCCGCCAATTCGCCCTCGATGTCGGCAAAGAGAACGTGTTGTACATACACTTGACGCTGGTCCCGTATTTGAAGGCGGCCCGGGAATTGAAAACGAAGCCGACGCAACATTCCGTCGGGCAACTGCGGCAAATCGGGATACAGCCCGATATTCTTGTTTGTCGGAGCGAGGTTTCGCTTTCCCGGGAAGATCGGGCGAAGATCGGTTTGTATTGCAATATCGAAACCGAGGCCGTGATCGAGGAAAAGGACAAGGATTTTTCCGTCTATGAAGTTCCGGTCAGCCTTTCGGACAACAAGATCGACCAGTTGATCATCGACAAGCTGCATATCGGCAACGTCGGTCAACTGGACCTTTCCGATTGGCATGAGCTGTTGCATCGGATGCGGCATCCGGAACATGAAATTACGATTGCCGTCGTCGGGGAATATGCCGATCACCGCGACGCCTACAAGTCGGTGTACGAAGCGTTGGATCATGCCGGCAGCGCGAACCGGGCCCAGGTCCGAATTCAACGGATCATGAGCGAATCGGTCCTGCAAAGCGATACGAAGCACCTGCTCGAAAACGCCGACGGGATTCTCGTCGCCGGCAGTTTCGGCGAACGGGAGATCGAAGGAAAGATCGAAGCCGTTCGCATCGCGCGGGAACGGGGCATCCCTTTCCTCGGCATTTCTCTCGGCATGCAATGCGCGTTGATCGAGTTCGCCCGCAACGTCCTCGGCCTTGAGGGGGCGAATTCGACGGAGTACGATAAAGACACGCCGAATCCGATCGTTTGTTTGTTCGACGAACACCGAAACGAAACGATCGGGGAAGGGACCTTGAAAATCGGGGCGCATACGACCAGCCTGATCGCCGGGAGCCTGATCGCGGAAATTTACGGAAACGACCAGGTGTCCGAACGGTTTCGCAACCGTTACGAATTCAATAACAAATACTGGGAAACCTTCGCCCAAAGCGGGGTTATGGTCTTTTCGGGTGCTTCTCCCGACGGTTCTCGGGTCGAGGCGGTCGAAATTCCTTCCCATCCCTGGTTTCTCGCGGTTCAGTATCATCCGCAATTCAAATCGCAGCCGACGAAATCGCATCCGCTGTTTACCGCTTTGATCGACGCCGCGATCAAGCGGAAAAACCCGATCGATTGAGAAAAGCCTCAATCACGAGCCGGGACCTGCGGTCCCGACCGTACCGCCCCCGAAAAATGAAAACTGCTCCAAGAGGGAGACGGTCGGGTGCACAGCACCCGGCTCGTAGGACGCTTCAATCTTTGATTTTCGTGATTCCGCCCGCCGCATCTTGAAAAATCGGGGGCCGCCCTCTATGATCGAGGAAGTCCAATTGTTCTTTTTCGCTTTCCGATTCCGGTCCCTCAATTTCGCCTCCTGATAATAATGAATATTGCGCGACAATCCGTTTTATGGTTTTCCGTTGTGTCGATGTTGCTCTTTTTTGGCGGAGCCGCGTTTGCCCAGCCCACCGAGGAGCCGCAACCGGATGCTCAAACGGTCGCCTCGCCTTTTGCCGAAACAATCGGCCCTTTGGTCGACGATCAGACCGTTCTCATCGCCCATTTCGATCTCGAAAAATTCGATTTCGACCAGATGCTTCAGAGTATTTTCTTTTTTGTCGAGGAAAGCCTCAAGGAAAACCAAATCGATGCCGTGGTGATGACCCGACTCCGGGGCCAACTGCAACAGAATTTCAATTTTGCTTTTCGGGATTACCGGGAAATGCGGGAACGGTTGATCCGGGAAGCCGGCGTCAAGGACCTTTTCGTGGTCTTTTACAACGAATCCGCGCCCTTGACCACTTTCGTGATCGCTTCGCCGAGCCGGGATAAGACGTCGGAGCAACGCAAAGCCTTTGCCGAGATCACACGGGCGGCCTTCCCGATTTATTTCGAGGACCGCGGCATGATGATCTGTTCGAGCCCGGATTATCTTTCCGATCCGCCGAAATCAGAGCAGAGGGTTCGGGCGAAAATCAAGAATCTGATTCCGCGTGAGATTCCGTTTCTCGATGTCGCTTTCGCCCGACACGAAGGGGCCGCCGCGAGATTTCTTGGTCTTCCGAATGAAGGGAAAGCGAACTACCTTAACGCGATTCCGCCGGGCTTTCAATTGCCTCCTTTGTTGAAAATCCTGTTCGAAAAATCGGCGGCTCTCGGGCAATACATGTCCCTTGGCATGAGTTTCCAGGATCCGCGAATCGATGTCGTTCTTCAAACCGCCTCACCCCAAGACGCTTCAACGGTGTTGACGGAGATTCGAAAATCGTTCGAACAGGTACTCAACGAAATCGTCAACAACCCCACCCTTTCCCCGGCCGTGTCGCAGCAAGCCTC
>JAVBSX010000074.1:0-5429 GCA_031556455.1 Thermoguttaceae bacterium
GGTAAATATCCGGGACTCGGACTCCACACGATTGCGGAATGGCTCGGGCATTCCCCGGCAACCGCTCTCAAGCATTACGCGCGTGTCAGGAACGAGGACTTTGAAAAAGTCCGCCCCAAAACGCGTTCCGAGGCCAAAAACACCCTCGAAAACGCCCTAAGTGTCGATATTCTCGATAGTAAGGCTCAAAAATCCATTGCGCAGAATCGTGCGCAGTCAGCGTCGGCAAGGGGCGGAAATCGGCGGAAAAGCGTCGAAAACGATCTTTCGGCCAAGAAACGCAAAACGGTCGTAACGTCCCGCGTTTGCAGGAGGTTACGACCGGATTCAACGCCTTGCGGCGGCTTTGACGACCGCTCCAAAAACGGCCAAGTACCCCCTAGGGGAATCGAACCCCTGTTACCGGACTGAGAACCCGATGTCCTAGGCCACTAGACGAAGGGGGCAAAGCAGGATCGGCATTAAGTACTTTGATGCTCCCCACAACCGCAAAATTTGCAGCCCGCGAAAGCAAAACACTCAAGCCCAAACCTCCAATAAGGACTGTAGGCCATTTTCGTCGATTCCGAATTTCTGTCAATCGGGGGGAGCCGGAAGGGCACCGGCGTCTTCACCGCTCGGCTAAACGGAATCGGCTCCGCTGATCGACAGCTGCGAACCAATCAGCTGCTGCCGGACGTCGGCGGCCAAATAAAACGAACCGGTCGTGCATATCAGGTCGTCCTCCCCCGCCAGATTCCGGATTCTCGCCAATGCCGCACGCCAATCGGGGATCGCGTCTCCCCAATCCGATTCGCTTTTCTGGGAAATCTCTTCAAAGGTCGTTACCGGCTCGCCAGGAGGTCGGTCGAGTGTCGATCGGAACTCTTTTTCGCTTTGACATCGCAACGAGGCGGCGATCACCCGCAGGCCAACGGCGGGAAAACAACGCGGTCCGAGCGAAGATTGGGTAAAAACGATCCAATCGAAAAACGAGAGCAATTCGTAAAGCATCCCTTCGACATCTTTTCCCAGCATCGTTCCGAAAAGGAGATACCGATTTTTGGCGTTCGGAAAATTTCGCCGGAGCGTCACGATCAATTCCTGGACGGAAGTGCGGTTGTGCGCCCCGTCGACGATCCAAATCGGCTTGTCCCCGAGTCGTTCGACCCGGGCCGGCAGCCGAACCGCGGCAATTCCGGCACGGACCGCCTCATCCGGAAGCCGCCAATCCTTCTCACGCAGCAGGGCGGTCGTCGAAAGGGCGAGAGAAGCGTTGCGAACCTGGTGTTCCCCGAAAACCGGTTGCTTCAATCCCGAAAAACAGGCCGGAGAACGAAACTTGTTCGAGGTCGTCGCAAAATCGTATGTCGTTGTGTAAAAGTCGTTCTCGAACGAATCCGCGAAGTCTCCGATTTCGAAATCGGTCCCGATTTCATAAAGAGGAGCATTTCTGTTTCGGGCGATTTCCCGGACGACCTTACGCGGCTCGGCCTTGCGGATACCGGAAATTACGGGAATCCCGGGTTTGATGATCCCTGCTTTTTCAAAAGCAATGTCCCCCAAGGTTGGCCCCAGTTGTTCAAGATGATCGTAACCGATGCTTGTAATCACCGTCGCGATTGGCCGGCAAACGTTCGTCGAATCGAGTCGCCCTCCCAAACCGACCTCGACGACGGCGAAATCGATCTTTTCCCTGGCGAAATAATAAAACGCGAACAAGGTCGTCAATTCGAAAAACGTCAAAGGCGGAAGCCCTCGCACGGTCGGGGGAGCGATTGCTTCCCAAGCATCAAGCCGGTCGCGAAGTTCGAGCAGCACTTCGGCGAAGACCTCCTTCTCGCAGGGAACGCCGTCGATCGAAAACCGTTCCATTAACGAATGAAGGTGCGGCGAACAGAAGCGGCCGACCCGGTATCCGGCATGGGAGAGGATTTGTTCTAAAATGATACAGGTCGACCCTTTTCCCTTGGTACCTGCGATATGAATCGTCGCGTATTTTTCGTCCGGTTTTCCAAGAAAATCGAGAATTTCGCGGAGCCGGACTAATCGGGATTCCAATTCCGAGTAAGGAATCGAGCGAAACGTCTCGTAATTGATCCGGTTTTCCAAATACTCGAGCGCTTCCTCGAATCGGGAAGATTGTTTGAGAGGCTCCGGGGTCATTTTGTTTTCCGATGCCATATTCGATATTGTTTGGAAAGGCCGATAGCGAGTCGAGGAAGACCGCTCAGGAAGTCAAAACCAAAAAAAATCAACAAAAAATTTTTATTGTGCGAACAAGTCCAAGAAAGAAACGTAGAGAGTAACACAGGGTTGTTTTCGATTTTCGCCGAACACCATTTGCCAAAAATCCGACAAAGACAGGTCCGGTACCGACTTGTGAAATCAAGCATACCGCCGATTCCCAAAAACGGACAGCATTTTTTCAAGAATTCCGAAAAAAACGGGGAAATATTTTTTCGTCTTACTATTTTTCGCCTCAGGATTGTTGTAAATTGTTATGTTCCTACTAGTACTCAATCAACACTAAAATTGCAGATTTCCCGTTAGGGCACCTAAACGGTTCAATTCGCAAAATTGACTTTGGTGATGTACTAGATCACCCCAACGTGTACTAGTCCTATTGGCAGATTTCACAGTGGGACGTGTACCAGGTCCGTAATTTACTTCGGGGTGTCGCTGCATTTGCGGTTCATTATATATCGCTTGGCCTCATTAAATTGTATTTTCTCCGTTGTTATCAATATCATTTTTCACTCTTAATCATTCCAACGAGGCGGCTTCATGGTATCAGGATCGGACATCGTCGTCGAAACAAGAAACCTGACGAAAATTTATCGGGATTTTTGGGGTCGGCAAAAAGTTCGTGCTCTCAAGGCTTTGGATCTGGAGATTCGACGCGGTGAGGTTTTCGGGCTTCTCGGCCCCAACGGGTCGGGAAAAACCACCACGATCAAACTTCTTTTGGGCTTGCTGTTCCCGACGAGCGGTGATGTCTTCGTTCTCGGCAAGGGGGCGACCGATGTCGAGAAGAACGAACGGATCGGTTATCTCCCGGAAGAATCCTATCTGTATCGTTTTCTCAATGCCGAAGAAACTCTCGATTTTTACGGTCGATTGTTCAAAATCTCCGGGGCGGTCCGACGGCAGCGCGTCTCCCAATTGATCAGCATGGTCGGGCTCGAATCGGCCAAACGGCGGCAGCTTCGGGAGTATTCCAAGGGGATGACCCGGCGCATCGGTTTGGCCCAGGCGTTGATCAACGATCCGGAGTTGATCCTTCTCGACGAACCGACCAGCGGACTTGATCCGATCGGGACGAAAAACATGAAAGACCTGATCTTGGAACTGAAATCGCGGGGCAAAACGGTGATCATGTCGAGTCACCTCCTTGCCGACGTCCAGGACGTTTGCGACCGGATCGGCATTCTGTACCAAGGGGAACTCAAGGAGCTCGGTCGGGTCGACGACCTGCTCAAGGTGAGCGATCAAACCGAGATCCGGGCCAAGGGTTTGAGCGAAGACGCCCGGACGAAGATCGAAAAGATCATCGCGGAAGATAACAGCCAATTGGTCTTCAGCGGTCATCCGACGACGACCTTGGAGGATCTGTTTCTCAATATCATCGCGGAAAGCGAAGCGAGGCCGGGCCGGCGTGTTCGGGGAGGAGGAACCGAGGCATGATCCTGGAACAGCAAATTCTCCCTTTTTCACAATGGATCGGCGAAGCCGTCGAGGGTTGGGCGTTGGCGATTTTCGTTCTTTTTCTTGTCGTTCTTTTCCTCAGCCTCGCGATTTCGGCTTTCAAATACGGAGTCTTTGCCTCCGTGCGGCATTGTTTTTTCGGCATGCTGAAGGGGTTTGAAAACTTTTTCCTCCTTTCTCCGCGGCGGACCTGGGCGATCGCCCGATTGACGATCAAGGAATCGATTCGCCGGCGAGTCCTTTTCATAGGCCTCGTTTTCCTGGTCATCCTGATGTTCGCCGGCTGGTATCTCGATCCGAACAGTTCCAATCCGGCGAAACTGTATCTTTCTTTCGTGCTCTCGGCCAGCAGTTACCTGATGCTCCTGCTCGCCCTCTTCCTGAGCGCGTTCAGTCTGCCGACGGACTTCAAGACGAAAACGATCTACACCGTCGTCACCAAACCGGTCCGGCCGAGCGAAATGGTTCTCGGCCGCATCCTCGGTGTGACCGTGGTCGGAACGATGATCCTCCTCCTGATGGGAGTGATGAGCTATTTTTTCGTCAACGGGACGCTCAACCATACCCATCTTTTGACGGAACAAGAGGACATGTCGGAAGTCCCGATTGCCGCCGGAATGGACCCGAATAATCCGAAGCGGGTAACCCTTAAAGGAGAAACCCGCATCGCCAACGGACACAAGCACGCCGTTGAAATTCTCGCCGACGGCACCGCGATCGTCGACATGGTCAACGGCCATACTCACGGAATCTCGGTTGAAAAAAGCCCGGAACGAATGACGCGATATGTGGTTCGCCCGGCCGTCGGGATGCTCCAGGCGCGGGTGCCGGTTTATGGCGAACTTCTCTTCCGCAACCAGGAAGGTTTCGATGCCCATGTGGCGACCAACGTCGGGCAGGAATGGAGTTACCGCAGTTTTATTCGAGGCGGCGGCTGGGGAAACGACGCCTCCGCTGCCGAGGGGACGGATCGTGAGGCCGCGTTTTGGACATTTACGGGAATCCATGAAAAAGATTTTCCCAACGGGCTGCCTCTCGAAATGACCTTGGGGGTTTTTCGTTCGACCAAGGGTGATATTGAAAAACCGATTGCGGCCAGTTTGGCTCTGCGCAATCCGAAAACGGGACTTTTTGCCGATGTGACGACGTTTCGGACGGAAGAATTCGTGACAAAATCGGTTTTTCTCCAACGCAAGTTCCGGCCGGTGTTCCTGGAAAAGATTCAACGCCGTCATTTTACTCCCCAAGGCGATACGGTGATCACCCCCTCGGCGAGCGAACTTGAAAAAGACGCCTCGTTTTTGAATAAAAAGGAAATCGACATCTTCGAGGATATCGTTTCCGACGGGACGTTCGAAGTCTGGCTCCGCTGCGGAGATTCCAAACAGTACATCGGGGCCGCCCGGGCCGACCTTTACATCCGCGCCAGTGACGCCTGGGTGTCCTTGAATTTCGCGAAAGGATTTTTCGGCATTTGGCAGCAGATGGTGCTGATTACGGCCTACGGTGTCGTCTTGAGCACGTTTTTGAGCGGCCCGGTGACCATGGTTTCGACCTTGGGCGTCATGATCGCGGGATTTTTCAAGACACTTTTGCTGAGTATCGCCTTGTTGAAAGAACTGGGCGGCGGTCCTTTGGAGGCCTTTATCCGTCTCATGACGCACCAGAATTTGGTGAACGACCTCGCCCCGGGATTTTCGACGACGTTCATTCAGGGAGTGGACAAGATTTTCGGAGGATTT
>JAVBSX010000077.1:0-5225 GCA_031556455.1 Thermoguttaceae bacterium
CCGCCCGAAATTTTCGACCGTCCGAAAGTTCGGCTTCGACTTCCCGGCCGCCGGCGATCACGTGGTTGTTCGTCAAGACGATCCCTTTGGGGTCGATGATCACGCCGGTTCCCATGCTTTCGGCGGGAGTTCCGGGCATCCCGGGAATCCCTTCCGGAGTAAGATTTTCCGGGACGATCCGGTCCGACCGCCTAGTATGGGTCATCACCTTGACGGTTGCCGGGATCACCTTTTTCGAGGCTTCGCGAAACACTTTCGAAAGGGATTGCGCTCGAACGATGTCCATTTCCTGGGAAGAGACGGCCGTTTCGCCGGGCTTAGCGGTGGGGGTTTCCCCCAAAGCCTGCTTCAACTCGGCCAGTTGCGATTCGATCCGGCGGATTTCCAACTCCGCCTTTTGAAGCTGTTCGGCCGAGGGAGCCGCCTTTTCCTGAGCCGTTGCGATATCTGAGAAAAAGAACGGCAGTACCGTCAAGGAAAAAAGGAACGACAAACGAAATATCAATGCGGGTTTCATAGGAATCGACCGGTAATGCAATACGAAAAAAAGTGTGAGCACGTTTTCGAAGCCGATTATACCATGATTACTCCCGACCCAAAAGCGGCGGTTTCGGTGAAACACAAGGATTGCGATGTCGCTGGGATTTGATGATCGGGCAAAAAACGAGGCCGTCATTTCGACTGGAGCAACGCGCAAGGAGAAATCTCACCCTCGCGCGAGGGTCGGAACTTCGGCTTTTTCAGCGAGGGTGAGATTTCTCGCTTCGCTCGAAATGACGTTTCGGTTTTCGAAAGTCGATTGAGAATCGCCGTGTCGGTATAAAATTTTTCGACTTTGCAATCCTCGGTTTCGGCGAAACCGCGCTGTCGTACTAATTCCCTCTCTTGAAGTACAAGCGGTCGGCATTTTCGAAAAAGATCATTCGGGTGATTCGCAGGGCGTCGTCCTTGCCGATTCGTCCGGCGGCCACCTTTTTGCTCAAGACCCGTGCGATCACCTCTCGGGCGGCCGCGAGAGCGCCGCAACTTTCCTCTGAAGTCCAAGTGTCGCAGCCCCAGCAAATCCCGTCGGCCCGGGCGACTTCGAGCAGCTCGTCCAAAAACCGCTCGGCGACGGCCGTCGAGAGAACCGGCATCCAGGCGATATCGGGATAGACGTTGCGGTAATGGTGAGCCAACCCGAGCATGTCGGAGCACCAGGGAAAACTGCCGTGCAAGAGCACGAATTGCGTTTCCGGATGATTCTCGATCGTCGGCTGCAACCACATCGCGTTCGAGTTGATCATTTTTCCCAGTCCGGTGTGCATTTGAAACGGCAGATCGAGCCGGACCGACATTTCGCAAAGCCGGTTCAGCATGTAACCTTGAAACGATTCGATGTCCGACGGCTCGGCCCGACCGCCCATGCAACGCAAGAAAGCGGCATTGGCAAGTGTTTTTTCGCAATCGTAAAGGTTCAGCCCCCGGTCGTAGGGAATCGCCGATTTGAGTGCGACCATCCCTTTTGATTTCGCGGTTTGGAGCACGTCGAAGACCTTTTGACAATACTCGTCGATCTCGCCCGGCTCCCCCATTTGAAAGCGTTCGAGCGGATTGAATCCGTTATGACACCGCGATTCTTTCGAATAACCGTAAAAAAACGTGTTGACCCGAAACATCGGGGCGAAAAGATCGGGATGTCCGTTGTCGCTGCCCGGATTCCAATAACATTCGAGCAGCACTTTTTCGTAGCCGCAGCGACGCATCGATTGCAAATGAAATTCCGGGTCGTGATACGCCTTTTCGACGACCGCCGAAAGGGCCGGGAAATCGTCCCGGTTGAGCCGGAGGTCGGTGCCGTGCGTCTCCCGGATCCCTCGTTCGAGCCAATAAAACGCGTTGTTGCAGCGAAGCCGTTCGAACCATTCTTGCGGCGGGACTTCGACGTCTTCCGGAACCGGATCGACCCAGGCGACATAGGTTTCATTGACCAGCCTTTTCAGGTTGAAGCCGCGAAACTCCTCGTCCTTATGGTGATGACAATGGGTATCGATCACCGGATTCCGTTTCGCGAATTCGATGATTTCCTCGTAGGTTTGTTCCTGGTTCATAGGTTATTGCTGCATGAGTTGTTCTTTGGGGCAAGGCTGTAGTATCCGTTTTCCGACCGTCCCCTACAGCCTACAGTCTATAGCCTACAGCCTACAGCCTATAGTTCAACAGCGGTCGATCGCGAAAAGGAGTTCGAATTTTTCCCGCATTGAAGCGCCGAGTTCGACCCGCAGGCGTTGGAATACCTCTTTCGGCAAAGGGTCTTCGCGGGTGATTTCGCGGACCACCTTTTTGACGCCGTTCCAAAGGGCGATGCGGCTGTCGGCGTATATATTCAACTTGCAGATGCCGTTGCGGACGGCGTTTTGAATCTGGTCGTTCGGCGTGCCCGAACCGCCGTGCAGGACGAGCGGAACCCGGGAGACGGCGTTGAGTTTTTTGAGTCGTTCGATGTCGAGGTTCGGTAGTTGGGCGTAAACCCCGTGCGCGGTCCCGATCGAAACGGCGAGGGAATCGACGCCGGTCTGTTCGACGAATCGGACGACCTCTTCCGGCTCGGTGAGGATGTTGGCGGTGTTCCCCTTGCGTTCGAGATCGAAGCCGCCGACAAGCCCGAGTTCCGCTTCGACCGAAGCGCCGTACGGCCGCGACATTTCGACGACCTTGCGGGACATTTCGACGTTTTGTTCGAACGGCAAGGCGCTGCCGTCGTACATCACGGACGTGAAGCCGCAATCGAGCGAACGTTGTATCATCTCGAAATCGGTCGCGTGATCCAAATGCAAAACGACCGGAACATCGTAATCGGAGGCGACCGCCTTGACCAGACCGGGGAGGTAGACCCAGGTTCGTCCGTTCAGTTCGGGAGCGTAGCACATCACGAAGACCGGCGAGCGACATTCTTCCGCCGTGTCGAGGATCGTGCGAACCATGATATCTTCGATGCAATTGAAACCGGGAACCGCGTAATGATTTTCGCGGGCATGGGCCAAAACGTCTTTTGCCGTAACGAGCATTCTTGATTTTGGGAAGTCGGAGGTTGAAGAATCGGACGGTTCAGAATTTCAAACCGACCGAAAAAACTCATTTTAACCCGCCGAAATCGGATTTCAAGGCGCCGCTTTTTCCGGCCCCAGGCTCAACATGAACGGTTCCGTCAGCGGATATTTTCGCAAAACCTCCTGAATTTCCGCGAGGCTCACCAATTGGATGTCGTCGACGTCTTCGCGAACGGTGCGGTATCGGTTTCGCGTAACCCATTCGTTGCCGACGGCGAAAAGTCGGCCTTTGGGGGATTCGTTGCCGAGCACGATTCGGGAAGAAACCTTGCTTTTCGCCCGATGCAGTTCCTCTTCCGAGATTCCTTCCCGGATCGCCTTTCGATAAACTTTTCGGATCCGTTCGAGATTTTTTTCGGCCAGTTCGGGAGGACAACTCATTCCGGTCAGGAAAAACCCGTTGTCGAGAAATTCGTACAGGTTCAATCCGAGCGAATCGACCCAGCCGGGATCGACGAGCTCCCAGTACAATCGACTGCCGCTGTCGTCTCCCAGGATGTTCGCTGCCAATTCGGCGGCATAACGGTCGGGATCGCTCCCGCACGGCCCGTCGACCAATTGGATCACGTATTGCAGCGTCGCGGAATCCTTTTGCAGATGGTGTTGCGTCCGGCTCCCCCGGGTTCGGGACAGGAGACGTTCCGGACGAGCGGTCGTTTGATCGACCGGAACCCAATCGCCGCAACAGGCTTCGGCCTTTTCGACGAATCGGTCGAAATCGATTTTGCCGCAGCCGACGAGTAGGATGTTTTCCGGCCGATAACGTTCCTGAAAATACTCCCGAATTTCCGGGAGCCGGAGCCGTTCGATCGAAGCGATCGTTCCGAGAACGCTCTTGCCGAGCGGGTGATCCGGATAAAACAGCTCCCGGCATTTTTCGTCGGCCCCAAACGGGGGCTGGTCCTCATACATGCCGATTTCTTCGAGGATGACCTGCTTTTCGGTTTCGAAATCCTCTTCGCGGAGGGCCGGTCGCAGCAGTCCGGCATACAGCTCAAGCGTCTCTTCCAGAAGTTCGGGCAGCACCGAAGCGTAGTAGACGGTTTCCTCTTCGCAGGTAAAGGCGTTGGCGCTTGCGCCGATTTCGTCGAACCGGCGGTTGATGTCCTGGGCCGTTTGGTTTTCCGTAACCTTGAAGACGAGATGTTCGAGAAAATGGCTCACCCCGGCGAGTTTTTCATCTTCGTCGCGGGAGCCGGTTTTGACAAAAAAACCGAGCGATGCCGAATACGCCGAATCATGACACTCGGCGACAACTTCGAGACCGTTCGGTAAAATCGTTTGGGAAAATCGCATCCGATCCTTTCAAAAAAACCGTCAGACCGGTTGCGGTATCGACCAACCAAAACAAAATCAACCCGATCAAACCTTATGAATGACGTGCCGAACGACACCCCAGACTTTCACATCGGCGGGATCGGCACATTTCAACGTCGAAAACTTGCCGGTTTCCGGTTCGAATTTTTTATTCTTCCCGGAGAGCCGTCGGACGGTCAACCCGATATCGGAGTTCGTGAGAACGATATCGCCGTTTTTCGCCTCGATCCCGCGATCGACGATCAAGACATCCTCGGGAAAAATTCCCGCTTCCGTCATCGAATAGCCAACCACCTGGACGAAGCAGGTCGAGGAGGGTCTCGGAACCAAATAGGTTCCCAAGTCCAGTTTTTCGACGGTCAACTCATCGGCCTGGGAAGGATACCCCGCCTGGGGTTTCGTTTCGTAAAGAGGAAAGGTCAGCCCTTTCTTCTCGATAAACGACATGATTTGATCGATGTAGGAAATCGGAAGCCGAACGGCTTTCGTCGGCTCTCCGAACTTGCCGGTCCCTTTGGGCCGTCCCGCTCCTTTTCTTCGTCCGCCTCGGGTCATTGTATTTTCTCCTAGTGCTTTTACATTTCGATTCATATTATTTCATTACCTATACGCTTTCCTCCCATCGAATTCAAAGCCTTTTCATAAGACTTTTGCCTAACCCCTCTTTGAAATTCGAGCGGAAGATTTCTGAGTGTTGATTGTGCTGACAATAAACGACACGTTCTATCGTTAAAAAACGAGACACATTCCTTAAAGCATGACCTCAATCGGAGGCAAGGTCGTTTTGATGCGGGGAATGAAACGGACCGGGAACGAACG
>JAVBSX010000101.1:0-9510 GCA_031556455.1 Thermoguttaceae bacterium
GGGGGGGCGGGCGCCGCACCCCCCCCCCCGCGCCCCCCCCCCGCGGCTCTGTTGCAGCGATCTTTTTTGGCAAGTGCCGCAGTGGTTTACTCTGCCTCAATCGTTTTTGTCCTTGATTTCACTTTGGGGATACTTGTCGGCCAAGGACACACAAACACGCAGCAAAAACCACAAAAAGACAGATAAGAAAAACGACAGAGCGTTAAGTATCACCATCACCCTCCCAGCGGGCCACTTATAATAGGATACCAACATGTCGGTATTGAGAATATCTAAAATGCCGACATCTTTTGGATAGACAAAAGGGAGGTACCATGTCGAAAACAAAACGCTATTGAGTCCTGTTGCGAAAATAAAAAAGACTAACGACCACAAAAAGGCAAGAAAACACACATCACATCGTTTTGAAAGCGGCTGTTTCATCGGTTATTCTTTTCGGACGGTTTCGTTACCGCATCAGTCCGATCAGCAGGTCGGGGCGGTTCGTCGTGATGCTCTCGACGCCCCAGCGGAGCAGCGTTTCCATTCGCTTGGGATCGTCGACGGTCCAGGCCCAGACGTGCAGGCCGCGATTTTTGAGAATTTTCAAAAGTTCCGGCGAAATCAATTCGTGATTCAAATCGAGGAGCGTCGTGTCGCACTGCTCGGCCGTTTTCGTCAGGAGATCGGCCAATTCCTGCGTCGTGCCCTTCTGTTTTTCGCCGTACAACCAGCCGACGCAAAGCCGCGGCTCAAGCTCGCGGACCTTTTTGACGACCGCCGACGAAAAACTGATGATCGCCGCCCGATCGGTTAGTCCGGCGTTGCGGATCGCCTCGACCGTCTGCTGCTCGATGCCCGGCATTTTGATTTCGACGACCGGCCGGCAATTCGTGGTTTTCAGCACGTCGAGAAATTCTTCGAGCGTGGGAACCTTTTCCCCGGCGAAGTCCGGCGATTTCCAGGAACCGGCGTCCAAGGCCCGAACCGTTTCAAAGTCGCACTGGGCGACCTTTTTGTCGAGCCCGGCCGTCCGCTTGAGCGTTTCGTCGTGCAAGAGCACGATCTTGCCGTCAACCGTCGCATAGATATCACATTCGCAACCGTCGGCGCCCGTCTCAACGGCGAGTCGGGTCGAAGCGAGCGTGTTTTCCGGAGCGGCGAAAGAGAACCCGCGGTGGGCGACGACCGGGGTCGGGAGAACCGGCATGATGTTTTGAGCCGAAGCGGTAAGGGACATTCCCACGAACAGTGTTAAAAGGCAATAAAATCGTATCATTGTTTTCTGTAATGATTTAGGTGTTTGGGTTGTTTGAAGAGAAACAATATCCTCGTCATTTCGAGCCCCACGCTCCGCTCTGGGCAGGCTCCGCGAGAAATCTCACCCTTGCCGAAAGAGTCTGAATTCGTCCCCCCTCGCGAGGGTGAGATTTCTCCTTGCGCTGCGCTTCAGTCGAAATGACAAATCGCTCGCTCCTTACTCCGCTCCCTTCCTGAGATCAATACAAAGCATTCTCGTCAAATCGCGGAGGATCAATCGGCCGTCGACGAACGACATCGGCCCCCAGGCGTCGGCCCCGTCGGGAAAAATGTCGTGCGAGCCGAGCGGCTGGAATTCGGCGGCCGTTGCGTTGGCGATCGTCAACACCCCTTCGTCGGAAAGGATCAGGAACAAATCCCCGGCGATCATGTACGGCCCGGCTCCCCGCGAACCGAAATCGGCTTTCGAACCGCTGTGCCAAACCACTTTGCCGTCCAGGTCGAGGCAGACGAATTTCCGATCCCGCTGCCGCAGCCCGAAAATGTGGTTTTCGAATAACAGCGGCGTCTGCTGCTCCGAGCCGAACACCGAGGGGCGTTGTTTGGAAACGATCTTCGCCTGGTACGGTTCGGCGGCCCCGACCTGCGGGGAAATTTGCAGCACGACCGAAGGGGCCTCGTATCCGCCGCAAAGGAAAACGCGGTTCTCCGGCAAAACGAGCGGCGAAGGGCAGGTCGCGATCCCGATGCTCCATTCCAAATTCGACCAAAGGATTTTTCCGTCGGCCGCGTCGATTCCGACGACGCCCCCTTTGCCGCTGTACACGAACGTTGGCCGACCGTCGAGCAGCATCGGCGTGAGCGAGGTGTGCGTCATCACCCAGCCGAACGGGTTGGGGGTCCGCCAAATTTCCGCTCCGCTCGCACAATCGAGGGCGACGACGAGGGCTTCCGGGCCGCTCGGGGCGATCAGCGCGACCTTTCGCGTCGTCTCTCCGTTTGGAAAATCGACGATCAGGGGACATTGACCGGCGTACCACTGCGGGACCAACGTGCCGTACTTTTCCGGCAGATCAAGCGTCCAAAACGGCTCGCCCGTCTCGGCGTTAAGGCAGGAAACATGACACATCGGCCCGAGGGCGAGGCAATACGGTCCCGCGAGGGCGGGCATCGTCCGGGACATGCCGTGATTCCGCTTGATTTTGACCGGGTAGGAGAATCGCCAAATTTCCCGGCCGTCGTCCAGCGAAAGGCAGCGCAAAGCGTCCCGGCGTTTGAGCGTGTCGTAATCGAGGACGTAAACCTTCCCGTTTTGAACGGCGGCCCCGGCATAACCTTCGCCGAGCGAAACGGACCAAAGAACAGGAGGGCCGTCCGGAGGAAACGAATGCAGCAGCGGCGGGGAATCGGCGACGATATTGGAATGATTCGCCCCGCGAAAACAGGGCCAGCCGCCGGGAATCGAGGTCGAGGCCCGGCCCGGCCCGTGGGTCAATTCCCCGAAACGCGGCCCTTCGCCCGAACGGTCCGGCGGCGGCGGCGGGGGCGAGGGAGCCCGAAGCGACGTTTTGTATTGCAACTCCGGAGAAAGAGATTCGTTAAAGTCCCACAGCCTGGCGAACCCGACGGTACAGACCACGGCAAGAACACACAACGCGGTTCCTATGCCAAGAGCCGTCAATCGAACAAGAGCACGAGGAGACATTTTAAATTAAGAATTAAAAATTAAGAATTAAGAATTACAAATGCGAATGAAAAATCAATTCTTAATTCATAATTCTTAATTCTTAATTTACTACGTCGGTGCTCCGAGGGCCTGGGAATGCGCGGGGGATTCCATTTCCGCGAAACGACGACGAATGCCGAGGAAATTATCCTCCCGGGCCAAAAAGGCGTCGACCACGTCCGGATCGAAATGCGTTCCTTTCCCTTCGATGATGATCGACTTCGCCGAATCATGCGTAAACGCCTGTTTGTAAACCCGTTTCGAGGTCAAGGCGTCGTACACATCGGCCAAGGCGATGATTCGGCCGCAGAGGGGAATGTCGTACCCGGCGATTTTGTCGGGATACCCGGATCCGTCGAATCGCTCGTGATGGGTTGCCGCGATGTCGCGGGCCATGCTCAGGAACGAAACGCCGGGAAACTTCGCGAGGGCCGCCCCCAGGGTTTCCGCCCCGATCGTCGTGTGTGCCTGCATGATCTCGAATTCCTTCGGATCAAAACGACCGGGCTTCAAGAGAACGGCGTCCGGAATGCCGACCTTTCCGATATCGTGCAGCGGCGAAGTTTGAAAAATCAAGCGAATGAATTCCGCGTCGATCGTATCGTGATACCGATCGAGCGAGGCCATTTGCTGGGAAAGGCAGCGGCAATAATGCTGGACCCGTTCCAAATGCGCCCCCGTATCGACGTCGCGGGATTCGGCCAGTTTCGCGAGCGCGAAAATCGCGACGTCTCGCGTTTCCAACGACAAGATTCGTTCTCCGGCTCGAATTCGGGCGAGCACTTCTTCCGGAGAGTAGGGTTTCGCGATAAAATCGTCCGCGCCCGAAGCAAGACCTTGAATCATTTCCGATAAGGTTCCGTGAGAAGTCAACAAAATAAAGTAGATATAACCGGCCAATTCCTCGTTGCGAATGGTCCGGCAAAGTTCGATCCCGGTCATCACCGGCATTTCCCAGTCGGAAATGACCAATCGGCAGTAATTGTGGCGCAAAACCTCGATTGCCTCACCGCCGTTCATCGCGGTGAGAACTTCGTAACCCGCGTCGGTCAAGAGTCCTTTCAAGGCCATTAACACGAGCTTACTGTCGTCTACGATCAAAACTTGCATCATTACTTCGAAACTAGAATAACAAAATCGAATCAGAGAATGCCCCGGAAACGCGGCTTTTTTCGCGAAAATGACACCGGACAAAATACCCCTACCTCTCAATAGATCGACAAAGATCCAATCCATTTACGAAGTCTTATGAATTATCCCACACCTTGATTGAAAAAGCAATAAGCGCTCGACGCTCTGTCGGTTCTTTTTCCGGAATTCCCGAAATCACGGAAAAACGGACGAAACTCTGCCGCCGCCAGCATCTGCGAGTGCGGTCATTTCGACCGGAGCAACGCGCAGGGAGAAATCTCACTCTCGCGTGAGGGCTTGGATTCCGATTTTTTTGGCAAGGGTGAGATTTCTCCTTACGCTGCGCTTCAGTCGAAATGACGCGACTTTGCCGTTCTCTTGAACGAACGGCAACCATATTGCGAAAAGCACGAACCGCGGCTATATTCGAAAGGAGAAATACGTTCTGGTACACTTGTTCTATTGTCGAACCGGCCTCCGTGAGACGCCTTATGCCCTCTTCCGCTCCCCTCTCCAAAAATTTGCAAACCTCGACCTTTGAAAGGGTCGCCTCGGTTATTATTGCGCTTCTGGGGCTTCTTGGATTGACGGTCGGCCTACTTTTCGCGATTTGGTTCAGCGCCTCGTTTTTTCCGCCCAAAGAGATCGCCGCCGTTCAGGTCGAGCCGTTTGAAGGTCCAACCGATTTGGACGACAACGCGGAATACGATCCGAACGTAACCGATCCCGGAATGCAGACGGAATTCGATCAGCCGACGCTCCAGAATTCGTTGCAAACGATCACCGATGTCGTCGCCGCGGAATCCTCGCTCTTTTCCGATTCAAGCGATTTCGACGCGAACAGCCTCCTCCCGGGCGGTCGCAAAGGGGATGGTCGGACCGCCAAAAGGCCCGGGAGAAAACGACATTGGGAGTTCCTGTTTCCCGAAGGGAACACGGTCTCTCAATATGCTCGACAGCTCGATTATTTCGGGATCGAACTCGGCGTCCTTCTGCCCGGCGGCCAGGTCGCCTATGCCTCGAACCTGAGCCAACCGCAGCCGACGACCCGGACCGAGCCTTCCGAAGCGGAAAAGCGTTACTATCTGACTTGGCTCAAAGGGGAATTGGAAAACGCGGACCGGACTCTTCTCAGCAAGGCAGGCATCGATCACCAGGACAAGCTGATCTTGAAGTTTCTGCCGCCGGAACTGGAGCAAAAGTTGGTCAATTTGGAAAACGCGAGAGCGGGAGACAAAAAAGACCGCATTCAGGCGACTTTTTTCAGTATTCGTCCTCAAGGCTCATCCAAGGACGCGTATGATTTTTTCGTCGCGGAACAGATGTACCAATAGTCGGCGTCTCAGATTCGCAACACACCACGAGCCGGAACCCGCTGTTCCGACTGTTTGCATACGGAAAATGATTACGGCTCACAAGAAAACGAGCCGCGACCTGTGGTCGCGGTTACGATCGCAGCGAGAAAAGTCAACAACTCAAATTGAAACGGTTGCCCCTTCCCTACTTCAAATTTTGGTTGATGATTGTTTTGGTATTTTCGAACATGATTTCGATCCGACGCTGCACGAGCGGGTCGGGTGAGCGATGCCGCTGTTTTTCCGCTTCGAGTTGAGCGACAATCTGCTCTTTGGTTTTGAGACGTTGGATTTCTCGCTGGGCTTTGGCGAGCGATTCGTTGTCCCCCTTGGCCGTGTACTTTTCGATTTGCCCGACGAGAATCGCCTTCCGGGCGGTCAGGTCGATCACTTCTTCCTGAAGCCCGATCAGGGCACCTTCGGCGGCGACCCGAACCGCATCATCCGGGATCGGAAGCGGGTATTCCGTATAAACCCCTTGAACCAACAGGAAACGTGCGAGCAAAACCCCTTCCTGCTTCACGAAAAAGTAGCGGATCGGGTTTCCTTCGCGATAGGGAATCGAGAACATCCCGTTGATATCCGTTTCTCCAAGAAACAGATCGTTTTCATTGTCCGGAATCGATTCGGAGATCACATATTTCGGCAAGAAAGCAATACGCTGTCCCGGATCGACCGGCGGCACTACTTTTTTGTCGGCGGTCCCCCGCTTCTTGGGAGCCGGAGGATTTCGCGGCTGCAGCACCAATCGGGTCGGCTCCGGTTGAATGCGCGGCAGGAGCGCCAACTGTTCGGTCCGGCCGCGACCGCGGTTCCGGAGTGGGACCTGCAAGGTCGATTCGAGACGGGACACGATCCGGCTTCCTTCCTGCGACTCGACGGCGAGGGCTGTCCAAGGGACCGGTTGAATCGCTTCCAATTCGCCGTTACGACGAAAGGATCGAAGCAGCGGCACGAACACGCTGCCCGGTTCAATTCTTTCAAAGGGACAGTCGAGCGCTGCGACGGCGCCCGAATCTTCCGGTGTTCGTTCTCTTTTCCGGGCCAATTCCCCTCCCCGCAAGCGGAGGATCACTTCCTGGGCTTTGATCGATTCGATTTTCGCGAGCGGAACGAAACTGCTCCGCATCGCTTCGAACACGGAGCCGGCGAGTTCCGGAGGGGTGTAGACGATCTGGGGGACACCGTTACTGACGGTTTGCGTTCGGACGTCGAATTCCCGAGACTTGACGCGGAGTTCTCCCGAAACGATTTCGATGCGCACGAAAACGACTTTGTCGAACCCGGCCCATGATTCGGGGACCGCTCCCGGATCGTTAACAAGCGCTGTTCCCGGGAGTGACGTCTCGAAACGCAACCCCTCCGGAAAACGTCCCGCGCCGACCTCGATTTCCCATAGACCGCCGACCCAATTCCTCGCTTCTTGCCGCAACGAACGGTCGATTTCTTCGAGAATCGCCGTTCCGCGTTCGTGAGGACAGAGAAACAAAGCGGCCTCTTCGGTCAGGTCGATTTGCACGTTGATTCGGTAGGGAGCCCATTCCCAAAGCGTTTCCGCCGACAAAAGGGATTCAGGACAAAAGCCGAAAATCGATAAAAAAATGAAAAAGAGTCGTCGCATATTTTTTGTGTGAGTCCCAGATTAAAAATGAACTGCTTTTTCAAACAACGCAAGCGATTACGCTTTCCGAATTCGCCCTGAAAGGGCGGCGCATAACAGCCCAGGGCAAAGCGAAGCGACGCCCTGGGATAAGGAACGCACACACCAATTTCGCCCTGTAAGGCCGACGCAAACCCGTTGTTCCCTTGCCCTTTCAGGGCGGCTGATTGTTGGGGGCTCATCACCCAGGGCGGCTTTCGCCTGGACGGCAGGTCCCCCTGGGCTGTTACGCACCGGCCTTACAGGCCGAGGAACGAAATCTTATATCTGACTTTTTTGCGATGCTCTCGAAATGAGTCTCAAATTTTTTCTGTAGATTATTACTGAATCGTTCTGATAGAAAAATATCCCCATCCTTGCGATCGCTTCAATTTTCAACATGTTCCTGAGGCCTGAAGCCTTTGACTCAATACTGCCTTTATTCCAAGGAAAAAAATTCGGCGAGCGAATCATCGGAGACGTCGATCACCCGGACCCGTTGCGAGAGCGTTCGCAATCGCGGGTCGTTGCGCAGCGACCGTAACCGTCGCGATGTGTTCAAATCAACCGGACCGGGACTGACCAGAAAAAGATCGGCGTTCGGCCCGACCGCCGACAGCGTTCGCCGGAGCAGTTCGGCGAGCCCGTCGGATTGCGAAGCTTCAATCACGGCAAGCCGTTCCAACATGCCGTCGACCAATGGTGCGCTCACTTGCCCCACCATCAAATCGGGGCGAATTCCGGCGGGGCCGTTCTCATCCTTTTGACCCGAGGTGTCCGGTCCCTGGGACGATTGTTTGCCGTTCGGCCGGTCTCCGTTGGAGCGAGGTTCCGCCTCGCCCCCTTCGACCGCGTTGTACGTCCCCAGCAGCAGGTTCGCCCCGCTGCGCCGGGCCAACTCGTTGATAAGCGTCGCCGCGAAACTGACGGCCAGTTCGATGTGCTCCCAATCGCGAACCGTGAGCGAATCCGGTCGGTACAGATCAAGCAGAATCGCGGCGTCCCGATTTTGGTGCTGTTCGTAAAGCCGGACAACCGGCTCGCCGTGTTTCGCCGAAGCCCGCCAATGCACCCATTTTTTGATGTCGCCGGATTGCCAATGCCGGACCCCGAGAAACTCGCCCGATCCCCGGCTGATCCGAAACCGGCGGGGACGACGATGGGCTTCCGACTGGTGTTGCCGGGAAAACCAATGGGCGGAAAGAATGCCAGGCCGGGGCAGGACGACGAATTCTTCCGAGTTGTTCGATTTTTCAGGAAACTGGACCGTCGTTCGAAAAAAACCGATCGGGAATCGGGTCGAAGCGACCATCGGCCCTAATTTGTAACGACCCCGCCGGGAAATGCAGCCGGAGTAATTCTTCTTTTTCGTTTCGCCCGCCTTCACATATTCGTAGTAAATCGCGGGTCGCAACACTTTCGATTCGGATTGAAGCAACTTGCGTAATTCGCGAACCAGGGGCGGTCGCGCGTGCCCGGCGAGCGAGGCGTCGCGAACCCGTTGAATGCCGTCTTCGACGATAACCGCCCAGCTGGAAAGCCGACGACGGTGATTGGTCAATTCGATCGGGACGTGAAAAACCTCTCCGGCGACGACCCGGACCGGTTTTTTGCGGCGAACGGCCAAATCCCGCATCGTCCGGCGCTCCAAACGCCAGGCGATAAAAACCGGGCAGATCAGCAGCGAGCCGAAAAGCAGCAGGAGATTGACCTCCCGCATGATCGCCCCGAGAAAAACCAGGGCGATGACCGCGAGGTAGTAAATCGTTTCCCGGCAAATTATGGTCCGACGCATCAGGAAAAAGGAAAAAAAGCCGCCTTGTCTTTTTGAAAAATCGCCAACATCCTCTACGATAATATAATCAAAAAACTCCTCAGAAGAAACCCACCGGAGGTGGGGCGATTGCCCTGCGGTCAACGGTCGGGCTGGGCTTGGGGTTCCGCGACGACCCAGCGGACCAATTCGAATCGCTGGTCCGGTTCGGCCGGTTCCTCGGCTGGCTTTCTCGCGAAAATCCGGATGCCGATCAATCCTTCCCGGCCGACGGAAAAGTAATGGACCGAAAGATACCAGTTTCGGACACCGACGATCGGCTGTTCGTTGATCGCTACGGTCGACCGATTATTCGTCGCCAAAAGCTCGTTCATTTTCGTCTGGCAGGCGAGCTGCACGATCGCCAACTCTTCGGCTTGAGTCGAATCCCGGCGAGCCAAATCGGTCAGCTTCGTGATCGCCAAAAGCCCGATCAAAAGAACGGCGATCGCGAGAATAATTTCCAAAAGCGTGAAGCCTTGTCTTTGATTCATCGACATAGGATTTTAGGGCAGCAGAAAAATTTTTAACGATTCCGTTCAGAGCCGCGGGGGGGAGGGCGGGGGGTTTTTAGGTGTTAGGGGGGGGGAGGGGGGGGGGGGCGGGG
>JAVBSX010000251.1:0-13618 GCA_031556455.1 Thermoguttaceae bacterium
AAGGCTCCGTTGGATTACCGGGAGATTGAAAAACGGCTCGGGAGCATTGAAAAGGTGATCCCGGGACAGGCCGTTTGGTTGACGCGGGCGATCCGGTTTATCGACAAAGCGCAATTGTTTCCGGATACGACGTTTCTCGTCGGGGCCGATACCCTTCGGCGGATCGGCGAGCAAAAGTATTACGGGGACAACCACAGCGTTTTAATGGAAATCCTGCGGCAGATCACCTATTGCGGCTCCCGGTTTCTCGTTTTCGCCCGTCCCTGGAAGGGCGGTGTCGAGAACCTGCAATCCCTCACGATCCCGGACATGTTGCGCACCCTTTGCGATTCCGTCTCGGAAGAGGAGTTTTGCGACGACATCTCCTCGACCATGATCCGCGAACAGCTTGTTTGAAAAAGAATAGACACGATTCGTTTTTTCTCGACGCAATTTCGCACATCCTTTGAACATGTCTTTTCGCATCGGCCTCGGACACGACACGCATCGGCTGGTGCCGGGAACCGAACTGGTTCTCGGCGGGGTTCGCATTCCCCACACGCGAGCGTTGCACGGGCATAGCGACGCCGATGTGCTCTTGCACGCGATCACCGACGCCCTGCTTGGAGCCGCTTCGCTCGGGGATATCGGCGAGATGTTCCCCGACACCGATCCGGCCAACCGCGGCCGGGATTCCGCCGAGATGCTCCGAATCGCTCACAGGCTCGTTCGCGAACGGGGTTGGGAAATCGTCAATCTCGATTGCATCGTTTTCGCCGAACGGCCGAAGCTCGGACCGATCAAGGAACGGATTCGCAACCGGATCGCCGAAATCCTTTCGCTGAAGCCGGATCAGGTTGGGATCAAGGCGAAGACCGGCGAAAAAGTCGGTCCCATCGGCCGGGAAGAAGCGATTGCCGCCGAATCGGTCGTGCTGTTGGTTGAAAGCGGCTTAGCAACTTAGCAGCTTAGAAACTGTGCGCAATTAACTACGTCAAAAACGCAAGCGTCATTTCGACTGAAGCGCAGCGCAAGGAGAAATCTCACACTCGCGCGAGGGCCGAATTCCGGCTTTTTCGGCGAGTGTGAGATTTCTCGCTTCGTTCGAAATGACGCGGTAATTTGTTGACTGTTCCTTAGCGGCTTAGTAATTTCTGTTTTCTAAGCTGCTAAGCCGCCACTTCCCACTTTTCCCCCCATGATTCTTTCGGTCGCCTCCTTAAACCAAACGCCTCTCGATTGGTGCGGCAATCTCGCCCGCATTCGCGAAGCGATTCGCGCCGCCAAAAGAGAAGGCGCCTCGCTCCTTTGTCTCCCCGAATTGTGCCTCACCGGATTCGGTTGTCAAAACCATTTTCGCCGCGCGGAAGTCGCTGAAAAAGCGGCAAACCTCTTGCGGGAACTGCTGCCGGAAACGAACGACGTCGCCGTCGCTCTCGGTCTGCCGGTTCGCTTCGAGGGAAAGACGTATAACGCGGCCGCCCTCTTGGCCGGGGGGAAAATCGTCGCCGCTCAGTGCAAAACGAGATTGACTTCGCGTTACTGTTCCGAAAGTCGTTGGTTTCACCCTTGGGAATCCGGTCGGCAAGAAACGTGCTCCCTTGCCGGAGAAATTGTTCCAATCGGCGATTTTCGTTCGATCGCCTGCCCGATCCCGGGGCGAAACAATCCGCTGTCGCTCAAAATTATTCTCGGCGATTTCGCGGAACAAGGGCCAACCGCGAACGAGCCGTTTTCCGAGCTCGAACCGAACGAGCTCGTGCTGCACCTTGCGGCCGATCCGTTCACGCTCGGCCGCTTCGCCGAACGCAAGCGACGGCTCAAGGCAATTTCCGAACAGTTTCGAGGGCATTACATTTATTCTAATCCGCTCGGCAACGAATCGGGGGCTTACATTTTCGACGGCGGTTCGTGCATCGCTCGTTCGGGAAAAATTTTGGCGCAGACCCGACGCTTTTCTTATCACGATATGCAACTCGTTTCGATCGACACGGATTCGGTCGATACCGAAAAGGAACCGGATGGGCCGCAATCGGATCCACCTTCCGAAAGCCGGGACGAGGAATTCGTTCAAGCCGTCGGGCTGGGGCTGTTCGATTACCTGAGAAAATCCGCTTCTCAAGGCTTCGTTTTGTCCCTGAGCGGCGGAGCGGATTCGGCCGCCGTCGCCCTTTGCGTCTATTACATGGTCCGTTTCGCCGCGGAAGAATTGGGGCTCGAACGGTTTTGCGAAAAGCTGCGACATATTCCGAACCTTTCCGGAATCCGAAATCCGAACGAGCTGACCGGAAAACTCTTGAGCTGCGTTTACCAGGCGAGTCGCAACAGCGGCGAAACGACCCGCTCGGCGGCCCGAACGCTCGCCGAGGGGATTGGGGCGAGGTTTCACGAAATCGACATTTCGGAAATCATCGACCGGTACACCGATTTGATCCGGCCGCTTTTCGAGCGACCGATCACTTGGGATAACGACGATGCCGCTCTCCAAAATATTCAGGCCCGCGTCCGCGTCCCCGGGCTCTGGTTGTTGGCGAATCTCAAGAACGCGCTGCTCTTGAACACCGGCAACCGGAGCGAGGCGACGCTCGGCTACACGACGCTCGACGGCGACTCTTGCGGCGGCCTCGCCCCGATCGGGGGGATCGACAAGGCGTTCCTGCGAAATTGGCTCCGCTGGGCCGAAACCGCGGGGCCGCTCATCGGCGACCGACGCGTTCCCGTTCCGGAATTGAAAGAGGTCAACGACCAGGAACCGACTGCCGAACTGCGGCCGCCTGGTTCGTCTCAAACGGACGAAGGGGATTTGATGCCCTATGCGGTGTTGGAGCGGATCGAAAAATTCGGAATCGTCGGGAACCACACTCTCCCGGAAACGGTCGAACAGATCGCCTCGGAATTCCCACAACGCACTCGGAGCGAGATCGAACGTTGGGTCGAGCGATTCTTTTCCCTCTGGACCCGAAATCAATGGAAGCGCAACCGTTACGCTCTGTCCTTTCATTTGGACGGTGATTCCCTCCCGCCGGACGATTGGCGATCGTTCCCAACCCTTTTGGGCAAGGACGCGTTCGACGGCGTCCGGGAAAATCGTTGAGAAAAATTTCGCGCGGAGACGCGGAGCTCGCGGAGGTTTTCAATAAAAATCTCGTAACCGTTCACGGTTTGAAAATTCGGCCGAAAGCCGGGATTTCCAACCCTTGCGAAGGTCGGTTTTCAACGGCATTTCGAGTTTGGCATTCCCCGGTTTCCCCGGCCTGTAAGGCCGACACATTACAGCCCAGGGCAAAGGCGTACTCGCCGTCGCCCTGGGTCGCGAACTTGTTGGGTCCGTAACCCAGGGCGTCGCTTCGCTTTGCCCTGGGCTGTTACGCTCCAGCCTTACAGGCTGAATACAGGTGATGCCAAGTCGGAAACAGAACACGAGCGCCAATCAAAATTCGTGTGCCGTGTTCTGCTCCCGTTGACATGTTTCCGTTCGTGAACGGTTACAAAACCTTTCTCCGCGTTCTCTGCGTCTCCGCGCGATACGATACCGGCTTGGCAATCGTCCTGTCGCTCTTCGTAAAACTTGATTTCGTCCCTCCGATTCTCTACAATCGAGCGTGTTGGCAACGATCTGTAAACGACCTGCGACATTGGGATTCAATCATGATCACGGATAGGAATTGGCGGCTTTCCTTGCTTCTTTTCGTCTTGCTCGGCACTCTCGCCGCCGCTCTCCCGCTTTGCGCCGAAGAAGGGGCCGCCGGCTTCGTCCGGGAATGGACGTTCGAGCCGACCGATCTTGTCCCGGGCGTCTTCGGGTCGGCTCGAACCTTTCCGACACCGACGCCGGAAAAGGTCGAAATGAGCTTCCTGCCCGAATCGGGGACCTTGGAACGGTTTTCCGTCTCGGCTTGGATCCGGCCGCGCCAATACGAGCAGTACAACGAGATTTTTCGACAGGAATGCGAGGAGCGGATTCTGTTTTCGCTCCAGGAGCAGGCGACGATCCTCTCGCTCGGATTGAACATCGGCGGTTACGCCGAGTGCGATGCGCCGATCGACCGCAGCGCCCTGTTCGACGGCGATTGGCATTTCGTCGCGGGGACGTTCGACGGCAAAACGATGCGAGTTTGGCTCGACGGTCGGGAGATACACCGACTCGAACGGCTGGGCCGCATCGCCGTCAATCGGGCGGCGCCGGGATTTATCGGTTCGTTTAATGGCAACGTCGAGCTGTTTCAAGGGGGAATCGACAACCTCCGGCTCAGCGGCACCTCGCTCACGGCGAAGGAAATCGAGGAGCTGTATCGGCAAGGTCAAGCGTCGCTCGAACGGCAGAACGAAGCCTTGGGCCGGGAACTGGCCAATTTTTATCGGAAAAAAGCCGACCTGCTCGAAACGCTCCTCGCGACGCGAAAGGCGTTCGCCGGGTATCGGCAGCAAGCCGCTTCGACCGGTTTCGACACGAAAACGCTCCTCGCCGGGCTCGATCGACGCTTGAAGCTCGACTTTCCGGAGGAAACGCGGCGGTATTGGGAGTTGGTCGGGCAGCCCCCGTCGCGGCTGGTGAGCGCGGAGAACTTCGCGGACCTGAAATCCCAGGCGGACGACACGGTCCGGCTCATGCTTGAGTACATGCCGTTGACGCCGGAGCAATGGGCGCTGCTCCCGCCGGGAGAGAAAAAGCAATGGGCCGAAGTCGAATCGGTCCGCCGCCGGTACGAGTCGCTGAAATTCGAGGAAACGGCCGAATCGCTGCGGGCACTGCTCGACGTTTTGGAGACCGCGAAAAAAACGATCCGCGAGCGGCCGGCCGTTCGCGAACCGGTCGCCCCGTATGTCGTTCCCCAAACGCCGGAACCGAAAACGTACGACGAAGAGCAGGCCCGGGCGCTGATCCGTCGCGATTGGCTTGAGCAGTGCGATGGGCCGCCGAACGCGGAACGCATCCTCCGGGAAATCGATTGGGCCGTTCGGTTGGGGGAACGAATTTTGACCGACCCGCAAACCGGTTCCCGTTGCGACAACGCTCTCTTCGAGTCGTCGTTGAAAAAGCTCAACACCCTGCGGAATGCCGCGAAAGCGATGCAAGCCCGGACCGACGTTTCTTCGGAGCTGCTCGAACGACTGTACTACGACGTTCGGGAGGTCAAACGAACAATACAATTCGCGAATCCGCTCGTCGATTTCCGAAAGGTGCTTTTTATCGACATGCCGTATCCGGGCGGCTCGGAATGGCAGCACGAAACGCGGCACCGGCTCGGCTATATGGCCGTGCCCGGAGCGCAGATTCTCGAACTCGACGGCCTTGAGCCGGACGCCAAACTTCGTCGGCTGATGCCGCAAGAGCCGCTGCACGGCTCGTTTTGGCGGTTCGATCTTTCGTTCGACGCCCGGCGGGTGCTGATGTGCTTCAAGCCGCACAACGAAAAGTCGTTTCACATTTACGAAATCGGGCTCGACGGGACCGGCTTGCGGCAGCTGACGGCGGGGCCGTTCGACGACCTCGACCCGATTTATTTGGCGGACGGCGAGAACTACGTCTTTTCGACGACGCGCGGCTACACTTACGTTCGCTGTATGCCGCCGACCAACGCTTTCGTGCTCGCCCGGGCTTCGCTGAGGGGGGACGACGTTTATCTCATTTCGCGGAACAACGAACCGGACTATCTCCCCGCGATGCTGGACGACGGCCGGCTCATCTACACACGTTGGGAGTACACGGACAAGCCGCTTTGGCGCTGTCAAAGTCTTTGGACGACGAATCCCGACGGGACCCAGCACAACGTGTTTTGGGGGAACCAGTCGGTTTGGCCGGACCTGCTCAAGGACGCCCGGCAGATTCCCGGCACTCGGCGGATCATGTTTACCGGCAGCGCCCATCACGATTGGTTCGCCGGTTCCGTCGGCATCATCGATCCGGACAAAGGGCTCAACTTCCCCGACGGGCTCACGAAGGTGACGGCTGATCTCCCTTGGCCGGAGACCGGCAACGGCCCGGTCGATCCGATCGAGTCTCCGACGTACCATGCTTCCGGATCGTTTCGGGCGTACCATTCGCCGTATCCGCTCGGGGAGCGTGATTTCCTCGTTTCGGCCAATAAGGACGACAAGTTTCGGCTCTATCTTATGGACGTCGACGGCAATCGCGAATTGATTTACGAAGGGGTGCACAACGTCCTGCACGCGATTCCGGTCCGGCCGCGACCCCGGCCGCCGGTGCTCGCGGATCGGATCGATTGGCCCTCGCGAGCGGAGCGGGACAACCCCGCCCCGGGCTCGATTTACAGCGGCAACGTCTATTACAACGCCCCGGACGAACTTCGCGGCAAGGCGAAATATCTTCGCGTGTTGAACATCGAACCGAAAACGTATACGTATTGGGATCATCGGCCGTACATCTCGACGGGCCCGGTCGTCTCCGTCGTGCAATCGGAAGGGGTCAAACGGATCCTGGGCACGGTCCCGATCGAGGAGGACGGCTCCGTCCGTTTCGAGGCCCCCTCGGGCGTTGCACTCCATTTTCAGCTCTTGGACGAAAATCATCGGGCGTTACAAACGATGCGGAGCTTTACCGGCGTGATGCCGGGCGAGAGTCGCGGCTGTCTCGGCTGTCACGAATCGCACAGCCGGGCGCCGGAATCGACGGTTTCCCGTTACAAGGCGGTGTTCGACAAAGAGCAACGTCGGATCACGCCGGTTCCCTGGGCGTTCGACCCCGGGTTCGAGGCTTCCGCCGGATCGACGATCGAGCAGGCGATCGAACAGGCCGCGGTCGAATCCGCCCCCGGTTCCGCGAAAGGCCGGAACATTTTGGAAGAGCGGCGGCGGTTTGTCGCCCGGAACGGCACCGCGATCGGCTACACTCGCGATGTTCGACCCGTGTTGGACCGCTATTGCGCGGAATGTCATACCGGAGACGCGGAAGGGAAAAAAGCGTTCGACATCACTCCGCGAGCCGGTTTCCTCGACTTCGACCAGACATACATCACCTTGACCGGCTCACCGGCCTGGGGGACGCAATACGTCGTTCCGGACAACCCGCCGCCCGGGTTCGGGTACGCCGACATGTTGCATGTCGAAGGGTACGGATTGACCGATCCGGCGGCCTACACCACGCCGCGGCCGATGAGCGCGATGTCCTACGCCAGCCGGTTGGTCAAACTCTGCGCCGACGGGGAGCATTACCAGGTCGAGTTGGACCCGCTCAGCCTGCTCAAGGTGATTCTTTGGGTCGATGCGATGTGCCCGTACCTCGACGACACCGAAATTCGGGCGATGCCCGATCCGGTGTTTCAAGGTTCCGACTGGCTCAGCGTGCCGCCGCGATTGAAGACGGCCCCGAGGATCGTCCGGCCGGGACCATTTTCGGCGACGCAAGAACCACTCGCGCCCGATTCAACCGCGAATTGATTCGAAACGCAAACGACCCCGCATACGAACGGTCGCATGCGGGGCCGCGGTTTCGTCTTGGCCGAAATTATACCGTACGCGGTATTGCGGGAAGCCTTCGGCCCCATTTGGCCCGCAGCCTCGCTGGGCTGCCAACTTGCTGCATGCCAAGCACTTGCCGATTCGGACTCGAAAAAAATGGGAAACGAGAAAAGTCGAATTTTTTGACTTCGCAAAGTATAGTCGGCCAACGCGATATCGATCAGAACCCGATACTTCCTCCCGTGGTCCCGGTCCCGCCCGTAGTCGTGGTTTCGCCCGTCCCGACATTGTAAGTGACAACGCGGCGAATCTGGGAGAAAAACGGCATCGGCGAGAGCCGGACATACCTCCGGTCCGCGGAAACGATCGCGGTTCCCGAGAGCTGCGCTCCCGAAGGCAAAAGGGTGATCTGCGGGGTATAGCCGACGGCTTCGCGCATCTTTCGGTTATGAACCCAATCCGTCAGCACGCCGTCGCTCACCAGCGGGTTCGCACTTTCCCCTTCCGTGGTCGTTCCTTTGATTTTCGTCGTGCTTGAAGAGTCGTTCAGTTTTCTCGCGACCGATTGATTCGAGAGCGAAGCGATTTGCCGGGTCACCGCGATACGGTTTTCGACGACGGTATCAGCCAAAAGCGCCGCTTCGATTTCCGCGTCCTTGAGCGTATCGTCCAGCCGACCTTTTTCCAGGTCGAATTTGACGATCGCCCCGTCTTCTCCGAGCTCGAAGAAACGTTCCGTTTTTTTGACGCCGTCTTCCAAAACCGTCATTTTGAATTTATTGTTGGCGATTTTTCCCACCGCCCGTTGAACGAGAACCTCATAACTCCCGTTAAACGCTTTGGAGCAGACATAAACGGCTCGCTTCACATCCGGAGAATCCGTTTCACTCGTCCGTTGCCAAGGCGATTTCAAGAGAACCCCTCCGGCGACCGTTCGGGGAGTGAGGTACCAGCAATATGTTTCGATCGGTTCCTTGACGATCATGTCCAGTTCCCCCTCGCCGGTATATTCGACGATGATCTCGCAATCCCGCCGACGGGCTTCCGCCAAAGCCTCGCGAAAGCTTTTTGCTTCTTCGATTCGACCGTCTTTTTGCATTTTTTCCAGCAAACTCTCGGCGATATCCCGGCTTGCCTGTCCGACCGTTTTCGCCCATTTGCCGTCCCAAACCTGTCCCGCGCTCGCGATCGTCAAGACGCGAATCGCCTCTTCGTCGTTCAGCTCCTCCGCCAGGCGAAAGGCTTGGATATAAGGTTCAGGTCGCATCGGGAAAACGGAAATGACATTCGTGTAAATATCGAGCGCACATTGCTTCGATCCGAATTGCTGCAAATAAACGGCCAGGAAAAGCGCGTCCAAGGGACTTTCGCAAAAATCCTGGGCTGAGAGAATCGCCCTTTCCAATTCGGCCTGCGGAGCACCGAGAAGATGGAGCGCGACGGCCAGGGATTCGTACATCCAAGGTTGGACATCGCCGTTGCGTATCGCGCACTGAATCAGGGAAACGATTTGACTCGCCTTGGAAAGATCGCCGCGGACCGCCTTGTAGAAAAGGAGGTAAACGGCCCGGGCCACTTCTTGTTCGTCCGGTCGTTCTTCCAAAGGAGCGGAAAAAACCTTGTCCCAATACGCGTTGGGATTGTCGAAGTCGACCTTCGTCAAATCGATCTTTCCCAGTTTTTCCGGCAGCGGTTTTTCCGTCGGATCCGGCGAAGAGGTCGTCTCCGTCGCACTCGAAGCCTGCTTTTTCTTCGCGTTGGAAGCGACCTTGTCGACGACGGCGAAAAAGGAATAAGGATTATTCGTTTTGATCATGCCGCTGTTGACCATGTTGTAGCGCAGAAGTTTTTCATACTTCGAAGGGAGGTTGTACATACCACCGCCGCCCATGCCGCCGCTCATGCCCCCCATGCCGCCGCGCATGCCCCCCATGCCGCCGCTCATGCCGCCCATGCCGCCGCTCATGCCGCCGCCCATGCCGCCCCCCAGGCCGCCTTGCGGAGCGGGAGAAACGACGAGATCCCCCATCGGATAGACCTTGATCGACATGTGTTTCTCGACCTCTTCCTGGGTCGTAATCAACAAACATTCATCTCGAATGCAATAGGTGAGTTCGTGCTCCTTGAGAATATGTTTCATGGCACTGCGAACCTTGATTCCGGCAAACGTCCCGCTCCACTTCGAATCGGGAGTCGCCTCGATTTCTTCCATAGCCGGCCTGTCGAAAAGAGCGACGATCTTGAATTTGTCCTGGAGGTAATCGAGCAACTGCTGCAATGTGTCCCCGATCTCACTGCTGTCGATACTGGCCGTTGAATCCAGAGCCTTCGTGATTTTCTTTTCCGCATCCCCGACCGAAGAGAGATCGACCGTTTGGTAGTTTTCCTTGCGGCGTTCGGAAAGGGCGTTCCACACTTCCGGATCCGGCCACAAAATCGGCGGCTCATCGCTCAGCGGAACGAAAATTCGCTCCGCGGCCATAAGCGTATCGATCATCCCACGCTCCCGGAGAATACGCAAATCGTTGACTTCGCTGATCGCTCCCGCCGCCTGGGCATACATCGACGCGGTGTGGGGCGAGGTGTCGTAAGGAATCAACGGCTTTGCCGTATCGGCCGCGATCACCGATTGAGCGAAAAGTTTTTCGGTGATCAAAGCGGAAAAACGCGCCATTAACTGTCTCGCCTTTTCTTCGTTGCGGAGCGTCGTGCTCAACATCAAGGCCTGGTTGATCCGTTCCGCTTCGAATGCATCTTCCTCGATCCTCCGCAGTTCGGAAATTTGCAGCTGTCGATAGGCGGTTTTCATTTTATTTTCCAGCCGATCGATCATTTTGTTGCGGACATCGGGCGGGAGCTCCGCTTCCTGTTGAATTTCCGCCTTGATCAATTTCAGGTTTTGCAGGGCGACATCCGGATAATCGGTCATCAATTTTTCCGATTCGGCAATCGCGACACTCACGGTATTGTTGAGCGATTGAACGCGAATCGAACTGCTTTGAACGTAATCATCGACCGTCGTCCGCGGCCGATTCGCCCCGGAATTTCGCTCGTTTTCGGCGACAACCTTGGCCGCGGCCTGGTCGAGCAAATCATTGGCCGCCTGATTGACATCGTTCGTCCGGGATTTGACCTGTTCGGCAATGCGGGCCGCGGCTTGGGCCTGACCGGTTTTCAGTGCCTCGTGCGCGATGCCCAGTTCAAGGCTTTGTCGCTCGATCTGCCAGTCTTTCAAAACCTCAAGCATGTTGCGCCCCGCCGTCGGCAGAGCGAGACCTTTGTCTTGCGAAGCGGCATCAAGCATCGAAACCAAATATTGATTCTCGCTTCGGGACGGGAAAGGTTGAAGATTCCAATGAAACTCCTTCGATTGTTTTTGCGCGGTCGATGCCGTCAGCTCCAACGTCGAATCGGCGAGTTTCCCGGAAGTTTTTCCGAGAAGGATGGTTTCCCGATCCGAACGCAACGGCGGCACGTTGGCGGGAAAAACGGTCCAGCGCTCCGGCAATTGGACCGAATCGGCTTCCGGCCAAAATACGGTCGCTTCGACCGATTGCCCGAGGGTCGAGCCGATTTTCGCGGCGATTTCTTCCGAAGCCGTTTTCGCGGGAAAAGTCTCCGCGATTTCGCTCGGAATGACCAGGAAACCGCCGCTGTGATTGGCCAAAGCGCCGATCATGCCGAAATTCGAACGCACCCCGATCGGGCAACCGGAAAAGGAAACTTTCGCATCGACCAGCCGATCGACGATCTTCTGAAATTTTCCGGCGGGAATCCCTTTGGCGGAATTCAATCCGTCTCCCAGATAAATCACGGTCCGTCGGGCTTGAGCGTTGCCGTCGTTTTCAAAGGTTTCGACGACGGCGGTGATCCCTTTGTCCAAATCGGTCGAGCCGAGCGGGATTCGTTTGTCCTGCATTTCCTGGACGGCCGAAAGAAATTCAGGACTTTGCGCATCCAGGAACTTCGTCGTATAAGCCTCAGGTCGAACATCGACCGCGATCAGCTGAGCCTTCGTCCCTTTCGGTAATCGGGAGATCGCCCCTTTCAAGGCGGCGAATTGATCTTTTCGAACCGGACCGACCTGACTGGCCGAGGTGTCGAAGAGAAAAACGACCTCGTTTTGAACATTATTATTGGAAGGGAGAAGCGGAGCCTTCAAACCCATCTCGAAATAATTTTCCCCATTGGAATGGGAGTACGTTTCCAAGGAAACCTGCGGTTGAGCCGCCTGTACGCCGGAAACCCAAAAATTCGCTGCAATCGCCAAAACCGGCAACATGAGGAAAAGACGTTTTTTCATTAAAATTCTCTCCAAAATGATATCTGCTTTATCTCCAAAAGCCGGAGCGTTTTACGCATTGCCGCAGGCCGAAAATGCTATTGAAGAAACGACCAACGGGAGCGGGGCATGTCCTTGAATTGATTTTGATCTCAATTCCTTTATCGGAGGATTCCGTTTCCGGTTTTATGGAAAAGCTTTTTCTCAGAAACTAAGGAGCTTTTCCGGTTTTCAAAAAAAACGAGAGAATCCCACCCCGTACTATACCTCACGATGTGGTGTTTTTCCAATAATTCGACGGAAGAAAAGAAAAGATTAGTTCTATTGTCATTTTAACAATTTTTTCAAATTTAGACAATCGAAAAAACCGGAAGAACAGGAAAAAGAAATAGACTTTACGGATTGATCTGACGATAATCAAAAATCCGAAATTGCGAACGGCTTGCTACTACAACTCCAAGGCTAATTTTGCGAAGGGGTCTGTTTAGCCGAGCGGCGAAGACGCCGGAGTTCTAACGGGACAGCAACAATTTTAGTGTTGGTCGGGTGCTAGTTCGGCGTATCAAGATAGGGATCCTGACCCATCGCCCGCTGTACTTTTTTTCGCTCTTTTTCGTAGTACAGCATCGTTTTGCGGTTGCGGAAACTCTTTTTCTCGACCCGCCGCTGCGCCCAGCGGAAGAGGTTTTCGTAATTGTCGAATTGCCGGTTCGGATTCCGCTTGCCGAGCCGCTTGTACTTTTTCGCCTTCTTCGGACCGACCGCCTTTTCCAGCAACTCGTCGTCCAAAGCGAGGTATTGCCGATACGTTCCCGGGTCTCCCTGCCGACCGCATCGCCCGATCAGCTGTCGGTCGATCCGCGCCGATTCGTGCATCTCCGTGCAAATGACATGCAACCCGCCAAGGGCTTTGATCTCCTCGGTCAACTTGATGTCGGTCCCGCGACCGGCCATGTTCGTCGAAACGGTCACTTTTCCCTCCCCGCCGGCCCGGGCGACGATCTCGGCTTCCTCTTCGACATGGTTCGCGTTGAGAACATCATGCACGATTCCCCGCTCCGTCAACAACCGGGAAAGAATCTCCGATTTGTCGATCGTGCGTGTTCCGATCAGGATCGGTCGGCCGGTCTCATGCACTTCGCAAACCTCTTCGATGATCGCGGCCCATTTCGAATCCTCGTTCGGAAAAACCCGGGTCGGCAGTTTGATCCGTTTCGGCGGCCGGTTCGTCGGCACCGGAATGACATGACAATGATAAATTTTGCGGAGTTCCCCTTTCGAAGCGGCCGCCGTCCCGGTCATTCCGGCGAGCTTGTCGAACCGGAGAAAAAAGTCCTGGACCGTAACCCGGGCCGCCTGTCCCGTCGCGACCGTGATCTCGACCCCCTGCTTCGCCTCGACCGCCTGGTGTATGCCGTCGCGCCATTTTCGGCCTTCCCCGAGTCGGCCGGTAAACTCATCGACGATCACGATCTCGCCGTCGCGGACGACGTATTGCTCATCGAGATGAAACTCGCGGGCGACCTTGACCGCCCGTTGGATATATTCGTAAATGTGGTACAGCCCGACATCGGCCATCGCCTCGGGCTTCTCGATGATGCGCGCCTTGAGCCGTCCTTTTTTGGTCAGCTCGACGGTCTTTTTTTCGTGGTCGTAATCGTAATCTTCGTCTTCGACGAAATCCTCGGCCCGCTCGGACGCCCATTTGTAACACTCGACCTGCATTTTTTCCTCATCGGTCGGCAGAGCGCTGATGATGAGCGGCGTGCTCGCCTCGTCGATCAAAATGCTGTCGGTCTCATCGACCAGGGCGAAATAGGCTTCGCGCTGAACCGGCTGCTCGTCGGAGGCTTTGACCCCTTCGAGCATCGCCCCGAGCAGATCGTGCTGCCCTTCGCGAATCTTGCGGAGCAGGAGCCGGTCCCGGAGAAAGTCGAA
>JAVBSX010000130.1:0-7041 GCA_031556455.1 Thermoguttaceae bacterium
CCGGGCGGTCACGACCCGATTCGGCTCGTCGAAAAGAAATTGCGTCTCGAAATATTCCGGCACCGTTCCCCGGCAACGGCCGACGCTTTGCACCGCTTTCGGCATCCCGAAGAGCAGGCGGATAAAATGGGCGTCGTGTACATGCAGATCGAGCATCGGCCCACCGCAGACGTCCATATCGTAAAAATTGGTCAACCAGGTCGGATCGGAAATGACCCGGCTGAAATGCCCGCCGAGCAACCGGCCGTATTTGCCGCCGATCGCCGCTTCGTAAATGAATCGGTGGGAGGTAAAGAACGGCAACACGTGCCCGATCATCAGGAGCTTGCCCGATTTTTTCGCGGCGGCGACCATCGCATCGGAATCGGCCGTTTTGAGCGCGATCGGCTTCTCGCACAAAACGTGCTTGCCCGCCTTCAGGGCGAGGATCGTCGATTCGGCATGAGCGAAGGGAGGGAGGCAAACGTCGATCATATCCAAATCGGATTTGCTCAACATTTCCTCAATGTTGTCGTAGGTCTCGACTCCGGAAAGGTCCATCATCTGGCCTTGCGGGCCGAAGTTGCCTTTGATTTTCGTCCAATCCCCTTTGAGTCGTTCGGGAATTTTTTCGCAAATCGCACAAACTTTGACCCCATTGATTTTCTGGTACGCGAGGTAATGAATCATACCCATGAACCCCAGACCGGTAATCCCTATTTTCAGCATTGGCAATCTCCTTGAGGATGAGAATTTCGTTTGATCGGAAAATAACAGCCCGAAACGAAGCGCAGTGAGGGATCGAACGTTTTTACCCTCACTGCGCGATGCTTCGTTTCGGGCTGCTATTCTTGGTCCAATTTTTATGATCGTATCGTTAAGAATAGTCTAGTGAGATTTCCCCGCCGGGTCAACCGCCGCCGAGGATTGTGAGAGAATTGGATCGCATGCGTCAACCCCGGACCGGGATGCCGCGGTCGCGGAGTTCGCGTTTGATGGTGCCGATCGTGTAATCGCCGAAGTGCAGCATCCCGGCGACGATCGCGGCATCGGCATCGGCCTTGAGAAACACCTCGGCCAAATCCTCCGGCCGACCGGCCCCGCCGGACGCGACGACGGGAACGGGTACCGCTCTCGCGATTCGGCCTGTGATGTCCTACTCGAATCCGCTGCGGGTCCCGTCGCGATCGACCGAGTTGACGACGATCTCTCCCGAGCCGAGCTCGACGGCCTCCAACGCCCAACGAACGGCGTCTCGGCCCGTCCGATTTCGAAAGCCGTGCGTCGTCACTTCGAAGCCGCTCGGAAACCGCTGCGGGTCCGGATGCGCGACCGGGTCCATACCGAGGACGATGCACTGTCGGCCGAACGCTTTCGCCCCTTCGGCGAGAATCGCGGGCTCGGCGACGGCGAGGGAATTGAGCGAAATTTTTTCCGCCCCGGCATCGAGCACCAGCCGCATCTGTTCGAGAGAAGCGATCCCGCCTCCGACCGCGAACGGAATATGAATGCAGGCCGCGACCCGACGAACCATCTCGATGTCGATCGGCCGCCGTTCGGACGAGGCCGTAATGTCGTACACGACCAGCTCATCGGCCCCGTCCTCGTAGTATTTTCGGGCCAGTTCCGCCGGGTCGCCGAGATCGACGTTGTCCTTGAATTTGACCCCTTTGGTCACCCGACCGTTGATGATGTCGAGACACGGTATGATACGTCGTTTGAGCATTGGTAGGCTACAGGCTTGGAAAATGGGTCCTACTGTTTAGCCGAGCGGCGAAGACGCCGGTTAAAAACAACCTTTGCGATCGTCTTGTTTTAACTACGGAACACACGGAAAGACGGAAAACACGGAATTTTTACATTTCCGTCTAATTCCGTTATTCCGCGTATTCCGTAGTAAAAAAACAGACAATGAAAACGTTCGGTTTTGTGCAATTGTTAAAGTTTTTTTGATACGGCTCCTTAGCAACAGGCGATTACGGATTCCAAAGAACGAAATTGCGCAAGAGTTGCAAGCCGACCGGGCCCGATTTCTCCGGATGAAACTGCGTCGCGACCAGATTGTCCCGGCCGATCATCGAGGCGAAGCGGACGCCGCCGTATTCCGTCGAGCCGAGCCGATCTTCCGCGTTCGTCGGAACCGGATAATAAGTATGCACGAAATAAAAGTCGCTCTCATCGGCGATATCGCCGAGCAGCGGATGCGGTCGTTCGATCCGGAGCTGATTCCAGCCGATCTGCGGCACCTTTTCGCGGGGATCGGTCGGTTGGAATCGCACGACCTTGCCTGGAACCAGTCCCAGCGTTTCGGTTCCGCCGTCCTCTTCGGAGAAATCGAGCAGGATTTGCATTCCGAGGCAGATTCCCAGGAACGGCGTGCCGCGACGAACCGCTTCGCGAATGCTTTCGAGCAGCCCCAGGGACCGCAGATGCCCCATTGCCGCTCGGGCGGCTCCGACCCCGGGAAAAAGGATCCGTTCGGCGTTGCGAACGTCGTCCGGATCGGCGGTGATTCGCGTTTTCTCGCCAATCGCCTCCAACGCGAGTTGAACGCTCCGCAGGTTGCCGGCCTTGTAATCAATCAGTGTTATCATAGTGCGAGACGGGGGCTTTGCCCCAGAATTCTGTTTTCAATATCGATTGAGTAATGATTTATTTTATAGCCCTGCTCAAAAAATCCAACCCGCCGCAAGACGCAGAAATATCGGGCGGTCAAGTTTTATACCGTAGTTGGTATGCGCCCTCTATCAAACCGCTGCCTCGTTGGGCCGCTACCGTATTGAAGACGGGAATTTTTTGAACCGGCTTCAGTATATGGGCAAAACGGTGACCCGCGTGTCATTTCGACCGAAGCAACGCGTAGGGAGAAATCTCACCCTCGCAAATGGTCAGAAATTCCGAGTCCTTCGGCGAGGGTGAGATTTCTCGCTTCGCTCGAAATGACGAGAACAAAGCTTACTTGGATTCACAACCCAACTTTCGCGACCAAATGCAGTCTTTTCTGTTGAGGCGGTTGAAAGAATTGATTTTTTTCGCCGATTCTGTCGATTTGACGGATGTGTCATGTTCTTGAAATATTAAAAATACCGCGATTTTCTTCGCAATTTGCCTGCATTAACAAAATAATCGCCTCAAATGTCAATTTCGTCGACCAGCAATATTTACGTTCAGTTTTCTTCGTTGTTTCAAAAGGATCAATCTTCCCCGCTGCAAGGGCTTCGGGCTTCGTTCAGCGCTTTGAGCGGCGCGGAAATCGATCGCAAGGCCAACGAAGTGCAATCCCTCGTTTCCGACATTCTCGATCTGTCGTCCGAGGGGATTCGGCGCTCCCTTGCGGGGACCGGTCAAAATTCTCTCCTGCCGCAAGACAAATCGGATGCCGAACAGACCGAGAACCAATCCGGTTCGGAGTTGCAATCCTCTGCGCAGTCCGGGGACGCGGTCCGGCTTTCCGAAGCCCAACGGGTCGAGCAGATTCGCGTCAATAAAAACGCGGTGCTCAACCGGATCAACGAAATTTTGGCCGAGCAGGGGATCGAGGTTTCGACGGAGCAGGCATTTAACATCACGGTTAACATGCAAACCGGAGCCGTCTCGATCAGCGGGATCGAGGACGCGGAACTTCTCGCGAATATGAACGAGGCGCTCGGGGCGGACGAGCAGCTCTCATCGTTGATGCAAAAGACCCGGAACGAGCTCGGAGTTGCCTACCCTTCGGATGTCCGGCCGAAAAATTTTACGATCTGTTTCGATTCGATGATCGAAACCCCGGCCGATGCGGAAATTTCCTACCAGATCGACATCACGATCAACGGGCAACGCAAGGCCGCCGAAACTCCGGCCGAGGCGGAGGAAGGCGAAGTCGCTGAAACCGCCGATTCAAGTTCGCAGGCCGCTTCGGACGAAACGCCGCTGTTCCAACTGAGCATTTTCCTTTCGAACAAGGTCCCCTCGCCGACCGCGCTGTTGCCCGAGGGCGACGCAGCAGAAAAACCTTCGGACAAGAACACTGTTTCCGAAAAAACGACGCTTGAGGCTTCGGAAACGACTTCGGGAATCGGAATGTCGTATTGGGTCGAATCGTACATCGAAAAGACCGAAAACGGTTTTCAACATTTTTGGCGTCTGATTAACGAAGCGACGGCTTCGGGAAGCGAAGGGGCGCGGTTGACGACCCGGACGGAACTCGGCGGGAGCACGTTGCACGCCAATCCCGGGGAAGCCGAATCGGGCTGGACGTTTGCCGGGATCGATCTGACCGGGACGAACGAGGCCGATTTCGAGTCGCTCAACCGCGCGTTTGTCGACGGAATCGGTTCCTGGGTCCGAAACGGTGCCCAAGCCGGGCTGCCCGACTGGGTCGAGGAGTTCGTTCAAGAAACGGGGATTCAAAAGTTCGTCCCCAGCATCCCGCAATTGACGAAGAGCGAGTCCTTCGTTTAGCCGAGCGGCGCAGACGCCGGTGTGCCAACAACGGTCGCCGTGTCGAAAAAGGTTCCTGACTCAACGGGCTCTCGGGGCGGCGATCCCTTCGATTTCGACGAGCAGTTCCGGCCGACAGACATCGGCGACGGTGTAAAGAATCGGTACGTTCGGGCAACGGGCCTCGCAAAGGGCTCGAACCGCCTCCGCATCGGCGGGCCGTTTGATATAAACTCGAAGCGAGAGAAAATCGGATAGCCCGGTCTCGAAACCGTCGATTCCGTGCCGCCGCATGTTGCTCCCGGACACGAGCGCTTCGATATTCTCAAGCGTCAACCGCGTCTGCATTTCCGGGTCGTCGTCGTATCGGCTTTCCGAATCGGTGATCCCGGCCGTTCCGGAGACGAAAATTCGAACGGCCTCGCCGCTCTTGAGGAGCATCGCCCTTGAAAATTTCGGGCTTTGCGGACTGTAAACGGCTCCGTAATCGAATGCCGGAGTTTGGTTCGGATTTTCCAACGGAACGGCGAACACATCTTTTCGTTGCGTCGTGAGAGCGATGCCGCCGACCGACAAATCGACGTCGTCGGCCCCGATTCCGGTGCTCGCCGGATAGACGATCGGCCCTTGATAATGCTTCGGCAACAAAGGGGCCAGGAAATTCCGGCTTTCGAAAAAATCGGTCCGCGCGCGATTCAATTCCTTGTATCTCTGCGTGTCCCCTTCGGGCAGGACCAGGTGCCCTTGATACAACCAGGTTCGCAGGAGTTGTTCGACCTGAAAATTTTGCTTTTGCAGTTCGGCATCCAATTCCGCGAACGCACTTTTCGAGCGTTCGTAAGAACCGACGGGGGATTCCCCGGGAACGATGTTGCCGAGCATCAGCCAATCGAGCCCGTCGTATCGAACCCGGGTCGCGCGGTCGCCGGACCGACGAATTTCAAGCGGAGCGGTTCCGTCCGAGGCGACGGCGTGCAATTCGATCGCGAGTTGCCCGCCGCCGCACGGGGCTTGCGGGACATAGGTGCTCGCCGGCAGGTCCGATCCGTAAAATTCGGCCAGTTCGCGGCGAAGCAACTGCTTTTTCCCGATCTCGGCGAGAAACACCGTCTGGGAAACGACGCTGCCGAGAAAATTTTCCTCTTCAAGAACGGTTCGGATTTTCCGGAGCAGCGATTGGCATTGGGCCGGACAATCGGGGACGGCCTGCCCATGCCCCTGAAAGGCGTTTTGACAAACGAGGTTGGTTTCGGGGACGGCCGCCAAGAACAGCTCGCGGATGCCGTTTTGCACCGCGATTTTGTAGGAAAGATCGTCTCCCTTCCTTTTGAACTCGGTGATCCTCGCCGTTTTGTTGGACATTCGTTCTTTCGGGAATCAAGGGGAAAAGAAAAAGGGTAACAAATCCGATGATCTGGGCACGGGAAGTCAAATTCTCATTTCAAGAACCAGCCCCAAGCGTCAGCGCGGGGGGATATTGGCAACTTAGCGGTCAGCGGCTTAGAAGAACTGTTTTCGAAGCTGCTAAGTCGCTAAGTTGCAACGAGGATTTTATCCCCCCGCGCTGACGCTTGAGGCTAGTACATATAATTTTGACTTTGCACTCCTTATCCTATTAGAATCCAAAACAATGGGAAAATCAAGTTGCGAAGACAGGAAGTCACGAGGATTGCAAAGTCGAACACGGCAAACAGCAGCCCGAAGCGTAAGCGCCGGGTTGGTCCCGATTTTCCGCATTGGATAACCGGGCGCTGACGCTTCCGGCCGCTGTCCGATTCGATATTTTTTCTGAAATTTCGAATTTGCAATCGTCCTGGACAGGAAGTCGAGATCGAGGGTACGCTCGGATATTATTGCATTTCGACAAGGAAGGCGAACGACCTCCGAGCGGTCGCGTCGGCGCCGGCCGATCTGCCCCGAACTTCGGTCCGGAGTACCGGACACCGGCGTCTGCGCCGCTCGGCTAAACAGGCTGTCGCAAAATCGTGAAAGACGCAACTTTTTCGTCGGAACCGTTGATTTTTTTCTCGCGGTAAGAGACAATAAGAAGCGGTCAGGGAGCGAATGCGCCGCGAAAACCCGCGACACGATCTTCAAGCCGCATACGGCAGACACGAAATGTGTGATCGGCCAAACTAACGAGGGGAAAATCATGGAAAAAATCATTCTTGCTTACGATCTTGGGACGGGAGGCGGCAAGGCTTCCCTTTTTACCGTCAAAGGTCAATGCCTCGCCTCCGGTTTTTTGCCTTACCCGACCGCGTATCCTTTGTCCGGTTGGCACGAACAGAAGCCGCTCGATTGGTGGGACGCAATCGTGCGCAGCACGCGATTGATGATCAAGGATTGCGAGATTTCCCCCTCGCGGATCGCGGCGTTGGCCGTTTCCGGTCATTCGCTCGGCTGTGTCATGCTCGATGCCCGGGGGCGGCTGCTCCGGGAATCGACGCCGATCTGGTCCGACAGCCGCCCGGTCCAACAGGCCGAGCGGTTTTTCGAAAAATTCGAGGAAACCCGTTGGTATCGAAAAACCGGCAACGGTTTTCCGCCGGCGCATTATCCGTTGTTCAAACTGCTTTGGTTCAAGGAAAACGAACCGGAGATGTTCGCGAAAATCGACAAGGTGCTCGGGACGAAGGA
>JAVBSX010000324.1:0-13532 GCA_031556455.1 Thermoguttaceae bacterium
GCTGCTTGATCTGCTCGACGACGATTCCGAAAGCAGATTCGTCAAATTGTCGGACCAAAAATTCCTTGCCCTGACGAACGAATTCCGCAAACGTCTCGGCGAACTCAAACGGCTCTCGTACACCAAAGGGAAGACCGTTCAACTGCATCCGCTCGCCGCCGCCGGATTGGAGGATTTCTTCGACGCGATTCCGACGTTGCAAAAAAATTCCGTCTGGAACGACGTGAAAAAGCGAATTGACGCCGCACGGGATTTCAAAGCTCCGGCCCCGAAAAGTTTCGTCGGCGATTTGCGGGATTATCAGTTCGACGGATACGATTGGTTGGCTCGTTCGGCGAAATGGGGTATCGGCTGTTGTCTCGCCGACGACATGGGACTCGGCAAGACGATCCAGGCTCTCGCGCTACTTCTGCTCCGTGCGGATCAGGGACCGTCTCTGGTCGTCGCTCCGACTTCCGTATGCTTCAACTGGGAACGGGAAGCCGCGAAGTTCGCTCCGACGCTGAACATCAAGCGGATTCAGCCGATCGCCGCCGGAAATGGGCTCTCCAAAGAAGAACGCGACAAACTGATTTCTTCCGCGAAGAAACGAGACGTGCTCATTACGAGCTACACTTTAATGCAACAGGAAATCGACCTGCTTGCGAAGAAAAAATTCGCAACCGTGATTCTCGACGAAGCCCAAGCAATCAAAAATCCCGAGTCGAACCGGGCGAAAGCGGCGTCAATGCTGCAAGCCGATTTCCGGATCGGTATGACCGGAACGCCGATTGAGAATCGTTTGACGGAGCTTTGGAGTCTGTTCCGGTTCCTGAATCCAGGCTTGTTCGGCTCGCAAAAGTCGTTTGAAGACCGGTTCGCGGTTCCGATCCAGCGCGACGGTTCGGTTTCGGCCCGGAGTACGTTGCGACGGCTCGTGCATCCGTTCATTCTCAGGCGGACCAAGTCGCAAGTCTTGGAGGAGCTTCCCGCAAAAACGGAAATTGTGCGAGAAATCGAGCTTTCCCGTGAGGAAGCCGCATTGTACGAAGCGGCAAGGAAAAACGCCCTCAAGGAATTGCAGGAAATCAAGGACAAAAATTCCGGGCCGGGCCGTTTGCAGATTTTGACCGCGCTCACCCGGCTGCGGCAACTCTGCTGCAACCCGAAACTTATCCTGCCAAGCAGCAAGGTCGAAAGCTCGAAGCTGGAAGCGTTCCGTGAGATCATGGAGGAACTGAAGGAAAACCGACACCGAGTGCTCGTGTTCAGTCAATTCGTGAAGCATCTGGAAATCCTCAAGGCGGAACTCGACGAGATGGGAATCTCGTATCAATATCTCGACGGCTCGACGCCGGCGCGGGAGCGGCAGAAGCGGGTCGACGCTTTCCAGTCGGGTGAATCGGACGCGTTCCTCATCAGCATCAAGGCGGGCGGCAGCGGCTTGAATCTGACGGCGGCGGATTACGTGAATCATACGGACACATGGTGGAACCCGGCGGTGGAGGATCAGGCTACTCACCGGGCGCACCGGATCGGCCAAATGCGACCCGTGACGGTCTACCGCCTGATTACGCAGGGAACGATTGAGGAAAAGATCGTTCGATTACACCATGAAAAACGCGACATTGCCGACAAACTGCTTGAAGGTACGGACCAGGCGACCAAACTCTCGGCGGAAGAGTTGATCGAAATTTTGCGTTCTTAATGGTCTGGCTGACGCAAAAGTTGCTTGCCGAACTATTCACGGTCAAACGGCAGCGGAGTTGATCTACTCTACAGCCGACGCCGCGAAGGTCAACATGGGGGTGACGACGTGGAAGCTGGCTCCGAGCGGCAAGATTTTAAAGTCCGACGTGAGCATCGCCAAGAACTACCTGAACGATGCCCGCGTTAAGGAATTGAACCGGATCGTGTCCGCCTACCTCGATCTTGCGGAGAATCGCGTCCAGCGAGGAATTGTGAATGAGTCGATTTTCTGAATCGATTTCTCGAACTGTCCGACCACCCCCGGGGCGTGCAAGAATTTGATTGGGCGTCGGTTGAAGCAGACGGGGTGCGACGGTCGAACCGGATGGCGACGCTCTGTGCGGTGCTTTATGGCGACCAGTGGAAACATTACTGGGAGACCGCTAAATAAATACCATTAAACTTTTACTACACCCCTTCTCGTGCTGCTTGACCCACGGCGATAAAATTTGTATAATTTCAGTTGGAAATCTTATTGGTCCGCAAAAAAATTCAACCCGGTTTGTACGGCGGGCACTTTTAATATTTGAGACGACTTTTCACCATGTTTGAGCGAATCGAAAATTGGTGTACGGCGTTCATCGTTTGAAAATTGCGACCGATGGGAGCGGAGTACGGTCCGCGAATTTTTGATTTAATCCAATAATCAAGGGCTTGGCATATGCGTGGCCCTTTGATTTTTCCAATAGATTTTCGAAATATCAATTCATGAGCATATCCACATCTGAGTTCGACCAAAAAATTCCCGATGTGGAAAAACGGTTTGCGTCGTTTTGGAAAGACTTGCCTTGGCATTTGCTGATCGCACTCCTTTTCCCCGTCGTTTTTCTGATCATCGGCAATAGAGTCGAGTTTTGGGGATATGGACCGAGGTTGTTAGGGATGACGGCGCCGCTGCTGATCGTCACGGTCCTGGTATTGAGTCTGGCCCTGTGGAGCTTTCAAAAAGGAGCGTTGATCGTTACTGTTTTTTCCATGCTTTGTTTCGTGCTCGGCCTGCGAAGCATCCCCCCGCAAGAGCTGAGCAACAACGATTTGCTCCTGGTGATACAATATTGTTCTCCGTTTATCGCGCAGAATTATTTTTCCTGGGGTACGTTCATTCCATTGATAATCGGCGGGATCCTCGTTTTTTGGATCAAAAAGCCCGCGCTCAAGGGGATCACGATTTTTCTCAATGCCGGCGCCGCGGTCCTATTCCTCTTTGGAGGCTATAATCTCGTCCAAAGCGAGATCGACGTCGCGATCGACAAAGGCATCGTCCAGGCTCGCGGTGAGCGTGAACGAGACTTGTTTGCAGCTCTCAAGGAACGGATCAAGAGCATCTTGCCAAGGGATGCGGGGAATGAACAGACCCCGGATATCTATCTCATCTCTACGGATGGATTCACGGGCCAAATGATGACGAAGGACGGTCCGTACGACATCGGCGATTTCGTCGATTTCCTGAAACAGAATGGATTCGAGGTTCCTAAAAAATGCATGTCCAACTACAGCTTGACGATGTTTTCCGTCGGATCGATGTTGAACATGCAATATTTGCACGAGCGATGTCCGGAACTGTGCATAAGAAATGAACAAGGAAACGTGGTTATCGACCATAATATGGCCCTCGTCAACTTTATCAGCAGTAATAAAGTCATGGATCGTTTACGGCGAGAAGGCTATGATATTTACCATGATCTTTTTAATTGGTCTCACCTGATGGTGAATTATGAAAACCACGATAATATCACACGGTATAAAAATTCCGTCCGGAATACGACAAATGCTTTTCTTGAAGCCATCCCGGCACACGAATTCGATGCACACATCAATCGATTGCAGGGATCGGCGATATTCGACTCATTCGAGAGGATGAAATTGATCGCTTCGAAACCGTCCTCGACCCCGCGGTTCGTAATGACGCATATCGGGGCTCCCCATACTCCTTATATTTTTAAAGCGGATGGAACTTACAACTCGGAGTACTCCTTGCCGGCAAGCTTTTCCGATCGAGAGATCGAACGTGTGTCCAGGAGCTATTATTCTTATCGCCGATTCATCGCCGATCGCCTGAAAGAACTTGTCGCATCCATCCTCGCGAATTCGGAAACCGAACCGATCATCGTCATCGTCTCGGATCACGCCCAGGAGCATCACATCAAACCCATCTATGACGGGGAATCCCATCCTTTGGCGCGACTTAATCTTGAAACCCCTTATTACGTCGTGCGTAACGCGAATTTCATCGCGATTCATTTACCCGAACGATACCGCGGCAGCGTCCCTGAAGACATGACCAACGTCAATATTTTTCGCTACATCTTTCACCAGGTTTTCGGGGATGATTTTCTCTTTCTCACGAATCAATACTTTTGCCAGAACAAAAACGACGGCAAGGTTCCCAAATTGGGCGTGGAAGAAAGGGCGCCGTGGTATTACACCTATGTCAACATGACCGAAGACGTCGAGGATTATCTGAGAAAATTCGATGTCGCGGAAAAAGCGACCCGGGAAGAAAAAGCCCAGGCCAACCTTGAGTCTTCAGTCGTCCCATGACCCCCCCCCGATGATTTTCCAATCGAAAGGAATTTTGATGAACACTCTCTTCGCTTACTTTGATCCGAATCTTATGGCGCTTGCGTTTCAAGGCCTCATCGCACTCCTTATCGGTGGCGCCGTCCTCGTGAAAGTGTATTGGATGAAAATCAAGGCTTTCATTTTCCGCCTTGCCCGAGGACCGGAAATCGAATCTTCCGATGACAGTTGGAGCATTCCGTCGAAAAAGAGTGAAACCGACGAGAGCACGAAGAACGATCCCGCAACCTGAGTCGGCCTCCGTCGAGAGTGATGTCTCTTCTCCCGGACGCCGTTTCCCTGAAATCGCAGTTACCCGGAATTTGCTTCCCCCATGAAAAACAAACCTTCATTTTGGACCTGTTTTCAAGGGTACCGCCGATTCCAAAAACTGCCGCACGAGCGACGACGTATCGTTTTTTATTCCGAAGGAAAAATCCACTGGCCTTTTTTAAAACCGTTTGTCGAAGCCCTCTTGAAAACGACCGGTGAAACCCCGACCTACGTCAGTTCCGAGGCGGATGACCCAGGCTTGATGTTTGCCCCCGACCGAATGAGCGGAATCGTTATCGGGTTCGGTTTGACGATGACCTTGTGGTTTACGGGACTCAAGGCCGAGGTATTGGCGATGACCAATCCCGATTTGAACCTCATGCACGTCAAACGTTCATCGGTGTATCCGGTTCGTTACGTTCATGTTTGCCATGGAGCCGACAGCGTTTCCATGGTGTACCGCGAACAGGCGCTCGATCACTTCGATGCGGTGTTTTGCGCTGGACCGCATCAAATCTCCGAGATACGCAAACGCGAGGCGATGAAAAACCTGCCGCCGAAACGGCTCTATGAAATCGGTTATCCTTACCAGGACGAGCTGATCGCCGAGGCGGAGCGACGGAGAACGGCGCCCTATGACGGCTCGCGGCCGCTTCGGGTGCTGGTGGCGCCTTCCTGGTCCGCGTCCGGGGATGGAACCCTGGAAACTTGCGGCATGGAATTGATCGGGGCTTTGTTGGACGCCGGTTTCCAGACGACGTTGCGACCGCACCCGCGAACATGGACGCTCCGCCCGAAGTGCATCGGGGCGATCATTCGGAAATACGAAAGAAAATCGAATTTCAAGGTCGAAACGAGTACGACCGAATCGGAGTCGCTCCTGGAAGCGGACATCCTGATCAGCGATTGGTCGGCCATCGCCCTGGAGTACGCTTATTCGCGGCTTCAGCCGGTCCTGTACATCGATGTCCCGCGAAAAGTACTCAATCCGAACTACCGGGAACTCGACCTCGAACCGTTCGAAATTTCCGTCAGGAAAAAAATCGGCGACGTCCTTGCGCCGTCGGAAGTCGCCCGAGCGCCGGAAATCATTCGCGCGCTTTGCGCCGATCCCGGCAAAATGACGGAACAAATCCGAAAAATCCGCGACGAAAACGTTTTCCACGTCGGGGCTTCCGCCGTCGCGGGAGCGAAAGCGCTCGTGGAACTGACCGATCGACCATGCTCCGCGCAAGGAATGTCCCAGGAGGCTTCCTGAGCGAAGCGACGAAAGCTCCGTAACCGCGAGTGTCAAGCTCAAGGTTCCAGTTCAATTACCAAACCGCCTTTTTCATGGGCAAAACACCAACACTTTTTGAAAGGGGACTTATGACACGCGATGAATTCATCTCGGAATTGGAATTCATTTTCAACCTTGCCGAAGGAACGCTCCAACTTGAAACGGAACTCGCGTCCTTGAAAGGCTGGGATTCCATGGGGATGCTTTCCGTCATCACGTTAATGAGGCAAGTCGGTTCTCCGGCCAAAGTCGACCAACTCACGGCGGCGAAAACGATCGGCGATCTCATGCAGTTGGCCGGCGTCGAATCGAACTGAACAACCCTGACATTGGAGATGCTATGAAAATTCTCGGTATCGCTTGTTGTGTTCCAAAAACCAAGATCGACGCATCCGCTTTCATTCCCCGCTTCGGCGAGGAACTCGTCGAGCGGATCGTCACGAATACGGGGATCAAAGAACGCCGTGCGTCCAGCCTGGAAACCTGTACGTCGGACCTTTGCGTCGCCGCCGCCGAACGTTTGTTCGAACAAACCGGCGTGCCGAAAGATTCCGTCGATGCGCTGATTTTCCTGAGCCAAGGCCCCGATTACTCGATTCCCGCGACAAGCGGCATCATCCAGGACCGGCTCGGCCTGCCGACCACCGTATTCGCGTTCGACGTCAATCAGGGCTGTACCGGCTATACGGACGGTTTGATCATTTCCCAGGGTTTGCTGAATGGTTTGGGAATGAAACGAATCCTCCTCCTCATGGGAGACACGCCTTCCAAGTCTCTCGATCCCAATGACCAGGGGACGGTCATGCTGTTCGGCGACGCCGGTTCGGCGACCTTGCTGGAAGCGTCGAAAGATCCGTTTCGGTTCGTCGCCGGGACCGACGGTTCGGGAGCCATGATCATTCGGGCGGATTTCGGAGTAAGAAACGGCTTGCACGTTACCCGCCCGATGCCGGATATTTCGTCGCTCTTCACGCGGATCGACGGTGCGAAAGTTTATGAATTCACCATCGACCGGGTTCCCCCGATGGTGAAGGAAATCCTGGCGAAGACCGAATGGAGCATCGACGAGACGGATGCGTTCGTTTTCCACCAGGCCAATCTGTACATCATGCGAAACCTCGCCCGGATGATGAAGGTTCCCATGGAAAAACTCCCCGTCAGCCTCGATGAATTCGGAAATACCTCGAGCGCCTCGATTCCGCTGACGATGGTGACGCGCATGCGAGAGAGGCTGGAACAACCGGCGAAACTGGTGCTGGTCGGCTTCGGCGTCGGCCTGGCCTGGTCCGCCGTCAGCGTCGAATGGGAAGGCGGAACGATTTGTCCCTTGATCGAAATGGGGTAATGAGATGGCGATTTCATTCAGCTTGGCGGGAAAAACGATTCTCGTTACGGGGGCCTCTTCGGGAATCGGTCGCGGAATCGCCGTCGCGGCGGCGGAAGCCGGCGCCTTCGTCGTTCTCGTGGCCCGAAATGAAGAACGACTCAAGGAAACCGCGGCGATGTGCGGCGAAAAATGTGCCGTCGAGCCCTGCGATCTCACGGAACTGGACAAGCTGCCCCGCTTTGTCATGGACCTGGCGACAAAGTACGGACCCTTCTCCGGTTTGGTGCATAGTGCGGGAATCGCGGTCCAGCAGCCGCTCAAAACGATCCGGGCCTCAAGCCTGATCGAAACGTTTTCGATCAACTGTTTCAGCGCCATCATGCTCGTGAAGGGACTATCCGCTCACGGTACCCACAATGAAAACGGCACCTCGGTCGTCTTGCTGAGTTCCGTGTCCGGTATCGTCGGCGTTCGCGGCCAACTCGGGTATTGTGCGAGCAAAGCCGCACTCGAATTGTCGGCCAAAACAATGGCCTTGGAATTGATTCCTCAAAGAATTCGTGTCAATACGATTGTTCCGGCGACGATCCAAACCCCGATGATCGACAATGTCACGGAGATTTCCAGCGATTTTCGTGACAAACATCCCTCGGGAATCGGCGAGATGGACGACGTGGCCGCCGGAGCGATTTACCTCCTCTCCGATGCGAGCAAATATGTCGTCGGAACGTCGCTCTACATCGACGGAGGATATTGCGCCCAATAATCACCGTTTCGATTCGTCCATTTCGCCCATTGATTTCGCCATGACCGACGTTTCGCCCATACGAACCACGACGCCGCAGGACGCCCCCGTCATTTATGAGATTTTACGACGCCAAAATAAGGAAGCATACATGATCCGCAACGAGCGGGCATGGAGAACGATCTCTGAAATGCTTTGTGAAGACAACGGCTATCACTTGTCCACCGTTTACCAGGCCGGCAGTGTCGTGGTCGGTTTCAATTCGGTGATTACCGATCCCGGCAGGTTTTGGCAACTCTTTATCAAACGATACGGTCCTTTTCGATTTTTGGCGGAAAAATTTCGTCAAAAATTCGGGCATATACGGGAAAAAAACAAGGAGACGGCCCCCCTCATCAAAGACCATCCGATCGACCGTGAGTTTCTTGCCAGATCCCGAAAACGATACGAAACCGTTCCGGGACGAGTTAATGCCTATTATGTCTACATCGATCCGGAGGCAAGAAAAGGCGGAATGGCATTCGAATTGTCGCTTGATATGGGAGACCGATTGAGAAGCCTGGGAGGATTTCAAACGGTGGAATTCGAAATTCTCGTGGAAAACGACATTTCAAGAAAACTGCACGAAGCCATCGGCTGCGACGTCCGCTCCATCGGCGAGATGTGGTACGTCGTCGCATACCTGTAATGTTTCTTCATCAACCGTAGACATGCAAGCATTGATTTTAGCGGCCGGGATGGGGAAGCGGCTCGGCGAATTGACGTCCGACCGGACGAAATGCATGATCGAACTGTTCGGCGAAACGCTCATCGAACGGATGCTCGGACAATTGGCCCGCCAGGGAATCCGCCGTGCGACGATCGTCGTCGGGTATCGGGCCGAAGGGGTCAAGGAATTGCTCGGCTCCCGCTTCGCCGATATCGAAATCGAATACCTCGAGAACCCGATTTACGATAAAACCAACAATATCTACTCGCTCTATCTCGCGAAGCAGGCCTTGCTCGAAGACGACACGCTCCTGATAGAATCCGATCTCGTCTTTGAAGATTCCGTTTTCGAGCGGGTTTTGAAGGATTCGAGACCGAACCTCGCCGTCGTCGCCAAATATCAATCCTGGATGGACGGGACCGTCCTGACGCTGAACGACGACGATACGATCAGCGGTTTTACATCGAAACAACGTTTCGACTTCAATCTCGCCGATTCGTATTTCAAAACGGTCAACATTTATCGTTTTTCCCGCGAATTTTCACGGACGCATTACGTTCCCTTCCTCGAAGCCTACTGTCGGGCCGCCGGTCACAACGAATACTACGAACAGGTGCTCCGTATCCTCACGCACCTGGAAAATCCGGAACTCCGGGCATTGCGACTCGACCGGGAAAAATGGTACGAAATCGACGACGTCCAGGATCTTTCGAACGCCGAAACGCTCTTCGCTCCCGAAGACGAGGAGCTCGCTTCCTATTCCGCGCGGTACGGCGGGTATTGGCGATTTCCGTTCATCCTCGATTACTGCTACCTGATCAATCCCTTCTTTCCGCCGAAGCGATTGATCGAGGAAATGAAATCGCAATTCGAACCGCTTTTGAGCCAATACCCTTCCGGCCAATCGGTCAACCGGCTTTTGGCGGCCAAGATGTTCGGATCACGTAGCGAACAGATCGTCGTCGGAAACGGCGCCGCCGAGCTGATCCAGGCGATCTTCGCGAATTGGAACGGAACGGTCGGCGTCATCCGACCGTCCTTCGAAGAGTACGCGAACCGAACCGCTCCCGGAAAACTCCGCGTTTTCACGCCCGGAGGACCGAAATTCGGCTACGACGCCGACGACCTGCTGCGATTTTGCGAGACGGATAAAGTCGAACTGCTCGTCCTGATCAACCCCGACAATCCGACCGGACACATGATTTCGCGTCAGGATGTCGAACGGCTCGCGAAAAAGCTGCATTCCCAAGGGCGGGAATTGATCCTCGATGAGTCGTTCGTCGATTTCGCCGATACGCCTTTTTCGTTTCTGGCCGCCGGAACGTTGGACGAACATCCGAATCTGACGGTCGTAAAAAGCATTTCGAAATCGTACGGCGTTCCGGGCTTGCGGCTCGGCGTCGCGGCCTCTTCGAACGCGAGTCGCATGAAATCGCTCTCGAAAAACGTCTCCATTTGGAATATCAACTCCTTCGGCGAGTTTTTCATGCAGATCATCGGCAAGTACGAGTCGCTTTACCAACACGCCTGCAAACTGCTCGCGGAAGAGCGGCATCGGTTGGCCCAACGGCTCGCGGCGGTCGGCTCACTCCGCGTTCTCCCTTCGCAGGCGAACTACGTTTTTTGCGAAATCCTCTTGCCGGAAACGCCGAATAATCTCGCCCGGCGTCTCTTGAGGGATCACGGAATCCTCGTCCGGGACTGTTCCGCGAAACCGGGCGTCGAAGGTTCGTATGTTCGATTCGCCGTTCGTTCGCCGGAAGATAACGACCGATTGGTCCAAGCCCTGCACGACCTGAACGAAGTCCGGCGGCATCTCGGTTTTCAATCTTGAGGTGGCCGACAAGCGCGAACACTCGCGATCCCTTGATTTTTGAGACTGCGCTCCGCTGCGTCTTGAAAATCAAGGGCCAAATTTTATGCACAGACCAGTAATTCCACAGCCTTGCCCAAACACCCTGTTTTTTCTCACAAGGCACGAAGGGCACAAAGAACAACTCAAATTTCTCAATTCCTTTGTGATCTTTGTGCCTTAGTGAGAAAAAATATTGAACCGTGGAATCGAGTAGAGAGTTCCCAAAAATATCGTGCCGGGTCAAGCAACGCTCCACGCCACGGACATTACGGCCTGTCCTCAATGGTCACGGCCTGCAATTCGACCCGTTTCGGATCGGGAACATCCTGCGAGGAAAGCAGGATCAATTGATGCAGCGTTTGAATCCCATGAAAAAGCCCGGCACTTGCATTGGCGATGATGGTGATCCGGTTTTTTGCGATCTTCAGGGTATAACCTTCGGTTCCCTGATCCGCGTTGGGAACAAGTTCCAGCGAGATCAAACGAACATCCGGATCGTTTTCCGTAAGATGGGACGAAAGAGGACGCCCGATCTGTTTTTGAATGATTTCCTCCAAAAACGTTGCCTGCTGGCGCGTATTGTCGTCGAAAACCAGCCGGATCGAAGGATCAAGGATAAAAATCCCTTCGCCGGGCTCCACGGATCGAGGCGAAGGAATCAACCGCGAACTTGCCGAAACCGTTGTTTTTTCCGCGAAATCCTTGACGGATTCAAAGACATACCCCATTGATCCCGACCGGGTTGCGAAGTCGATCCATTTGAGCTGCACATCCGTCGCCGGCGATCCGTTTTCCGGTTGGCATGAGACCGTAAAACCGTTTTCCACTGAAACCGGCAAAACGATTTTCGGTTTTTTAACATGATCGGGGAGAACCAACACTTTGGGACCGTAACGCAACGCAATGCCTCCCAATTCCGCTGCAGCCCGACCACAACGACGGTTTTCCACCATGACATCACCTTGATAGATGATCGTCGTCGCTTGACCGGGTCGGAACGAAACGACGGCAAAGCCGTTTTCCGTCGGTAATGGTTTGTCGGAAGAATCGGCGATTTGTTCCGCCCAATCCGGAATGCGAACCAGGAGTTTTTTCAAGGACGAATCCTTCACCGTAATCGTTTGGCTCATGATTTGGCCCGGATTTTTGATCCATTGAGTCACGGAATCCATCGCCGGTGAAGTGAAATCCAAAGCGAAATTGACTTCGATTTTCTCTTTTGCACGGTTCAAAAGAAACGGCTTGATCAACTCGAACGCCATGGTACCGTGCATGTCGCAACACCAGGTCGCTTCGGCGATGTACGGTCCGAAACCGGTGGTTGCCACCTGATCGGATTCCATCGCACGATGTCCGAATCCACCGGTACCATATTGATTGGCGAGAAAATGATTTTGCATGACCCGTTCGGCCATGTTCCAGTATTTGGCGTTTCCGGTCACTTTTGCCAATTCGAGATTCAAACGCAACCAATCGACGACGGCACACCCTTCGTCGGTATTATAGATCGGTCGACAGATTTCATAAATTCCCCCGGGCGGTGCGATATATCCGCCATCGACAAGATCGTTCCATCGATTCTCGACCCGGGCAAGATCATCCCGCTCACCGGTGATCTTATAAAGCAAAACCAATGCATACTGATTATTGAGCATTCCGTGCGTGTGATTGATCGGAATGAAATCGAATTTTTTGTAGAATTCCGCTTGCTGGCGGGCTACGTCCAAATATTTTTTTTCACCGGTGACGCGATACAGCTCGATAAGACCTTCCATGCCGTGAAAATAGCATGTTGTGTATCCTCCGGCAAAATTGGCTCCCGCGTTGTATTCATCGATTTTCGCCGGGGCCATGAACCGGTCTGCCGTCAGGATGTAAAAATCACCGAGTTTTTTCGCGCATTCCAGCAATTTGGGATCGTGAAACGCGGAAGAGGCTTTGGCCACGCCGCAAAGAAACCGCCCGTTTCCCCAAAAAATCGGGGTCATCCGCATGTTATCGACGACATTATCACAAAAATCGAGCGGCGCCGACCAATCGATTTCGTCATAACCGAAATGTCCGTCCGCTTGTTGTCGGGAAGGAATCTCTTTGATAAACTGCCTCAGCGCCGGATGATAATCCTGATTTCCCGAAGCAAGATATGTCATCAATTCGAGATATCGCCCGGAAACATCGCCGTTGTAGTTTCGGAAACGCCGCCCCAACTCCGGTTCTTCATTGGTGAGATCGGCACGCAGCCAGGAAAGCGACGTAAACGGCGGTTGGAAGAATCGCGCAACCGCCATTTCCTCCGCCCGGCCCATTTCACCCCGGAATTGAATGTCCGAAGCCTGGACGCCGCACGAAATCGCCGATATGGCAATGAGGATAAACGCTGAAAATAATCTTCTGTTCATTGTGTGGCATTCTCCAATTATTAGTGAATGTCGCATAAAAGTTGCTTCTGCTCCTCGCTTTTTCGTCCTGAAAGGACGGTAGATCTCTAACCCCTGGCCTCAGCCGGGGGAAAGGAGAACAAAAAATACTCTCAAGCCCCAACGGGGCGCAACCAAACCGATGAGTGACACCCCGTTGGGGCTAAGAAAAAGGAGGGCGACTCCTTGCCCCCGGTTAAAACCGAGGGTTATCGACATCTCGCCCCGTCGGGGCGATGAGAAACGCCTACTTTCATGCGACTGTCTCAATTATTAGGGCAATTTCATTTTGTGTAATACTTCAGCCGTTTGGAGTTTTTTGGAATAAAACCCCGCTGTTCGTCATTTCGAGCGGAGCGAGAAATCTCACCCTCGCCGAAAGACTCGGAAGTCCGGCCCTCACGCGAGGGTGAGATTTCTCCTTACGCTACGCTTCAGTCGAAATGACAAAATCACCATTCGGCTGAAGTATTACCATTTTGTTGCTTTTTCCGGATCATCGGGGAAGTGAGTACCTTGAAATACAATCATTTGAGTAAAGTACCGTATTTTCCGGAGAAAAGGCGATTTTCGATTCAAAATCCCTTTTAACAAACCCAAGTGAATGAGTTATCAAAGTCGAGCCTCAGCTCGAACTCCC
>JAVBSX010000152.1:0-3961 GCA_031556455.1 Thermoguttaceae bacterium
AATCTTGAAAACTTCTTGATTTCACTTTTTTATACTTCTTGTAATTCTTTACGATCGAAGTTCAGACCTCAAGGAGAAATTTCATGTTCAAACAAGTGATTCTTGCCTTTGCGTTGTCTTGCGGAGCTCTCCCGCTTTGGGCCCAAAACGAAATCCGGATCGACGGTTCGACGACGGTCGGGCCGATCATCGACGCCTTCGTCGAACGATTCGGGGAAAAATCGCCGGACCTGCGATTTTCCGTCAAAAAAACCGGGTCCGGCGACGGGGCGGCCGCCTTGATCGACGGTCGTTGCGATATCGCGGCGATGAGCCGGTTCCTGAAAGAAGACGAATACAAAAAAGCGGTTTCCCTCGAAAAGGTGCCGGTCCCGATCGCGATTTGTATGGACGGTGTCTGCCTGGTCGTACACCCTTCGAACCCGGTCCGGCAGTTGAGCAAGGAGCAGGTGAAAAAGATATACATTTCCGGGGCCGCGAACTGGAAGGAATTCGGCGGGCCGGACCTGCCGATCGTCGCGATCAGCCGCGACACTTCGAGCGGGACCTACGAGGTGTTTCACCAACTCGCGCTCGACTCCGAAAAAATGGGGGCGAAGATCGAGTACGCGAACTCCAACCCGCAGATTTTTACGCGAATCAGTACGACCCTCGGCGCGATCGGGTATGTCGGGCTCGGTTTCGTGAAAACCGGCGTCGCGGCGGTCCGCTACGAAAACGTGCTCCCCTCGAAGGAAACGATCGCGAGCGGTCGTTACAAGATTTCGAGACCGCTCTATCTGCTGACGAACGGTTATCCCGAACTCGGTTCGCCGCTTTGGGATTTTTGCCAGTTTTATTTGAGCGAAGAGGGACAGGAAATCATTGAAGCGAAAGGCTTCGTCCCGTTGACGAACTATTGATCGATATAAACTAGCCCCAAGCGTCAGCGCGGGGTGATATTTTACACGCTCAAATTTTATCACCCCGCGCTAACGCTTGGGGCTAGCACTGAGTACACAACGACATGCTCTATCAAAGCGAACGTCAAAACAGAACCAACCGCCTTCTTTCCTGGGTCGGCGGCTGGGTTCTTGCGCGGATTGCCAACCTCGCGATGTTCGCGGTTCTCGCGATTTTCGTCTTTATCGCCTGGAAAAGCCTGCCGTTTCTCCGACTCGGCCGTTTCGGCGAGATGTTCGGCTCTTCCCACTGGTTTCCCGAACGGGCCGAACCGGAATTCGGCATGCTCGCGATGTTCTACGGTTCGTTCTTGGTGACCGCCGGGGCGATGCTGATCGCGATTCCGCTCAGTTTTTTGACGGCCGTCGTCCTGAGCGATATGGTTTCCTTTCGCGTGCGGCAATGGGCGAAACCGATTCTCGAACTTTTGGCCGCGATCCCTTCGGTCGCGTTCGGTTTTTTCGCGATCAAGGTGCTCGCCCCCTGGTTGCAAACGACCTTCGGTTTACCTTCGGGAACCAACGCCCTGAACGCTTCGCTCATTCTCGCGATTATGGCGACGCCGACCATCGTCAGCGTCGCGGAAGACGCCCTCGTTTCCCTCGGCCGGGAATTGCGGGAAGCCTCTTACGCTCTCGGGGCGACGCGATTCGAGACGATCCTCAAAGTGGTCCTCCCCGCCGCGAAAAACGGCGTTCTGACCGCGATCGTCCTCGGCATGATGCGGGCGATCGGCGAAACGATGGTCGTTTGGATGGCCGCCGGCAACGCCTCGAACGTCCCGCACCCCTGGTACGATCTCGAAGCAGTGCTCGGTTCGTTTTTCGAAGCGGTCCGGACGATGACCGCGACGATCGCCGGGGATATGGGGGAAACCTCCGCCGATTCGATGCATCGAAGCGCCCTTTTCGCCGTCGGGTTGGTTTTGCTGGTCTTTACGTTCGGGCTCAACCTGTTAACGGAATCGTTCGCCCGAAGCCGGCCCGGCGAGGGATCGGTTCCGGGGCTGGGAAAAGCGACTGCGGTTTACGATTCGCTGATGCACGTTTGGATCCGATTGATCGGCCCGAAAAATCATCGTCGGCTCCGAACGGCGGCGAACGCCGCGTTTAGCGGGGTCGGCTTTTTCTCAATCGGATTTCTCGTGTTCGTCCTCGTCCTCGTTCTCGGACCGATGCTCATGCAAGGCCGGGAAGCCGTTCTCTTTCGGGGAACGGTCGAGCACCGGCTATTTTTAATGGAACGGTTCAACCGGGGCAACCTTCAAGCCGTTCAAGCCGAGTACGAACGGTGTCAGGCGGCGAGGCGGCCGGTTTACGAAACGCTCGAACGATTCGCCTGGCTCGACCCGCAGCCGCTTTTGGATCAGGTCGCGAAATGGGACCGAACGAGTCGGGAGAAAAACAAAGAGCAAATCGCCCGGCTTCGGCATGAGCTGGAGGTTTTGCCCGACGAGACGGCCCGAGCCGAGTTGGAGCAAAACCTGCTCGAAGCGGAAAAGCAAACCAAGGAAACCGATCGTGCCTCGAAACGGCTCGTCCGCGCTTTCAACGCGATGTGCGAAACGGACGACCCCGAAAAGTTGAACGCCGAGTACGAACGTCTCAATGATTTAGCCGGTGCTCCGCGCTCAAACGACACTCCGCGTTCGAATCTTGCTCCGATCCTGGAAGCGGCGCGAAAGTACTACGAATCGGCGAAAACCGCGAACCTCGCCCTCCGGAACGAGCCGACGCCGGTCGATCCGGCCCGGACGTTTGCCCAGGCGTTTCGGGAATTGCGAAATCGGATCGTCGGGAGCGACGGCAACGGGGCCTTGCTCGGGCCGGAAAACCGGGACGACACCGCCCATCTGCCGCCGGAAGTCCGGTACGGAACCACGCATTGGGTGATGTCGCGGCGGTATAACGACGCCTTGCAGCAAGCGACGGTTTGGCAGCCGCGATTCGATGCCGAAGGAACGATTTTGCAAAACCTTGAAACCCGAATCGACCGACGGGAATTTTTCCGGGCGCCGGGTCTTGAGGGGATTCCGGCGATGCTCGATATGATCGACACGAATCTCGCCGCGATGCTCGCTCCGCATTGGACGTTTTATTGGGGGTATTTTTTCGACGGTTCGACGGCCGGACATTTTCTCGGCGGGATCGGACCGGAACTGCTCGGGACGCTGTTGGTTACCTTTTTTTCGATCCTCTTCGCCTTGCCGATCGGCGTCGCGACGGCCGCCTATTTGGTTGAAGCGGCAAAAGACGGTTTTTCGACGCGGATGATCCGTCTCGGCATCAGCACCCTTGCCGGGGTTCCAAGCATCGTTTTCGGTTTGTTCGGACTCGCGATCATCGTCCGCTATTTGACAGGGACGCCTTGCATTTTGGCCGGTTCGCTGACCTTGGCCCTTTTGATCCTGCCGCTGATCATCCGAGCGAGCGAGGAAGCGATTCGTGCCGTGCCGCAAACCTTTCGCGAAGCGGCCCTTGGACTCGGGGCGTCCCCGGTTCGTTGTTTTTTGACGGTAACCCTGCCGGCCTCGCTGCCGGGAATTTTGACCGGAACGATCCTCGCGATGAGCCGGGCGGCCGGGGAAACGGCCCCGTTGCTGTTTACCTGCGCGGTCGCGAGCGGTAAAATCGCGAACTGGTTCAACCCGCTTTGGAGCCCGACGCCGGTGTTGTCGTACTCCGCTTACGACATCGCCGTCGGCGACCGGCTCGCCGAGATGGTTCCATACAACCAATACGGGCTGGTCGGCGCGTTGATCCTCCTCGTGCTGGTTTTGAACCTCGGCGCGATCCTCCTCCGCGGCCGAATCGCCCGCCGCCTACGCGGAGGATGAGCTTTTTACAAATTAAGAATTAAGAATTAAGAATTAAAAATTAAGTAACACTTCAGCCAAATGGTGTTTTTTCGTCATTTCGACTGAAGCGTAGCGCAAGGAGAAATCTCACCCTCGCGTGAGGGCCGGAATCCCGAGTCTTCGAGCGAGGGTGAGATTTCTCGCTTCGCTCGAAATGACGAA
>JAVBSX010000234.1:0-4303 GCA_031556455.1 Thermoguttaceae bacterium
ATAATGGCGACGACGGCCTCGGCGGGCGTCACGGAATGAGTGTCTTCGCCATTTTCAGGATAAACCATCACATTGTTGTCTGTATCGTCATCATACCGAAGACGATACAGCGTGCGTTGCTTTCTTGTTGCCGTTTCCATGGTTTTATTCGAGTCCAATGTGATTTATCAAGATTTATCCTGATAAATTTTATCCATTTTGACATTTTTGTCAACGGGAATATTACCCACCTCTTGCATTCTATCGACGAGTCAAGTCGTAATCTATCTAGGTAAATAAAAAAATTTGATTTTTCGGTGAAAATTTCGCTGCCTTTGGTTGCCTTAAATTGCCTCTGGCTGTCTCTGGTTGCCTCTGATTGAAAGTCGCAAGTATTTGATTTTTCTTGACTTACGATGATCTTGTCGTAGAATCCCCAACAGACAAAGCAAACGGTGCTGCGTCAAAAGAAAAGCAAATGGTGCTTTTCGCCAAATGGTGGCAACGAGGAGAACACGATGTCGTTCATGAAGTTCAAGACCGCCGAAGAGGCGGTGGCGTGGGTCAAGGGCAATCTGGTTGAAACGGAAGGCGGCGAGTTCGCGATCAAGGAATCTGTCGATCTGACAGCGGCTCTCGAAAAGAAGTCTTCCGATTACTCGACCAACACGGCCGAGAAGGAGAAGTTCAAAATTCGAGCCCAAAGCGCCGAATCGAAGGTCAAGGAGCTTGAAACCTCTTTGGCCGGGGTTCAGACCGAACTGGAAGGCTTGAAAACGCTGAAAACCGGCGACTACGAAGAGAAGCTGCAAAAACTGAACAAGGAGAAATCCGAGCTGGCGACCAAGCTCAACACGGCGGAGTCGTCGCTCCGGGAATTTCAGGCGAAAATCGACGAAATCCCGAAACTTCAAGGACAGCTCGAAACGATCAAGGCCGAAAACGACAAGTCGAAAATCCTTGCCGAAGTCCGGCGGGCGGCGGTTGCCAAAAAGGTGCCGCAGTCGGTGATCGACAGCGATTTCGAGCGGCTGGTCGTTTGTGATTTCGAGATCGACGAGACCGGCAAGGTTTGGGCCAAAGGGGACACGCCGAAGAGCGTCGAGAACTACATCGTGGAAAAACAAAAGGAGCGGCCGCACTGGCAGCTTCCTTCCACCGGAGCCAACGCGGAGCCGGGGAAACCGAATACGACGACGCCGGTTTCGGTCGGAGGGTTATTCGAAACCTGATCCGGTAACCGCGGACGTCCAACCATCTTGAGACACCAGAAAGAGCCATGGAAAACACGAAAAACACTTTTTTCAATCTTGCCGTCCAGGCGGCCGAGTTGAACCCGGCAACGAACAAAGCCCAGCGGACTTTGATCGACAACGTGACGGCCGAGTCGCCGATCTTGCGGGACATTCCGTTCGAGAAGGCTTCTCACCCCTATCACAACGTGTTCGAGCGGCTGACCGATGCGACCGGCATCGATACCGTTGAGCTTGACGGCCCGCTCCCGGAGCTAAGCTCGAATTCTCAGATTGATCAGATCAATCTGACGCCTCTCGGCGGTCGATTGACGTTCGGAGAAGATCGCGCAAAGGCCTACGGAAGCAAGGAGAATTACCTGACCCAGAAGATTCCGCCGACAATGCGGAAGTCCGGGCAGCGAATCGAAAAAACGCTTTTCATGTCGAATTTTCTCGGTTCCTGCGTCCGTTTCGGAAAGGCGTACTCGTGCACCGACAACCCGGCCGACACGGCGGATTATTCGGCCATGGTTGCGATCACCTGGACGCCCGGCGAAGTTACCGGACTTTTCAGTCCGCTTCCCTATGCGGAGCCGCGTGTCGGAAAGGTCTTCGAAACGAAATGGCTCAGCGGCGGCAATGTTTACGACGACCTGCAACCGCAAAAAAACGGAACGTTCGTCAAGACTCCCTCTTACGGTGCGTATGTCAAGACCATGATCGGGATGCAGATCGAGAATGGTGATAAGGTCGCCGCCCTTGTGAACATCGCGATCGCCGAGGCCAAGCCGAGGGCGTGGCTTCGACATGGGAATCGAACGAACCAGCCCTATATTACTAACCCCGAAGATCGTGAATTCTTTTCAAGAACACCAGCGACCAACGAGAGCGGGTTATGACACACGGAGCGGAAGCTCCTTTGCGATCCCATCGCGATGGATATAAAGGGTGACGAGTTCAGTGCGGAATCCTTGCCGATACCGGAAGAGCCCGATTCGCCGATGCGATCCCGTATCCGACCGCCTTGCGATACGAAGCCGGCAGGCCCTCCGTTTCTTTTGGGTCGCTCAAAGTTCCGGCAGCTTATCCACCGCCTGCTGCATGTCGATCGGGTCAACGTCAATATACAGCTTGGCGGTCAATTCCGGTGTCGAGTGTCTCATCAGCCGCTGGGTCGTCGTGAGCGGCACCCCTGCTCGAGCGAGCATCGTACCGAACGTGCGGCGCAGGGAATGGACGTCGATTGACCGGCCGTCCGGGGATATTTTTTCAATTCCCACGAGCTTACAGTCCCGATCAAAAGCCGCACGGAGCGAAAATATGGAGAATTGGAATATCGGTTCGTTTGGCAGAATTTTTCTTTCGTCAATCCAATTCTTGATTCTTTTAGCCAAGTCCGGACGAACCGGGAGGACATCCGGCTTTTTGTTCTTTGTCGCCGCCGCCCGAACCGTGAAGCGGTTCCGCTCAAAATCGAACTGCGACGGCGTTGCGAGGCTGAGCTCCCTTGACCGAAGCCCGGTTCCGACCAAAGTACGGTAGATCAGCTCTCGCTCCTCGCCCCAGTTTTTGCCCCGGCCTTTCCGGCTTCGAGCCGCCTCAAAAAGTCGTCGCAGTTCATCCTCGGTCAGCGACCGACGGTTTTTGCGACGGTCAACCTCTTCATTGAGTTTCTTGATTTTTTTGAGCGGGTCGGCGGTGAGAAAATCATTTTCCACGCACCACGCCGTGAATGACTTGACGGCAACAAGGTAGGAATTGATCGTTCGGGGCGAGCGAATGCCTATCCGGTGATAGCCTTTTTTTTCGTTTTCCGCCCACTGGCCGCTCTTTTCGTCGGCAATCCACTGCTCGATGCGGCCGCGTTCGAGTTCGGGCAGTTTCGTAATTTTCAGGTCGGAACAGATGGTTTCGATTTTATTTATCGTTCCGGAAATATGCTTTTCCGTGCCGCCCGAAGCGACCATTTTGACGCGGAATTTTTTGAGATATTTTTCAATTGGCTCCGATGACTTGGAAGAGATGCTAATATCGCTTCGCGTAAGAATTCCGGCTCGAATCTTTGCGACCTCCGCTTCATGCCGAACAAGAATTTGTGTTGCGGCAGCCTTGTCTTTTGTTTTCGATGCAATCTTGCGGACCTTGTTGTTTTCATCGGTATACTTGATCGTATATTTTTCCGAGTAACAAAGCACGCGGCTACCGACGACTTTTCCACTTTTGGACTTGCCTTTGGATGTCCAGTAGGCAACTCCGTCTTTGATCGTTGCATTGACCGGAATCGGAATCGAATACGAGGGCTGAAAGACTGATCCCATTTTTTAGCCTGAATATTCTTGTCCTAAATTCGGACCTGTGTAGTTCTTGTTTTGGCGATTTTTAGATATTTTTTTGCATTTTTTGTTAATATAGGTCAGTTATATCGACATGTCAATCAGTGTTGAAAAGTGCCAAGAAACAAAAAAGCCCTTGAAATCGTTGGATTTCAAGGGCTTGGGCGAAAGGCGCCGCCCGGATTCGAACCGGGAAATCGCGGATTTGCAATCCGCTGCCTTAGCCGTTTGGCTACGGCGCCGAGGAATACCCTGATTTCAACACACCTACACCCCTCAAGGAGTTCGAGAGGAAGTTGCGAACCTCAATGTGGGGGACATCAAGGTCTTGTTTTCTAAAGAACTATATCGGCGAAATATCCCCGATAATTGACAACTTCCTAAAAAAACTTTTTTTCGTTGAAATTAGCAAAACCAATTCTTAAGGAGACTTTAGAATAACCGGCACAGTCCCGCCAATCTTTCCAAAACACTCTTTTTGACACGACTCTCCAACGAAAACGATAAAATACATCATTTATGCGAAATTTCAAGGGAGGTGAGAGTAAAAGAAAGTGTCCCTGCGTCTTTTCTCTGTTGCAAAAAGCCCTGTAATTTGTTACCTTTCTCGCCGAACAATCGCTGCGATACGATTGTGCAACGACGAAATATCGTACTTTTTTGAAAGGATTCGAAATGTTTAGCAGGAGGACTTGGCTCAAATCATTATTGGCCGGGATCGGTTTCTATTTTCTGGGCGGCTTTCCCAAAGCCCTT
>JAVBSX010000064.1:0-8567 GCA_031556455.1 Thermoguttaceae bacterium
TCGGGCCGCGATCGCCTGTTTCGATCTCGCGACCGGGTTCGAGATGCCGTTTATCAGCGGCAATGAGAGCCTCAACACCGAATTCCGGCCGGAAGGGGCGGCCGAGCCGATCGCGATTCCGCCGTCGCTGCTTATCAGTGCGATGGGCCAAATCGAGGATGTTTCGATTTGTACGAGTTCCGACTTGAAAACCCCGGGCAACGCGCTGTACCAAATCGGAATCACGAAAGACGAAATGGGGGGCTCGCATTGGTCGCTCGTTCGCGGTCTGGGCGAAAAACGGCTCGGCAGTGTCCCGACGGTCGATATCCCGGTCGCGAAAAAAACGTTCGAGACGATGCACGAAGCGATTCGCGGCGGGCTCGCCCGGAGCGTACACGATCTGAGCGAAGGGGGGCTCGCGGCCGCCCTCGCGGAAAGTTGTTTCGCCGGAGGGCTGGGGGCGAAAATCTCGCTCAAAAATTTCGGCGGGGAACTCCCCGAAACGATCCTCCTTTTCAGCGAATCAAACAGCCGCTTTCTCTGCGAGATCGAACCGGCCAACGCCGCCGCATTCGAGTCGCTGTTTCAAACCGCCGGGATCGCCTGTACCCGGCTCGGAGAGGTTCTCGCCGAGCCGAAGCTGAGCGTCGAATCGGTGTTCGAGGCCGACATCAACGAACTGAAGGCCGCCTGGTTGAAGCCGCTCGATTGGTGATCGGCAATTGGCGACGCGGTTTCAGCAGTACGGGTTTTTCGTCATTTCGACTGAAGTGCAGCGTAAGGAGAAATCTCACCCTCGCGAGTGGGCTGAATTCCGGCTTTTTCGGCGAGGGTGAGATTTTTCGCTTCGCTCGAAATGACGGTTCCGGGGCTTTTTTCGACAAAAAATAAACGGCTGAAGTATTACGAAATAAAATCTTAAAATGAGCGACACGGAAGTGGTTTTGTACACCGACGGGGCCTGCCGGGGGAATCCCGGGCCCGGCGGTTGGGCCTTTATTTTGCGGCATCACAAAACCGGAAAGACGCTGGTTCGATCCGGCGGAGCGGCCCAGACCACCAACAATCAAATGGAAATGACCGCCGTGATCGAAGGGCTCGCGGCTCTCACCCGTCCGACGCGCGTCGAAGTGGTCAGCGACAGCACCTACGTGCTCGACGGGATCGCGAAATGGTTGGCGAACTGGAAAAAAAATCAATGGCGAAGGCGCGAAGGCGGGAGCTGGAAGCCGGTTAAAAACGTCGAGCTTTGGCGGAAAATCGACGAACTGGTTTCGCGGCACGAGGTCCGATTGACCCATGTTCGCGGACATTCCGGGCATCCGGAAAACGAGCAATGCGACCGCCTCGCCGTCGAAGAAAGCCAAAAATTTCCGTAAAAGATATTTTCAAATCGCTTCAGGAGCGATGATCGTCATTCCCCCGATCGAGCCAAGGGAATGACGAAGTACAAACACAAGTTTTTTGAGCCTCGCCAAAACGGGAAATTTCGTTCCCGGTTCTACAACCCGAAGGGGGTGATCAGATCGCGGCGGGGGAACTGCTTCGCCTTGCGGACGGCGTTTTCGACCGACTCGCGAACCGACCGGTAATCGGGGTCGGTTTCGTCGGCGTAAACCGCTCTGCCGCATCGGCCGGATCGGAGCGGAGCCGTGAGGAACAGGCTCTTTCCCGGTTCGTGCAGGTCGATCCAATCCAATCGCGACACGGTTTCCGGAGCATGACATTCGGCGCAGCGGCGGCCGTGTACCGCCGCGATCTTTTCCTGCAATTCGCTGTCGGCCGCCAAATCGTAGGGCGGATGCTCCGGCCGGGAATTGACGAATCGGTCATGATACTGGGCGTTGCCGTCGATCCAGGTGACCAGCCGGTACCAGTCTTCGCTCCCCGGGACGATCGAACTGTCGCACCGGTTTTGGAGAATGACGTCGATCAGCTTGCTCTTGCTCGAACCGAACTCACGGGTTTTCGCGATCGCGCTCGCCGGGTCGTGCTTGTAGGAAAAGACGACGAGCCCTTTTTCGATCATCGTCCGGTAGGCCCGGTTCAAGCCGTCGAACTGAAAAACCTGGTACGGCGTTTGCATCGGAGCGGCGGCGGTCAAGCCGGGCGAAAAATCGATCCCCCCGGCCGGTTGCAATCCGGTATGACATCGGACGCAATGTCGGTCGAGCACCGGCTGCACATCGGCGAGAAAATTGATCGGCCGCCCATTTCCCCAGGGAGGCGGAACCGGCGTCGAGGGCTCCCGCCGCATCGCGAGGGCGGGCGGGTCCTCGGTCGGGGCCGTCGCCTTCGTTTCGTGACACCCGACACAGGAACGTTGCTCGCCCGGTTGAAAACTGATGAACGAACGCATCCGTTTGATTTCCCGCTTGTCCTTATCGAGCAGCTGGAAGTAAACCGAGACGCCGCTCGGAACGTAGAACGAAGCGCTGCCGTCCGGCTCGACCGGGACTTCGCCGAACACGAGCGCCGGAGCCCAGTTGAGCCCCCAGGAACTGCCGTCGACCTCATACCGCTGGCCGCCGGTTTTTTCGGTGTAAGGCCAACCGATTCGCCGACCGACGCGAAGGTATTTGACCTCCTCGCGGTTGACCCCGTCGACGCCGAACGTAACGTCGCTCAACATGCAGACGGCCTTTTCGCCCAAGCTCGGATCGCGGTTGTCGGGCAGTTGCGGCGGCCGTGTTCGGGCCTTGAGCGGAATCGGGTAGACCGAAGAGATGTTCGGATCCCGATAAATCAGCTCCTTGTTGCCGAACACGTCGATCAAAAAGAGGCCGTACCCGGTTTCGTCGTTCCCCCGGAACGTATCGGGCATCCCCTGCGGAAATTCGTTGCTGTAGGTGTAGGCGGTGAGGAAGAATTTCTCGGAGAGCGGCCAGGGGTTCATATAATACCCGCCGTTGTCCGGAACGCCCCCCTCTTCGACCGGAGTGCCGCTCATTCCCCCTTCGGGGGGCAAGGTGCCGGGGGTTACGATTTTGATCGCTTCGGCACTGTTGAGCCCGACGCTGGGGGAAAAGATGACGATCGGCCCGCAGGCGAGCGTGTGATGCCCGGCCGCGATCGAGACATATTTCTTGCCGGTTTCGTCTTTGGAAAGGTTGCCCGCGAGAGGATCGATGCTCCGATTGACGTTCCTATAAACGGCATCTCGTGTTTTGCCTTCGTTTCTCGGTATCGAACGGGTTTCCTGCAACGCCCAAGGGTTGTCGAGATGCTGTTTGAACAGGGCGTCGGCCCCGGTTCCGTCGGGGCGAATGTACCAGACCGATTGGATTGTCGCCCAGCCGCGTTCCTGGTATTCCCAGCGGCAGTAGCCGATCGTGCCGTCGTCGAGCACATGCGGCTGGTAGTCGCCGTCCTTGTTGTAACTGAGCCAATTCAAACCGCTGCCGTCCGGCTTGACGGTGTAAAGGTTGCAGGATGTTTCGTCGTGAAACGGCCCGTTGTTGCATTGCAGCGAGAACCCGCAGCGATCCGAAACGAACACGATGTCCTCGTTCGGCAGGTAGTTCGGGTCGAGGTCGCTCCAAAACGGATCATTCGTGATCTGCCGCAAGCCGCTCCCGTCGATCCCGATTTCGAAAATGTGGATCGGTTCCTGCGAACAACGCAAATCGTGCCCGATCATCCGCTCCCCGCAGCCGGGCGGCGGCCAATTCCCTTGCTCAACCGAGAACGGAAAATCCTTTTGTTTGGCAAATCCGAAAACGATTTTTTTGCCGTCCCAATGCAAATCAACCCCGCGAACATGCCCGGGACCAAGCTGCTCGGCGATGATGTTGCGAACGGATTTCTCCCCACTTCCCACTTCCCACTTCCCACTCCCAAAGGGCGCGTCCAAGACGCAAATGTCCCCGCCCGGTCGGGAAACCCACGGCATGTGGTTCAGGCAAATGTCCGGATAGGTCTGCTGCGTGTACCGTTTGACGAACAGCAGCCGGTCGAAATCCAACAGCGGGTTGGAAAACGCGAGCTCCCGAACCGTGCCGCGAATTTGGAAGTAAAGCGATTTCGCCGCTTCGACATCTTGCGAGCCGCTCTTTTGGAAAGCGTCAGCCAATTTTTCAAGTTCGTTGAGTTTCGCGATTGCCGTTTCGTTCCCGAGGAAGGCGGCCAATTTCTTTCCCCGGGCGATCGCATCGGCGAACGGAAATTCGTGCGGACCCGGCTTTGCCGTGATCGGCAGTTTCTTTTTCGACCAGGGGCTCAGGCTGCTCTGGTTCGCCGGACAGCCGAACGCGATATTTTTTTCCGGATCGGCCTGCGAATAAACCTCGACCTCGTCCAAGTGCAGGAAGATCGGCTCCTCGCTCGGAATCGTCAACCGGACAAACCGGGCCTCGACCGCCGGGTCAAACCGAACTTCGAGCGGCTTTTCCCGGGCGACGCCGCCGAAAAACCGATTCGGGTTGGCGTACACCTGCTTCCAATTCGCGTTGTCGTCCGAAACCTGGATCACGAGATTATCGGCGTTGTGCAGCCCCGGTTCGTAATCGAGCCGGTTGTAAACGACGATCCGGGCGATCGGAGCCGTTTCCCGCAGGTCGACCGACCACCACGGGTTGGCTTCCCAGCCGCAATGAAAAGCGTAGAGGCCGTTTTTGACGCCGTCGACCGCTCCGGCCGCATCATCGGCGGTCGTCACCGAGCCGAGAGCGGCCCCTTCGGCCAAACCGCTCGGGTTGAGCCGCCAAGCCTCGGCCTGTTGCAACCAATCGGCTTCGACCTGATCGCGAAGGTCCGGCGGGGCTTGGGCGAACGAAAACGCCGACAGCGAGAGAGCAAGCGACAGGGAGAGCACGAAAATCGGAAAATCGGTGCGCATCGGTTTTCAGGGGTTGGTGAGGATCGAAACGGAACCTGAGCACGGTTCGATTCTATGCTTTCTCGGAAAACAAATCAACACGCGAGGAACCGTGAGCACGAGGATTGCAAAATCGTTGGAACCGTCCGAAAAACAAGGCTGTCATTTCGACTGAAGCGCAGCGCAAGGAGAAATCTCACCCTCGCGAGTGGGTCGGAACTCCGACTTTCTCGGCGAGGGTGAGATTTCTCGCTTTGCTCGAAATGACGTTTCGGCTGTTGTCGGTTGATTGAAAATCGAAAATTTTCGACTATGCAATCGTCCTCGAGCCGCGAGCTGCGAACGCAACCCAAAACCTCGGGTGTAGTAAATTTCGCTGGAGCGTTTAGGCAAATTGCCCCAACGGGGCAACAACAAGGTAGCCGGGGGTGAGCGGTACTCCGCGAACCCCCGGTGATCGGACGGAGAAGCCAATCGTCCCCAACGGGGGGCGCACAGGGCGGTTTTTTGTGGCACCCCGTTGGGGTGCAATGGGTTTGCGTTTTGTTTCCGGGGGTTCCGCGAGTACGTGTCACCCCCGGCTACCTTGTGGGCCCCCGTTGGGGGCGGAGAACGTTGCCCCTAAAACTTTACTACTCCCCAAAATCTCCGGAGCGACATCGAGCGATTGCGATTCCCGGAATCTTGTGGTAAATTGAAGAAAATTATTCGGACAAATTATTGACAAAGCAATAACATCCCCGTTCCATTTCCAAGGGGCAACCGATCACCACAATTTTTTAACCGAAAGGGCTCTCAATGAAATCGTTCAAGAATGACCGCCGACAATTTCTCAAGCAATCGACTCTTCTGACCGCAGGGGCGGTGCTCGCGGGCAAGATGGTCCCCAAGGTTCATGCCGCCGAAAACAACACGATCAAGATTGCCGTGATCGGCTGCGGCGGCCGCGGCTCGGGCGCCGCCCGGCAAGCTCTTTCCGCCGATCCGAACGTCAAACTCTGGGCGATCGCCGATGTCTTCCCGGATCGCCCCGCCGGAACGCTCCAGCTCTTGAAAGATGAAATGCCGGAGAAGATCGATGTCGCCGATGATCGCCTTTTTATCGGATTCGACGGCTACAAAAAAGCGATCGATTCCCTCGGAAAAGGGGATGTCGTGCTGCTGACGACGCCGCCGGCGTTCCGGCCGCTGCATTTCGCCTACGCCGTTGAAAAAGGGGTCAATATCTTCGCCGAGAAGCCGCTCGCCGTCGATATTCCCGGCCTCCAATCGCTGAGAGCCTCGAATGAAAAGGCGAAGGCCAAGGGCCTGAAGGTCGCCGTCGGTTTGAACAACCGGCACAACTATCGAACCGCCGAAACGGTCAAACAGATACACGACGGAAAGATCGGCGAGATCACCTCGCTTTGGGTGTACCGGATGCATTCGACGCACAAACTCAAGCCGATCGGAGACCTGACCCCGCTGCAACACCAGCTCCGCAACATTTTCTGCTTCGATTGGACGACCGGCGGGTTTATCGTCGACGCCCTGATTCACAATTTGGACATTTCGTGCTGGGCGATGGGCAACGAAGTCCCGGTCGCCGCCCAAGGGCAAGGGGGCCGTCTGCTGCGGACATACAAGGACCAGATGATCGATCACGCGGCCGTCGAATACATTTTCGCCGATGGGCGGCGGATGATGATGCACGCCAAGACGATGGACAACACCTGGCCCTGCTTCCAATCGACGGTTTTCGGAACGAAGGGGACCGCGATCCTCGGCGAAGGGGTCGGGCACCCCCGGATCTTCGGCGATTGGAAGGTGTTCGACGATTGGGACAAGCGGGAAAGCCTTTGGCAGGCCCAGGCGGAAGCGAACAACTCGTACCAGACGGAGCACGATCTGTTTTTCAAGGCGATCCGGGACAACCGGGATTGGAATGAAATGGATCGCGGGATCAACGCGACCTTTACGCCGATTTTGGGAAGAATGGCCGTCGACACCGGCCTGTATGTCAAGGCGGACGATGCTTGGAAATCGACGTTCCAATATGCCCCGGACATCGCGAACATGACGTTCGATTCTCCGGCCCCGGTCCTGCCGGACGCCGAGGGGAATTACCCCCAGCCGATCCCGGGAGTGACGAAGATTTAGCCCTGCTTAAAAGCAGTTGAGATCACATACACAACCGAGCCGCGTGTCGAGTACGCGGCTCGCGGTTTTACCATTGAGCGTATTTCGCATTTCGCCGACATTCCAATGTGGCGCCCGCATTACGCATCCGGCATAAACATGATCAGCCAGTTGAAAGCAAACAGGCAGTGTACCAAGGTCAACGCCTGATAAAAAAAGAGAGTCCAAGGGCGGAATTTGCCGCGCATCACGATCAACTGGACAATCACCACGAGCATTAAAATCACGGCGAGAAGAATGCACAGCATCAATCCGAACAACGGAATCGGGTAAAAGTGCAGCCAGTTGCTCCAAGCTTCCCTATTGCCTTGCGACATTTGCCGCACCGGATGACCGCCGGAAAACATCATCAGGAATGTGGTGAACGTCGAAAAAAGGGCAAACCCGTTCAAACAAACGGCCGCGATAAAGGAAATCGTTTTCTTTTCTTTCTTGGACAGGCCAATCAACGCAAAGGTCGAAACGAGAATCGCGATCGCGAGATAGGTTGGCCGATAGGCCGTCTTCAGAAAATTGAAAAAACCGACTTTCAGGTCGTAACGCCAACGGGCCGCCCGGCGTTCGAGCGAGTCAAGTTGCGTTCGGTCGATTCCCTTGACGTCGGTCAAAAGGGCGGATTCCAGATTCGCGTCCGTGAAATCCGCCCCTTCAAGATCGGCTCCTACAAACCTGGCCAGACGCAAGTTGGCATGATTCAACCGGACGTTCTTGAGTGTCGCCTCGGAAAAATCCGCGTAATTCAAGGAGGCGTGACTCATGTTCGCTCCGGAAAGATCGGCGTTTTGGAACTCGCCCCGACCGCCGAAATCGACGCCGGAAAAATCGGTGCCCATCAACCGGGCTCCTTGGAAATTGACGAACTGGAATTCGCTCCTCGTCGCCTTGAGATGGGCGAACGTCGCGTTCGGCATCTCGGCACCGTAAAACCGCGTTTTTTCCAAATGGGCGTCGGTAAAATCGGTGTTTTCAAGATCGGCATACGTAAAATCGGTGTCATTCAAATCGGCGTCGACGAATCGCGAGCCGTTCAGAACCGCATTACTCAAAATGGAGTCTCGCAAATTGCAGCGAGAGAAATCGGCGTCCAAGGCGATGAATCCGCGAGTTTTTTGGTAAAACGCGATCCCGCTCAAATCGAGTCCGGTGAAATCTTTGCCGAACTGCTTGACGAGGTCGATCTTTTCTCGATCTCTCCAGGCAATGCCCTCTTCCTCTTTTGTCAACGGCATCTTTTCAAGACACTCTTCCAAAAACGCGATGACTTTTTCCCGGGTCGGTTGTTCGTTTTCTTCCGCGGCCAAGGAAAGATGACCCGTTGCGAGAAGAGAGCACAAGATCAAAAGGCGGATGATTTTTGTCATGACAATTTCGCGGCAAAGAGTGGCAGTGAAAGATACGTTTCCATTTTATCGTGACCAGACGACCGCATCAACCAAGCCGATTTTGTGAACACGAGGATTGCAAAGTCGGATTTTTCTTTCAACGCGGCGATTTCCCTCGACGTTCGACAGCCGTAGCGTCATTTCGAGCGGAGCGAGAAATCTCACCCTCGCCGAAAAAGCGGGAATTCCGGCCCTCGCGCGAGGGTGAG
>JAVBSX010000365.1:0-3253 GCA_031556455.1 Thermoguttaceae bacterium
AGTTCCTTGCGGGAGAGGCGAATCTGCACGAAACCGGGGGTCGGATTGAACGCGTCCTCGTTCGTTTCCCCCTCTTTCGTGTCGACCCGGGTCGTCATCACTTCTTCCTGCAACGAAGACAACCATTCCGGCATCTCGAAACCGACCCCCATCGGCTCGCGGGCGAAGGTTTCGATCTGCCGCTCCAAATCCGTGAACGTCGTTTTCGGTCCGTCTTCCCGGGCCTCACGAACGGCGGCGGGGACCAGCCCACACATCCGGTCGATTTGCAGCGGGCGGACGAACCGCTCCTGCAACCGTTCGTGCACGCTCGGCAACCACATGCCGTACTTTTCGCTCAGCCGGTTGTAATGCCGCAAATGTTCTTCCGCCGCATTGTAACTCCGCCGGGCGACCGCACGCTCCCAAAGGTCGGCCGCTTCCGCGCACTTCGCCCGAATCATCGTGTCGTGCACCCAATACACCGGCTTCAGGTTCCAGGAAATCCGCTCGTACCCGGTCAACACCCGCAACATGTCCAAAAGCATGTACAGCCGCTCGCCTTTGTCCGAATGCGTCGTCGTGCTGTTGTAGTCGATGTATTCCGAATAATTTTCGGCAACCGATTCGAAAATCACCTCCAAACAAAAAACCGCCTCTTCCCAGGAAAGTCGCCCTTTTTGCAAATCCTCGACCAATTGGGCGGCCGTCTCCAGCTCTTCGTCGTCCTCTTTGATCTTGATCAGCGACTTCAGGTAATTTTCGACTCCTTGATGCAGGACGGCCCTGAGATTGCCGAAGCCCATAAACTGTTGCGTAAAAATGTCGTGCCCGTATTTTTGGATAAACGACTTGATGTCGTCCCAAACGGCCCGGTCGGTCATCGATTCGACCGGGGAGATCCGAATCTGCCGGCTGTGCGAAAGCCAACTCTAAAGCAACAGCTCGATGATCCGCTCCAGGTACTCGACCAAAGCGTGATTGACCGTCGGGAACTGTTCGTCGTCTTTCCCGATCCGCCAGCTCTTGGACGACTCGGCGATGCAGTTGGCGATCGCCCGGGTCGCCGTTTCGACCAGCCGGTCGAATTCCGTGATCGCACCCGGTTTGAGCGATTGCGTCTGCTCCATGGTTTGGATCGTTTCCAGCAACTGGAAGGTCTCCGTCAACAGTCCGAGCCGCGGCCCGTATTCCAGGAGCCGCAAAATCACCTGCTGCAAACAACGGCATTTAACGATTGCCGCGGCCTCACCGCCCCGGGAGGTCGGGATGTAAAGCAGCGTCTCCTTCGAAAGAATCCGAAGCATACGCGACCAGAGTTTTTTAACCTCTTTGACATCGCTTCGAAAAACCGAGGACAACACCTCCCGAACCGCTCCTTGCCAGGGATCGAGATCGGCAACCGACTTGCCCCCGCCCAGAACCGATTGAATAAAAAGGGTCGTATCCGCCGCCTCGACGCTGGTCCAGACGATTCGGTCCAAAAGAATCTCTTTCGTCCCGCGGTGATGATCGTATTCCATTAACGATTCCTGTGTCCCGCGAGGCGGGGGGACGACATAACGGGAGGCCTGGTTCAACAACTCGTGCAGCCCGTTCCAAAGCGTTTCCGCCTGGTTCAGCCAGCTCCCAAGCCGCGAGCGGGCTTCTTCCGGGTTTTCGTTTTCTCCCTGCAAGAGCGGGGATTTTCCGGCCGCGTATTTCCAAAGCTTGAACATCGTCACCAAAAAGGCGAGACGGTCGCTGATCCGCTCGGTTTCGTTCGCCAATTCGAAATCATCTTCCCCCCCGAACGTCGGGCCGCTGCTCCCTTCGACCGTGTCCTCGTCGAATCCGTCGTCGGCCGTGTCCTTATAGGTTACGTTTTCGTAGGCGGCGCTGTACGTCGGGTCGATGCCGACCTTCCCCTCTTCCTCGTCGATTTCTCCGGAATTTTCGAACTCCGAATCCGGGAGCATACCCCCTCCCCCTTCCGAATCGAAGGGAAATTCGTTTTCGTCGCCCGCCGGGGAGTCCGGACGCTTCCGATTTTTCCTTCTCGAAGAACCCGTCCCGTCGGCCGGAAAATCGAACATGTTCGCATCAAGCTCCAATGTGGGAACATGCCAATACTTGTCCGCGTTCGCTTCGATAAAATCAAAAAACTTTTTCGTCAGCTCCCAACGCTTCGCCGGCTCGACCGGGGAAAACGCTTTCGGATTCGACGGGTTGTTTTTGCGATCCTCTTCTTTGTCGCTCCCCGTCTTCGCCCCTTTATCCTTCGTTCCTTCTTTCCAAAGCGATTCCATCCAACGGAGGGCGATCGAATGAAACGAATAGTCTCCCTCGGCGAGCGGAATCTCATCGGCTTGGCTGAGCCAATGCATCATCAGGGCCATAGACGCGACGGGATCACGTTGATCGAGCAACGCTTCCCCCAGGAGAACGTACGCTTTCGGCGATTTGAACCGTTCGACATGTCGGCTCCAAAAGGCAATGTCTCCGGCCGCCGTCCCCGCCTGGTGCCAGGCGGCGAGCGCGGTCGCGACCTTCGCCGCCGATTCCCAGGCGGCCATACCCGAAAAGCCCTCGACGCTCGAAACCTCCGTGCTGCCGAACTGGTCCCACCAACCGGCCAAATCGCTCATTCTGTCCGACAATTCCGCTTGCAAATCGCCGTTTCCCGAGGCGGCCGCCTCTTTTTGGAGCCGGCTGTACAGATCGAAGATATCGTCCAGAAGATGAATCATATCATCGACCCGATGATCGTGCACGCTGTTGTCGATCGCGGGAAAGAGGCTGTACTGGGCCCCGAAACCGAGAATCGTCCAGGGATCGACGAGCGCCCCGCAGGTGATCCCCCGCTTGAGCAGCTCTTCCATTTTCGGGAGCAAGGCGGCCGCTTCGGCGACGTTTTGCCGATCCGCGAGAAAATGGGATTGCGTGATCAAACAGTCGATTTGGCATAAAATCCGTGCCGAGGCGACGGAAATGATGTCGGTTTGCCGCTGGGCCGCCTCGAAATAGCCCATCCGTGCGAATGTCCGGGCCAAATGTAACCGCTGCAACTGATCGGCGCGGCGTTTGGCGAGGCGTTTGTTCAAATCCTGTCGCGCTCCGCCGAACGGTTGGTGCAATCGTTTCTCTTCCTGCTCCAGCCGTTCTTTCATCGTTTTAGGAACTCTTTGAATCAGCGATTCGTAAAACCGGTCCCGATAGGAAGCGATTTGCGGCATCAAGGTCGCGAGCGTAACCGAGGAATCATGGGCCTGGGGGCCGTCGCCGCAAATTCCCG
>JAVBSX010000386.1:0-8006 GCA_031556455.1 Thermoguttaceae bacterium
ACCCTGCCGCTCCCTCGCGATTCGTCGTCGGAATCGACCTCGGGACGACCAATTGTGCCGTCTGCTTCGTCGACACCCAATCCGATCCGGAAACGATCCGGACATTCGTGATCCCGCAGTTCGTCGCTTCGGGGTTGACCGAATCGCGGGAAACCCTCCCTTCTTTTCTTTACCAGCCGGGCGAGGGGGAATTGACCGAGCAGACCCCGCTGTTCGCAAAGTCGAAAACGACATCGAAAAGCAAGACGAAAAAAGGAGAAAAGCCCGCCGCGTCTCAAAACGAAAACGACCGCTCCTTCGTCGGCGTGTTCGCCCGGGATCACGGGGCCGATGTCCCCGGCCGGTTAATCACTTCGGCCAAATCGTGGTTGTCGCATTCCGGGGTCGACCGGACGGCTCCGATCCTCCCTTGGGGGGAAACGGAGGCGATCGAAAAATTTTCGCCCGTCCAGGTTTCCGCCCGGTATCTCGAACACCTCCGCAACGCCTGGGACGAAGCCTTTCCGCAACACCCGCTCGCCCGGCAGGACGTGATCGTAACCTTGCCGGCCTCGTTCGACGAGGTTGCAAGGGAACTGACCGTCGCGGCCGCGAAATCGGCCGGTCTCCGCAAAATCGTCCTGCTCGAAGAGCCCCAGGCTGCGTTTTACGCCTTCTTAGCAGCTCAAGAAAAAGTGGGAAGTGGGAAGTGGGAAGTGAGAAGTGGGGATCGAGAGGAAGCCGAAAAAAAGGCCCTTTCTCTCTCCCCTCATTCCCGCTCTTCCGCTCCTACTCCTACTCCTACTTCCCACTTCCCACTTTCCACTTCCCACTCTTCCGCACCCGCTTCCCACTCTCCTAAAATTCTGATCTGCGACATCGGCGGGGGAACGACCGATTTGACGCTCATTCGGGTCCGAGACGGGGAAGACGGCAAGCTCCGGTTTCACAGGGTCGCGGTCGGTGAGCATTTGATTCTTGGCGGCGACAATCTCGACCTCGCTCTCGCCCATCATGTTCAAAAACGGCTGGGCGCGGAAGATCGGCTGCCGAAAAACGCGGAAACCGACGACGGCCGTCGGCTCCCGCTCCGAACCTGGGCCGTGCTCGTCCGGCTCTGTTGCCAAATCAAGGAGCTGATGCTCGGAAAAAACGCACCGGAAAAAACGACGCTGCATCTGCCCGGAATCGGCTCGAAACTGATCGGCGGGAGCTTGCAGATCGAAATTTCCCGGGACGAAGTTCGTGAGTTGCTGCTCGAAGGTTTTTTCCCGCCGGTTCCGCTCAACACCCAACCGAGCCGGCGTCAGAGCGGCTTTCGGGAATTCGGTCTCCCTTTCGCGGCCGATCCGGCGGTTACGAAACATTTGGCCCGGTTTTTGACGGCGCATCGACATTCGGGTGACGAGCCGGGGGAGGTGTTTCCGGAAGGGATCGACCCGGCGCGGCCTGATTTCGTGCTGTTCAACGGCGGGGTGTTCGCGGCCGAAGCGCTGCAGGAGCGGATACTCGATGTGCTGTCCGATTGGTTCCGAACCTCCCCCGCGGATTTCTGGAAACCGACGGTGTTGGCGAATCCCCGGCTCGATTTGTCCGTCGCCCGGGGCGCGGCTCATTACGGAATGGTGCGTCGGGGAGCCGGGGAACGGATCAGCGCCGCCCTCGCGCGAACCTATTATCTCGGCGTCGAAAATCCGGCCAAAAATACGGTCGATGCGATCTGCCTGCTGCCGGCCAATGCCGAACCGGACCGGCAGATCGTTTTGGAAGAGCCGCTGTTCGAACTGCTGATCGGAACGCCGGTTTCCTTCCCACTGTTCGTTTCGAGTTTGCGGCTGACGGACGCCCCGGGCGAATCGATCGAGATCGAGCCGGAGCAGCTCACCGCATTGCCGCCGATCCGGACCGTCCTCAAAACCCGGCGCAAGAACAAGGAAATGATCCGCGTCCGGTTGGGGGGCCGGTTGACGGAAATCGGGACGCTCGAACTCTTTGCCGAAGAGATTCCGGACAAACCGGCGGCGAAAAACGCGTTGAGCTGGAAATTGGAATTCGACGTCCGGAGCACGACGCAAACCGAATTCGAGGCGGAAGAATCGAAAGGGCACCGCGACGGCTTTTTCGACGAATCGACCTGGGACGAGTTGGAAACCTGCCTAGTCCGGACGTTTACGGATCATCCCGATCCGATTCGCCCGGCCGAACTGGTCAAAAAGCTCGTCGAAAAAGCGCCGCTCGACCGCGACGATTGGCCGACCTCCCTGCTCCGGCGGATCGGCGAAACGCTCATGCGGCTGGAAGCCGGCCGCAAGTTCTCCCCGGAACACGAAGCCCGTTGGCTGAACCTGCTCGGGTACGCCTATCGGCCCGGCTTCGGCTATGCGGTGGACGATTGGCGGATCGACCAGTTTTGGAAGACGATGCAAGGCTCGCTGTTTCACAAATCGCCGACGGTGCGCATTCAATGGTGGGTGCTCTTGCGGCGGATCGCCGGCGGGCTGACCCCGGGCCAACAGCAATCGTTTTGCGAGCCGATTCTCGGGAACATCCGGGGTTTGCACAAACAGCTGATCGAAGGTCGAGGGCGGGGGAGCGATCTCGATTTGACCTCGCAGGAAGGGGCCGAAATCTGGCGAATGCTCGGCTCGCTCGAACTCCTGCCGGTCGAAACGAAGCTCGAACTCGGCCGGTTGGTTCTCGATTTGGCGACGAAGAAAAGAATGGAGCCGGTTTACGAGCCGATGATCTGGGCGTTGGGCCGGCTCGGGGCCCGCGTCCTTTTGTCCGGCCCACTTAACGCGATCGTCCCGAGCGAAACGGCCGCCGGTTGGATTTCGCGGGTGATCAAAGACGGCAAAGACCGGCAGGCCGACCATTTCACGATCATGGAACTCGGCCGGAAGACGGACGACCCTTACCGCGACGTCGCCGAGGATGTCCGGAAGAAGGCTCTCGCCTACCTGCGACGATCGGGCGCCCCGCGACATTTCCTGACGCTGCTCGAACACGCTTCGCAGTGGGATGAAAAAGAGCAAGAGCTGGTGTTCGGCGAATCTTTACCTCTGGGCCTGCGCATCGCGACGTAGCGATTCGCCCTCTTATTGCTACAATCGTTACGACCGGGACTTCGGGAAAAAAGCCGAATTTCGGCAACAACGAGCCGGGACCTGTGGTCCCGGGCTGTCTCCCTTTTCAAATAGCAACTTTTCCCGCTGTGAGCGTGCCCGGGACCGCAGGTCCCGGCTCGTCTCCTTTTTCAAATAGTAAACTTTTTCGCGATGAACACCTACCACATCACTTTTGGAACCTACGGGACACGGTTGCATGGGGGAGTGGAACCGACGGTGCATCACGAGCGGAATCGTCTCGGGGACGATTTTGAACCGGAAAACGAGGCGATTCGGACCTTTGAGCGAAACAGCCTGAAAGCAACGCCTTCTCTGTTGAGCACGGAGCAACGCCTGTTCCTCGAAAAGGCGATCCCGGCGATTTGCGAGCGGGGAAACTGGAAACGGCACATCGAGGCCGCCCGGGAGTATCATGTTCATGTGCTACTCTCGGCGGAAGCCGACCCGAAAGCGGTGCGAAAATGGCTGAAAAGCTGGCTGTGCCAATCGCTGAACGAGCATTTCGGCAAGCGAAGTTGGTTCGCGGAAGGAGGCAGCGGCAAATGGGTCAACGACGACGATTATTTTAACGCGGTGTATCAATACATTTTGAATCAACGAACGACAAACGACGGATAACGAGCGCAATGCGAGTCGGGACAAACAACGAGCCGGGACCTGTGGTCCCGGGCTGTCTCCCTTTTCAAATCGTAACCTTTCCCGCTGTGAACGGGCCCGGGACCACAGGTCCCGGCTCGTTATTTGCTCGTGTTACGATTGATTCCGCTGGAAGCAAGCGGTCAACTCACCGAGCGTGTGGGCCAGTTCCCCGGTCAAATACTTGCGGTCGAGCCGCCAGGTCCAGTTCCCCTCGGCGTGACCGGGGAAGTTCATTCTCGCCGACCGGTCGAGCCCCAAGAGGTCCTGCATCGGGAAGATCGCGACATTTCCCGGCGAATCGAGCACCGTTTGGATGATCGCCCAGCGGAGAGAATCGCGAGAAATCTCGCCGCTTGCGGTGATCGAAAGTTTTTTCCAACGCTCCGCGAGAACCGGCTGCATCCCGGTAAGCTGCTTTTGATGTTCGGACGTTCCGGGCACGTACCGCTTCAGCGAACGGAAAATATACTCGAAATCCCAAAACGGTTCCGGCTTTTTTCGGTCTTCAAGCAACTCCTCGAACCACGCCGCGAGCGTCGTCGTGTCGTGCGTTCCCGTACAGACGATCGAATTGGCGGTCCATTCCTTCGCCAAATCGGTGTTCTTCCGGTAATCGAAACTGAACTGGAAGACGTTCATTCTCGGGAAACCGTATTTGTCCCGCAGCGCGTGCACTCCGGCGTTCATTACCCCGAGGTCTTCGGCGATAAACGCCGTTCGCGGAAATTCCGTCAAAACCGTGTCGAAAAAATCATCCGCCGGTCCGGGAATCCAGGCCCCCGGATCGTCGCGGTCGGGTGCCGGCGGCATGCTGAAATAATTGTAAAAGCCGATAAAATGATCGAGCCGGAGCGCATCAAATCGTCGCAAGCAGGTCCGTATCCGGGTCAACCACCATTGGTAATTCTCTTCCTTGTGCTTTTCCCAACGATACAGCGGGGAATTCCAACGCTGCCCGTCCGGGTTGAAACTGTCGGCCGGGACCCCCGCGACCCGCTCCATACGCCCGAACTCATCGAGCTGGAACAGCCGCGAATTGGCCCAGGTATCCGCGCTCGACATGCCGACGTAAATCGGGACATCGCCGATCAAGCCGATCTTCCGTTCGCGGCAATAATTCCGAAACTCTTTCCATTGAACATCGAACAGGAGTTGGAGAAAAACATGGTAGGCGATCCGCTCTTCCTTGTCGATACAAACCTGTTCGAGCACCAACGGATCGGCCTTGCGAATCTTTTCGTCGGGCCAAATCGTCCAGTTGAACGTCCCGTAATCTTCGGCGAGTGAGCAGAAAATCGCGTGCGGCATCACCCAGGAGCGATTCTCTTCCATAAATTCTTCATAGGCCGCCCGATACTTCGCCCCTCCCTGCTTGTTGTGAAACCGCTCGAACGCCTTGTGTCGCCGGGTTTTTCGGTAATCCCGCGCCGCACTGAACGCCGCCCGTTCCAACGGACCGTTCGGTTGCCAATCGACATCTTCCGGATCGAGCAGGCCGTCCTCGACGAGCGCTTGGTTATCGATATAAATCGGCTCTCCGGCGAAGGCGGAGACACTCGCGTAGGGAGAATGGTGTCCGTCGATCGGATTGATCGGGAGCATTTGCCACCAACTTTGCCCGGCCGCTTGCAAAAAATCGGCGAAATCCCGCGCCCCTTGCCCCAGATCGCCGCAGCAGGAACTGCCCGGCAACGACGAAAGATGCAAAAGAATCCCGCTGGTTCGATCGGAAAGTTTCATAATATTTGATACAAAAACAAAATAAACGATATAATCCGTACATTTTAACCGAATTTTTTGTGCGGGAAATTCCCCCTCCCTATTTTTCAGGACGATTGCAAAGTCGAACACGGCAAACAGCAGCCCGAAGCGTGAGCGCCGGGTTAGCCCTGCATTTCCGCATTGGATACCCGGGCGCTGACGCTTCCGGCTGCTGCCCGATTCGAAGTTTTTTGTGAGGACCAATAGCCGGGCGGCACAGTCGCCGGTGTTGGAGCGAAAAAGTGATCTTGACACCCAAGCCAAATTTTCCGATGATCCGTTTTTCGTTACAACATCACCCTGTTCCGAAATTTTTCTCTTTGAAACGAATCATGTCCCGAAAATCCAAATGCCGTTGCGTTCCCCTATTTGTTCTTATCGCCATGATTTGTGTTTTAGGTGCGGGGAGCGGTTGCAGTACCGGGAAAGGTTTTTGGAAACCGCGATCCCCTTTATTCCGCAAACAGGCGAAAAAAATCGAATATTCGGAAGCTCCGTTGTTCAACGGTGAGAACGCTTCCGAGACCGGAAAAAACAACGCGAACGAACTGATCGAACAAGCCGGCTACATTCGCAACGGCTCGGTTTCGCATGAGAACGCGGGCTCCGAGAACACGCCCAAGAAAAAATGGTACCAACGACCGCTTTTCCGAAGCGACCGGGCCGAGGCGATCAGCGAAAATCTTGGGAAGTAAATTTGTATTTAGCCCGTATTCCGGCAATATTTCCTCTTGACGTCTTTTCGGGGATTCGCTATCATTCCGGCCTGAATTATCTCATTTCGGAATCGCGGAGCGATTCCTCACCCTATTGATGAAAGGCCAAGGACGGTGCATATTCATCCCAGCTCAATCGTAAGTTCCCGGGCGAAAATCGGCAACGACATCGTGATCGGCCCGTTCTGTATCGTTGAAGACGACGTCGAAATCGGCTCCGGCTGCCGTCTCGATGCCCGGGTTACCATCAAAAGCGGGTCGGAAATCGGCGAAAATAACCGGTTTTGCGACGGTTCGGTGATCGGCGGTTTTCCCCAACATGCCGCGGTGCACGACAATTACGGCCGGCTCATCATCGGCAACGGCAACGTTTTTCGCGAAAACACGACCGTGCACTTGTCGATGAAAGAGCCGGGAGCGACCATGATCGGCGATAACAATATGTTGATGGTCAACTCGCATATCGCCCACGATTGCCGTCTCGGCAACAACATCATTCTCGCGAACAACTCGATGCTAGCCGGACACGTTTGCGTAGGAGACAGGGCGAATCTTTCCGGGGCGGCCGCCGTTCACCAATACTCCCGGATCGGTGCTCTCGCGATGGTCGGCGGGCAGGCCCACGTCGTCCAGGACGTTCCCCCGTACATGACCGTCGATGGGTTGACCAGCCGGATCGTCGGCTTGAACCTGATCGGTTTGCGTCGGGCCGGTTTCCCGATCGAAGAGATCAAACAGTTGAAAGCAGCCTACCGGATCATTTATCGCAAGCAGCTGCCTTGGCGGGAAGTGCTCAAGATCATGAACGAATCGTTCGAAAAAGGTCCAGCCGTCGAACTGGCGCGATTTCTCGCGTCCTCGGCCCGGGGGATTGTCAGCGAACGACTTTCGAGCCCGACGCATACGACACTCAAAATTCATGAGGAAGACTCGGAAGACAACGCCGAGCCGATCATCAACACGTTCCCCTTGAAAGTCAACGTCGGCTAGTATCGGAAAACACGAAGGAAAAGCCCTGCGACCCTGCCGTCCTCTACGCTTTATCTCCCTTCCGCGATCGCGAGGATCGCGGAGGTCGTTTCATTTTTTCGTTTTCTTCGACAAAAAATCCCGCGAGACGTCGAATAGCCAACCGTAAACGTCGTCGGTGTGCACCCACGCCCAAATCGAGGCGTCGTAGTAATACGTCGCTCCGTTCTTATCGTCGGTGCTGTAATGTCCCGGCGGCGTCGACGGTCGCTCCTTGATTTCCAACAGATATTGCGACTCGTAGGGATTGCGACGGATCGCTTCTTTCAATGTCTTGCGAGTCCGCAGCATATCTCCCGATTTGCGAAAATCGCAACACGCCTGGAAACAAGTATGGCAAGAAAATTTTTCTCGCTCTTCTCGGGAGAAATCGTTCCGCTTTCTCTTTTATGGAAAAACGATACAATGAAGCCATCGGCCTCTTGAGTCTCCAATGACAGAATGATCCTCACCTTATTTCTCATTCGGGTGTATGTACAAAACAAAATTTTACGCCAGAACGTGGATGCTTTGGGCTGGGATGATGATGTCCGGTTTTTTTACGTTTTTCAGCGGGATCATGGCGGTGCTGTTCTATTTTGGTTTCATGACCGCAAATAACGGTAGCTCGGGGAGGCGTTGTTGCGTAAAGGTTTTAATCGTATTTTGGCAAGCCGAGTCTTGTAAAGTGGTTGAGGATTTTACATCGGAGACTCGTTTCGGTTTTTTGATTCGGTAACAATCGGTTTTTCAAATGAGCCCCGAAAATCGCCTT
>JAVBSX010000136.1:0-6602 GCA_031556455.1 Thermoguttaceae bacterium
GATTCGCCAATGGTCCGCGATCGTCGCCCCGATCAGGATCATCGACATCGGAATCGCCGAAACGCCCAGCATGTGCATCGCGTGTTTCAAAAAGGCGAGATAAGGGAGCCCTTCAATCAACGCGGGCGGGCAGAAGTGCGAGCGAAAAAGCAGGTTGAGCGGAACGGCCAAGAGAATCGCGACCGTCGGGCCGTTGATCGCCTGTTTCCAGGAATCGCGCTCGAAGGCCCCCCGGATCGCCAACAGCCCGACCGTCCAAAGGGCGAATTCGACGCCGAGATTTTGGACGAACAGCACGCTCATCGTCGGATCTTCGTCCCCAAAAAGAAGCTGGACGAGCGGAATCGGCACGAAACCGTAGTTGAAAATGCCGACGCAGGCCGCGAAGGTGCCGCTTCGTTTCCGGGAGCCGAGTCCGTTCCATTTTTCGGGCAGGAGCCCGACCGCGGCTCCGGCCGCGATTCCGAGAAACACCGAACCGAAACCGATGATCGGCGGATAACAGAGGTTTCTCCAATCGGAAAAAATATCGCTCGGCAGAATCCGGTCGAGAATCAAGCAGGGCATCAGGAAATTGACGACGACTTTGAGCAGGGCCTTGTCGGCTTCTTTCGTCAGAATCCCTTTTTGCCGCAACACGACCCCCCCGGAAATGACGCAAAAAACCGACAGCAAGGCGATCAGGGAAACGGAAAAAGTTTCGAACATCTCGAAAATAGCGTGTTGCAACGGTTGAAGAAATGATTTTCGGAGTAGTGCTCATTATAGACCGGAAGAGGGCGAAACGAATGCCCCCTGTGTTTGACGGACGAAAAGACCAGGTCGGCAACCTACCTTCCAATACCTACAAAATTTCGCGTCCTTCTCCGCCCGCACTTACAATCGGAGGGGCAAGGAACTACAATATAGGATTGAATTGACTTTCTTTCCCCCATTAGCCGGTATTCCGGCTCTCACTTTTGAATAACCCCATGAGAACATCGTATCGCATTGCGTCGGTTTTGTCGTTTCTTTGTTTTTGCCTTTTTGTCGTGACTTCCGTTACGGCTCAGGACGCCGCCCCGTCGGAACCGGCCGCCGATACGGCGACAACGGCAGGTCCGGCAACGACGGTCGATGCTGCGGCTGAGGCCGACAAACTCCTGGTCGTTCCGGAAGGCACCCCTGCGGAACTGCTTGAGCATATCAAATCGACGATGATGCAAATTCGCGGTTTGGACCTGCAAACCCAGGAAGAACAAGACGCCTTTTTGCGAAAATGGACCGGGTTCTGCGTTCAGGTCGCCGACAAGGTGTTGGCCCAAAATCCCGAACCCAAGGAAAAGAAGGAAGCCTGTCAACTGAAATTGCAGGGCCTGGTGATGTCGACGATCGGCCCGTTCGCGGATAAGAATTCCGGGAAAAAGGCGGACCTTCTCGCCTTCGCCGAAGAACTGGCCAAAATGGACGATCCGGAGCTTTCCATCCAAGGAAAAATGCTCCCCTTGCTTTTGCAGATCATCGATCTCGGCGAATCGAAGGACTTTATCAAAGACGCGACGGCGCTTCGCACAAAAATTCTGGACTTCATTAAGGCGAACGAAACGCCGGAAATGGCCTCGTTGCTGCTGCAGTTCGTCATGCTCTGCGATCAGCAGGGCCCCGAAAAAGAAACCGCGGCTTTCCTGAAAGAGACCGGGGAACTCTTCCGCCCGATTCTCGAAAAACAAAACCCGCAACTGGGGCAGTTTTTGGATATGACCCTCGAACGCTCGGCCCGCAACGCCGCCCTCATCGGTCAGGAAATGAAACTCGAAGGTTTGGACATCACCGAAAAAAAGTTTGAAATCTCGTCTGTGCGCGGAAAGGTCGTGCTCGTCGATTTTTGGGCGACCTGGTGCGCCCCGTGCCTCGCCGAGGTGCCGAACATGAAAAAAGCCTACGAAAAATACAAAGACAAAGGATTTGAAATCGTCGGTTACAGCCTTGACGAGGATGTCGATGCCTTGAAAGCATACCTCGCGGAAGAAAAAACGCCTTGGACCGTCCTTTCCGGAACGATGACGGTCGCGGCCAACCTCGAAGATGTCGCCGAAACGTACCAGATCGAAGGGATTCCGGCGATGTTCCTTCTCGACAAAGAGGGAAAAATCATTTCGACCAAGGCTCGCGGGGAAAATCTCGACAAGCAGCTCGAAGAAATCTTCGGGAAATAGATTACCATTTCGCCGGCACACCGGCCGTTCGATTATCCTTTACAACGTTATGCCCGGTCGCAAAGCGGAATTTTTTCTGATCATCATTATCGGAACGACATGTCTGCTTGTCGGGCTGACGTTCGTCGCGTATTTCTTGAATTTTTCGACGTATACGGTTTCGGATTCGCCGGAACATTGGGGGCAGTTCGGCGATTTCGTCGGCGGGATCCTCAACCCGGTCGTTTCCGTGGTCAACCTGGTCGTGCTCATCTATATCACGCTGCTGGTCAACGATCTCGGCCAAAAAAACGCCGAAAAAACGTTGCACGAAAGCGTCCGGCCCATCGGCTTTCTCAGCTGGCGGGCCGATGAGCGAAGCGGCCTGATCGAAGTTTCTCTCGAAAATCTCGGCTTCGGGCCGCTCATCGTTACGAACATCCGGATCGAAGACGCGGCGAGCGGGGAAATACTCGACAATAATTTGCACGATTTTCTGACCGAGAACATGCCGCATTTCGTCAAGAACCTCGATATTCTCGAATGTATTCAAGGGGAAGACGGTTTCGTTTTGGGACGTGATCACGCGGTTTTCCTCTTTCGGGCGAAGGTTAAGCCGAGCCCGGCCAACAAAAACCACTTCGGTGAAACCAGAAACGTCCTTCTTGAAAAACTGCAAGGCTTGCGAACGGTCGTCGTTTACACCGACATGTATTCGTCGAGATCGGAGCATATCTCGACCGATTTCAAAAATCTCGGCAGTCTCTCACATGGAAAATCCGCCCGTTTTCACGAATCCGCTTAGCGAGAGGAAGGATCACGAGGATTGCAAACTCGAACGCGGCAAACAGCAACCCGAAGCGTCAACGCCGCCTTGGTCCCGCATTTCCGCATTGGACAACCGGGCGCTCACGCTTCCGGCAGCTGCCCGATTCGATTTTTTTTTCTGAAGCTATCGACTTTGCAATCGTCCTGAGAGGGAAGGATCACCTTCTTGTTACCGTTCGCGATTTCATGTAAAATATCTCCTTGGTGTTTTTCACTCTCCCTTCTCACTTCCCTTTGCAATGAAATGTCAACAGTGTGATCGTCCGGCGACGTTCCATATTACGGAATTGACCGGCAGCAAGCCGCAGGAATTGCATTTGTGCGAGGAGCACGCCCGGGTTTATCTCAACGAGACGGGGGACCCGGGCGAAGCCGCTCCGGGGCTCGCGGCCTCACTCGCCCAAAATATGGCCCAGCAACTGGCCCTGAATCAGGCGGCGGAAGACCTGAAGGGAATCGACCAAAAAACCTGCCCGATCTGCGGGATCACGTTTTTCGATTTCCGCAGCAAAGGCCGGCTCGGCTGCCCGAACGATTACGTCTGTTTCGAGGAGCAATTGGAGCCGCTGATCTTGAACATACACGGCGAATCGCGGCACGGCGGCAAAACGCCCCGTCGACATGGGATGAGTTCCGGCCAACGAACGACATTGATCCGTTTGCGCCGCGAACTGGAAGAGGCGATCGCCAAAGAAGAGTACGAAAAAGCCTCGGAACTTCGGGACTCGATTAAAAAAATCGAAGCGGCGGAGCAGCCCGCTTCCTGATTTGCAGCCGTTTGGGACACAAAAAATGGCCGGGAGCAAAATTTCGATCGAGGAGTTGCGGGAGCAGTTTGACAACGACGTCGAGCGCTTTGCCGATGAGCGGATCGGGCAGACGACGACCGTTGACGCGGGGCTGGTTCTTTCGATGATCGAAGAGTCGATTCTCCGGCTCTCTCCGAACGCGAAGCGAATGTGCGATATCGGCTGCGGGGCGGGAAATTTTTCGCTCCGGGTCGCCCGGAAACTGCCGAATTTGAAATTGACGCTGCTTGATTTGAGCCGTCCCATGCTCGAACGGGCCAACCAACGCCTTGCGGCCGAGGGCTTTCTCGTCGAAGAATCGATTCAATCGGATATCGCCCAGGCCGCCTTGCCGGAAAACCGTTTCGATATCGTTCTCGCCGCCGCCTCGTTACACCACCTTCGAGCCCGGGCCGATTGGAAAAACGTCTTCGCCCGCGTTTATCGTTCGCTGGTTCCGGGCGGTTCCTTTTGGATTTGGGACCTGATCCGGCACGAAAACGGAGTTCTCGAAGCCGTGCAGAAGGAACGGTATGCCCGGTATTTGACCGGGTTGAAAGACAAGGCTTACCAGGAGCACGTTTTCGATGACATCGAACGAAGCGACTCACCGGAAACGGTCGGCTTTCTCATGCACGCTCTTGAGGAGGCCGGTTTTCGCGAAATCGACATCCTGCACAAGAACGTCGTTTTCGCCGCCCTGTTCGCGAAAAAAGATTGACACGGTGTGCGATTTCGCCGAAACCGCCGATACGCTCTAACCGAATGTAAACGCCTCGCCGTCGAAATCGACGTTGATCGAGAATCGCTGCACGTCGCCCGCCGTTTGATGCCGCAACAATTGAACGGCGAGCGGGTTTTGGATCTGCCGTTGAATGACCCGCTTGAGCGGCCGCGCCCCGTAGGCCGGATCGTAACCCTGCTCCGCGATCGCACTCTCCGCCGCCTCGGAAACCGTCAAGTCAATCCCCTGCTTCTCCAACTGCGATTGCAGCCGCCGGATTTGCAAGCCGACGATTTTTGCGATTTCGTCTTTTTTGAGAGGGTGAAACAGGACGGTATCGTCGATCCGGTTCAGGAACTCCGGCAGAAAATGCGTGTGCAGCAGCTCATCGATCGTTTCCCGCATCTCTTCCTCGGAGCCCCCTTCCCTCGCGATTTCCTGAATGACCTGACTCCCGATATTCGAGGTCATCACGATGATCGTGTTCGTAAAGTCGACGGTATGCCCCTGGTTGTCCGAGAGCCGACCGTCGTCGAGCACTTGCAGCAGGATGTTGAAAACGTCCCGATGCGCTTTTTCGATTTCGTCGAACAGCACGACCGAATAAGGCCGTCGCCGGACCGCTTCGGTCAACTGCCCCCCTTCGTCGTACCCGATGTAGCCCGGAGGCGCCCCGATCAGCCGGCTGACCGTATGCTTTTCCATAAACTCGGACATGTCGAGCCGGATCATCGCGTTTTCGTCGTCGAACATCGCTTCGGCGAGCGCTTTGCATAGTTCCGTCTTCCCGACCCCGGTCGGGCCGAGAAACAGGAACGAGCCGATCGGGCGGTTCGGGTCCTGCAGCCCGGAGCGGCTGCGCCGTACCGCGTTCGCGACGGCGTCGACCGCATCGTCCTGCCCGATCAGCCGGAGATGTATCCGCTCTTCGAGCACGAGCAGCTTCGCCCGTTCGGTTTCGACCATTCGCTGCACCGGAATGCCGGTCCAACTGCTCACGACCTCGGCGATTTCGTCCGGCCCGACGACCTGCCGCAAAAGTCTTGGAGCGCGGGCGTCCCGCCCGCCGTTTGCGGGTGTGAGGTCCGCTAACCCATTTGCGGGCGAGACGCCCGCGCTCCCGGCTTCGTCCCATTGGTCCAATTGTTCGGCCAGTTTTTTTCGCGTCGAATCGAGTTCGAACAATTTTTGGTAATCCGATTCGGCGACCGGTCGGCCGCGCGACTGCTCCTCTTTGATCCGGGTTTCCAGCTGCCTGAATTCCAATTCGGCCGATTGCAGCTTGCTCCGGATTTCGTGCACGTCCCCGAGCCCGCTTTTTTCCTGTTCCCATTGGGCACGGAGCTCGAAAAGCTCCTTTTTGAGTCGGGCGATTTCCTTTTCGATTTCCGCGAGCCGTTCCTTGGCGTGCGGCTCGGTCTCATCGGCCAATTGCCGGGCCGCGAGCTCAAGCTGCACCAAACGCCGTTGGACCTGGTCGATTTCGGTCGGGACGCTTTCGAGTTCCATTGCAAGGCGGCTCATCGCCTCGTCCATTAAATCGATCGCCTTGTCGGGCAAAAACCGGTCGGCGATATAACGATGCGAGAGTTCGGCGGCCGCGACGAGCGCGGAATCCTTGATCTTGACCCCTTTGTGATGCGCTTCGTATCGAGCCTTGAGCCCTCGCAAAATCGCGATCGTGTCTTCGACGTTCGGTTCGCCGATGTAAACCGGCTGAAACCGCCGTTCCAACGCGGCGTCCTTTTCGATGTATTGGCGGTATTCGTCGAGCGTCGTCGCCCCGATGCAGCGCAAATCCCCCCGAGCGAGCGCTGGCTTGAGCAAGTTGGCGGCGTCGGAACCCCCTTCGGCCCGGCCCGCCCCGATCACGGTATGCAACTCGTCGATAAAGAGGATGATTTCCCCGGCCGCCTCTTCGATTTCCCGCAGCACCGATTTGAGCCGCTCTTCGAATTCCCCGCGAAATTTCGTCCCGGCGACAAGCGCGCCCATATCGAGGGCGATCACCTTTTTGTCTTTCAGGCTCTCTGGGACGTCGCCGTCGACGATCCGCAGCGCGAGCCCTTCGGCGATCGCGGTTTTACC
>JAVBSX010000257.1:0-7348 GCA_031556455.1 Thermoguttaceae bacterium
TCGGGACCACAGGTCCCGGCTCGTTAATTTAGTATCATGCACATCTACCACATCACCTTTGGAACCTATGGAGCCCGGCTCCACGGCGGCGAGGCCCCGACGGTGAGTCTGCCTCGGAATCATCCCGGCGATTCGTTCGTCGAGCAGGATGATTCGCTTTGGAACACTAAACGGAGCAAGATGAAAGAATCGGCCTGCAACTTCGCGACGGAACAACGGGAATTCGTCGAAGGTGAAATTCCCTCGCTGTGCGTTCGAGGAAAATGGACGCTCCACATTTCAGCATGCCAACCGGATCACGTTCATGTTTTGCTCTCGGCGGAAGCCGAGCCGAAAGCGATCCGAAAATGGCTGAAAACCTGGTTGAGCCAATCGCTGAACACCCGATTTGGCCGACGAACATGGTTCGCCGAAGGCGGTAGCGGCAAATGGGTCAATGACGAGGAGTATTTCAATGCCGTGTATCAGTATATTTTGAACCAACGAACAACACCGCTCACATAAAACGCCACTCATCAACAAACCGCACACTTGTTCACGCATCACGAGCCGGGCGCTCCGCTCCCGACTGCTTCCCTTATCGCAAGCCGCACACTTGTTCTAACAGTCGGGACCGCAGGTCCCGGCTCGTAATTGTCGTAATAAACAAGAAAAATCATGAAACAGCCTTCTTTTTTCCTCGGACTTCTGTTCCTCGTTATCATCGCCGCCGCCGCGTTCATGCTCGGGCTGCTGCTCGTTTCCGTCACCGAACGCCGTGCCGAGGCCGTCAAGCGGTCCGCCCTGTTCGAGATTCCGCCCAAGGAAATGGACGCCGCCGTTTGGGGACGCAATTATCCAAGGCAGTACGATTCCTGGAAGCGGACGCAGCTCACCTCGTTTACCTCGAAATACGGCGGGAGCACTCACCGCGATTATCTCGAAGAAACCCCGGCCAACGTGATCCTCTTCGCCGGCTACGGTTTCGGCAAGGATTACTGCCAGGCACGCGGCCATTGGTACGCCATCGAAGACGTCACGCACACGAAACGGGTCAACGAGAAAACCCCTGCCTCGTGCTGGTATTGCAAGAGCCCCGACGTGCCGCGGCTGATCGAAGAATGGGGCGTCGAAGAATTCGCCTCCCGGACCCTCGACGGGCTGAAAGACCAAATCACGCACGCGATTTCCTGTTACGACTGCCACGAAGAGAACACGATGCGACTCCGCGTTCTTCGCCCGGCGATCCGCGAAGGGATTAAAAAACAGGGCAAGGATATCGACGCGTTCTCGCACCAGGAGATGCGCAGCGTCACCTGCGGCCAGTGCCACTCGACGTACTATTTCGAAAAGGATACGAACATCGTCACTTTCCCCTGGACGCACGGCACGAAAATCGAAAACATCGAACAGTATTACAAAGAGGACGGTTTCTCCGACTGGACGCACCCGATCAGCAAGGTCCGGATCATCAAGACCCGGCATCCGGATTACGAAATCTTTTCGACCGGCGTTCACGCGTTCATGGGCCTTTCCTGCGCCGACTGTCACATGCCGTACCGGACGGAAGGGGCCGAAAAGTTTTCCGACCACCACCTGCAAAGCCCGTTGGCCGACATCTCACGGAGTTGCGCCGTCTGTCACCGTTGGAGCGAAGACGAAATTCGAACCCGCGTCACCTCGATCCAGGACAAAGTCCGCGAAGGTCGCGACCGCGCGGAAAACGCCTTGGCCCACGCTCATTTCGACATCGCGGCCTGTGCCGAAGCCGGGGCGAGCGACGAAGAACTGGCCGAGGTTCGCGATTTGATGCGTTACGCTCAAATGGACTGGGATTTTATCGCCTCTTCGAACGGCATGGGCTTCCATTCGCCGCAGGAATCGCAGCGGATCCTTGCAATGGCCCTCGACAAGGCCGCCCAGGTTCGGCTCGGTTGCAGCAAAATCCTCGCCAAACACGGCTACGCCGATGAGGTGGTCTACCCCGATTTCTCGACGAAAGCGAAAGCCCAGGCGGTCAACGATCTGTTCGTTTCCGGAAATGCCCCATCGCTTTTGAGAAAAGAATAGGGCAAAATAGACATAGTACGACTTACTCCCCCATTTAACCGGTACTCCGCGTTTTCCGTTCAACCATGAAATGCCCCTATTGCCAACATGATAACGACAAGGTCGTCGACACCCGCGCCGGCGAAGAAGGGTTCGTGGTTCGGCGGCGGCGGCTGTGTTGTCGTTGCAACAAGCGTTTCACGACCTATGAGCGTGTCGAGACGATTTCGGTCAAGGTCCGCAAGCGGGACGGCGTCCGGGTGCCGTTTGACCGGGAAAAAATCCGCAACGGCCTCGAACGAGCCTGCTGGAAGCGACCGGTGAGCGACGCCCAGATTTCGGGATTGATCGCCGAGGTCGAGAGCGAGATCGACGCGATGTTTACGACCGAGGTCGACAGTCATTTTATCGGCGAGATCGTGATGGGCCTCCTCCGCGAACTGGACCAGGTCGCCTACGTCCGCTTCGCGAGCGTCTACCTTCAATTCCAGGACGCGAAAGATTTTTCGAACGCGATCCGCCCGATGCTCGACGACCCGAACGGCGAAACGCTGATCTCTCCTCACCGACCGCATTGAAGCGGCACACGAATGATTGAAATGATCTACTGATCTTCACAAAAAATATCGAATCGGGCAGCAGCCGGAAGCGTAAGCGCCCGGTTTTCGACGCGGGAACGCGGGACAAACCCGGCGTTTATGCTTCGGGCTGCTGTTTGCCGGGTTCGGTTTTTTTCATGAAGATCAATAAAGCGGGTTCGAAGTTGGTCGGAAGCGATTTTTTGTATAATGCACGGCCAACGGGAGCGGAGCACGATACACGATTTTTTGATTTGGCCTAAAACCTCTTGGCCATATCTTCGTTCCGACTCCACTGTTTGTAATGCCGTTGGAATTCCGTGCGAGGATTGCCCAGGGAACCGCGAAGCCGGGAGGCGATTTTCGGCAGCGGATTCGGGTTTTCGGCCAATGTCCGCAAGTACCGGGCGAGCATTTGATGCGTTTCCGGGGAATCGTGCATGAGAAAATGAACCCAGGCCCAGGATTCCTGGTACTCCCGGTTCCCCATCTCGGAAATGTCGGTCAATTTTTCAAGCCGGTCCAGCGAAGGGACCAGACCGAAACGGCTGTTACGCCTGATTTTGCTCAGATAAGGATTTTCGAATGCCCGCTCGTCCGGTCGCGGTTCGAAATACTTCGCCAACCCTTCGTCGAGCCAGATCGGAACCTCCCGGATCGAAGCGTGCAAAATCGCATGAGTCATTTCGTGTCGCAAATCGATCTCGAAATCCTTCGATTTCTGCACGAGCACGATCCCGGGTCCTTTGATTTTGACATAAAGCGCCCGCCGATCGGTCGGGGCATCCGGAAATTCCTTCTTCAGGAAACTCCCATACGTTTTTTCGTTCGAAAAAATACAAAGTTCGATTTTTTCGTTCGCTTCCGGAATCGCCAGGTATTTTTTCAAATCGTCCTGCAATTGCGTCATTTCCCCGAGGATGGTCTCCATTTCCGAAAGGGGAACATCTGACTGGCAGACGATCACCCCGCAAACCTGGGAGTAAGGCAAACGGTGCTTGAACGAGGGGTTCAGATCGAGCCGCGAGTCGCCGCCCTTACCCTGCCGCGGAGACGGTGTCTCGTTCGGTCGACGCACCTCCGAAAACGGGACCGCCCGTTCCGCCGGAACGTTCCGGAGATTCGCGGCCGCCAGCGATTGGGCGGGCAGCGTTTCCCCCAAAGCGGCGAAAACGAGCAGGAGCGTCGAAAAGGAATGACAAAGGAATTTCATATCTCGCGGAACCAAGGAGCTGGGAGCGTATTTTCTGAAGCCCGAAGCCTGAAGCCTGAAGTCTCAATAACGATGTACTTTTTTGAGGAACCAAAACCCGACCACGCCGAGGAAGAAGTTTCCGACCCAAACCGATTCTGGCCAAAGGAAGCCGCTTTTCACCCCCTCGAGCCCGGCCATGAGAAAGGTGTAATACAAAATGAGTATGGGAATAAAACAGGCGAAAAAGCTGGCGAAAACATCCGTTTTTCTCATCCAAATCGCGAGCGGAGCCCCCAGCCAAACAAAAAAGAAGCAGCTGAATCCCGAGGACCAGCGTCGGGGTGGTTCCAGATTCAGACGGTTTAATATATCATCGATTCCTTGACTTTCTCTTGAAAATTTGGTCCATTGAGGCGAAGAAAATCCGTCGAAATCCCCCATGCTCACGGAAAAGGCGGAAACCGTCGCCATTTGATTTTGCAACGACTTTCGTTGAAGTGTTTGTTTTTCGATTTCGCCCGGAATTTGTTGCATCGACATTTCCGACGGTCGGCCGCTCGGCTTGCTTCCGGGAACGATTTCCCCGAGAGAAACCGTCTCCTCGTGCTGCTTCCCGACAATGGAAACATTTCCTTCCGCCTCACCCGTCAGATCGTGCAGGACGAACGTCAAATTTTGGTTCGCGTAATCGAAGTTGATTTCGGCCCATTGCGCGGAGATCGCGGCGGCCTGCTTCTGCATCGTGATCGTCGGAGAGAGCAGCTTTTTATTCTCGACCCCTTTGACCTTGATTGAGAACCCGCTCCGATCGGGCGAAAGTTCGTGATTTCTCCTCAAATTGTCGTAAATGTACTCTTCGGCTCCCGCAATCAGGACTCGGGTCATTCCCGCCTTGCCCCAGGTCACCGCGAAGTCGTTGAGCCAGACGGTGATCAGGCTGAGCAGGATCGCGACGACATAAACCGGCCAAAGGATTCGCCAAGGCGCGATCCCGGCCGATTTGAGGGCCGTGATCTCGTTGGAACTCGACATCCTCGCGAAAAACGTCGTTGTCGCCAACAACAAGGTCATCGGCATGGTAAAACGGAATTGTTCCGGGAGGATGTAAGGAATCAATTGAACGGCCAGAATGGGCGGAATGCCATGCGAAAACGCTTCCCGGACAACCATCACCAGGACCAACAGGCCGGTCATGACGATGAGTGCGAAAAAGAACGATCGCAGGAGCTCGATCAAGACGTAACGATTGATTGTTCTCATTTTGTTCGGGAAAACGGCGAGGTCTGGGAAAAACGCCGAAGTTTCCGAAATTTGTGCCGGATTGTCAAGAGCAGAAAACCGTGAAGAGGAATCGCCAATGCCGGGAAAAGCCGAATTGCGTGTAACGATAAAAACGCGACTTCGCGCGCTGACGGATCGGAAAGAGCGGAGCGAAAAAATCTGGAAAAATCTCACCGATTTTCCCTTGTTTCGGGAGGTGGTAACGCGCAAAGGCCTCGTCATGGTTTATATAGATATGCCAAACGAGGTCGAAACAGCCCGTTTTTTTACTCGCTCTTTCCCATTCCCCCTCTCTTCGCAGGTCGGGAGAATGTCTTTTCCGATTGTTGTTCCGTATTGCGAAAACAACGATCTCAGGCTTTTTCGGCTTCAAGGGCTTGAAGAATTGGAACCTTTTTCGTTCGGGATCCGGGAACCGAAGCCGGAGCTGCGAACCGCCCCCTCGCGTCGGGTCGAACCGGAAGAGTTGGCGTTGATTTTATTGCCGGGGCTCGGTTTCGACTTTTCCGGCGGGCGGCTCGGTCGGGGAGCCGGGTATTATGATCGGTTTTTGAGCCGGGTTCCCACGAATGTGCCGAGAGTCGGCCTCGCCTTTGAGTGCCAACTTCTCGAAAGGATCCCGATGCAACCGCACGACCAAAAGGTCGATTGGATCGTTACGGAAAACAGAACGATTAGATGTCGGGAAATAACGACATGATCAGAAAGGGGCATTTTCCCTTTCGGAGAGAATTTTGCTTGAAAATCAAGTTCTCTCCGAATAATATTAGTAATTGTGCCCATATCGTATCGTTAAAACAATTCTGTTTGCGGGGCCGTTTAGCCGAGCGGCGAAGACGCCGGTCCCACTAACGCCCCCGCAATTTGAATATTGCCCCAGAAGCCAATGTTTACGAATTTAAGTTTACGCACAAAAATCTTCTTCCTGGTTTCCGGGGTTGTTATCGTTTCGTTCGTCGTCCTGACGGTGATCGTTTCCAGTCGGACCTTCGAAATGGCGAAAAAGGATGCCTTCGCCCTCGCCCAGGAAACGGCCGAAAAATATCAGAACGAAATTCGGGCGGAATTGCAGGGTGCCCGGATCACGGCGGAAACGCTTGCGACGGTTTTCGAGACGCTCAAGGATTTGAATCTCACCGACCGGACGATGATGAACGACATCCTGAAAAACGCCTTGGCGAAAAAGGAGTACATCACCGCGTTTTGCATCGCCTACGATCCCGAGGCCCTCGACGGCAAGGACAAGGATTTCGCCGGAGTCCAACCGATTTATGACGAGACCGGTCGTTACGCCCCCTACTGGAACAAGCTCGGCACGAACATCGATGTCGAGCCGCTCCCGGCGATCGACACGGAAAACTGGTACATCGAGCCGAAAAAAACGCTGCACGAATACATCCCCGACCCTTACCCGTATCATTTGCAGGACCGCGAGGTCATTCTCGCGAGCCTGATCTTCCCGATCCTGCATCAAGGGAAGTTCGTCGGCATCATTTCCTCCGACATCGTGCTCGACAAACTGCAGGAGATGGTCTCGAAAGTCGATCCCAACAACCAAGGCGGTTATACGGCGATTTTTTCCAACGCCGGAGCGATCGTCGCGCATCCGGAGACAGACCTCTTGGGGAAAGAAATCGCCGAGGGAATCGTTTATCGAATGTTGATGTCCGACCATTCCAGAATCCCGACGGCGCTCAAATTCGCGGAAGATTATCTGGAAGCCAACCCGGTCAAGGATCAGGCCGACGAAGAGCAGGTCAAAAGGTATGAGAGCGACAAGGAATTCGTCCAAATTTTGAAATGGCGCGAGGACGGTGCAAAAGCGGCTTTCGACTTCTCCCTGCTGACCCCCGGAATGACCCAGGCGATTCTCAACGCCGATTCGGTCCGTGTTCGATTCGCCGAGGAAGCCAAGGAGGCGATCCGGGACGGCAAGCCTTATGTTACCACAGGGACGGGGTTCTATACCGTCTACGTCCCGGTCCGCTTCAGCGAGGTTACGAACCCGTGGTCGGTCGCCGTCAGCGTTCCGATGTCGAAAATTCTCGCCGATGCCCGGGCGATCCGAAACTACGTGATCGGGTCATGTTTTCTCGCGGTCTGCATCATCGCCGGGATGCTTTATATCGTTGCCGGAAGCGTTACGAAGCCGATCCTCAAACTGGCGAACACCGCCAAGATTCTCGGCGAAGGACATTTCGAAACGGAAGTTCCGGTGATTAAGAGCAAGGACGAAATCGGAGCCCTTTCGACGGCGTTCCGGTTC
>JAVBSX010000092.1:0-4634 GCA_031556455.1 Thermoguttaceae bacterium
TCGGGAACGGGCGGAAGATCAGGCCCAAGGGTTGCCCGAACTGGGGATCGGAGCCAACACGCTGATCGACGGGGCGATCATCGACAAGAATTGCCGGATCGGGAGCAACGTCTCGATTACGAATACGGGCAACGTCCAGGAAAAAGAACTGCCGTTCGGCATGATTCGGGACGGAACCATCTGCATCGAAAAAGAAGCCGTGATCCCGGACGGTTTTCGTTTGAGTTGACTTTTTTCATTCGCCGGAAATAATCCAATAATGGGATAGCCGCCTTCAAATTGGCAGTCGATCAAAAATCGAACTCATCATCAAAAGGAGCTTTCAATGAGTAACATGGGAACACCGCAAAGTGATTATCTTCAATATTCCGATCCGTTCGCCGCTCTCGCGACGGCGAGTGAGCGAACGGCGTTTATCCGAAAAACGTACTTGAACCTCGTCGGAGCGATTTTCGCGTTGACGTTGATCGAGATCGTGCTTTTTCATATTCCCGGCATCGAAAACCTGGTTCAACTGATGCTCGGCGGTCGGTATTCCTGGTTGATCGTGCTCGGCTTGTTTATGGGCGTCAGTTACATCGCCAACAGCTGGGCCCTCAATGCCGTCGATCCCAAAATCCAATATGCCGGGCTCGGCCTTTACGTTGCCGCCCAGTCCGTCATTCTTTTTCCGCTTTTGTACTTCGCCTACATGTCTTATCCGCAGGCGATCGTCTCGGCGACGGGAACGACGCTCGGGCTGTTCGGGATATTGACCGCCGTCGTATTTCTCACGCGACAGGATTTTTCTTTCCTGCGGCTGTTTCTGCTCTTCGGCGGTTTCGCGGCGATGGGCTTTATCGTCGTCGCGATCTTGTTTCAATTCGATCCGGGACCGATCTTTACTTACGCGATGATCGCGTTCGCCTGTTCCTACATTTTGTACGACACCTCGAACGTGCTACATCATTATCGTACCAGCCAACACGCGGCCGCCGCCCTCGCCCTTTTCGCCTCGGTCGTCTTGCTGTTTTGGTACATCCTCCAGCTCTTTCTTTCGCGAAGCCGGAATTAGGAGCGAATCGACCATTAGCCGGTAGGGACCGTGGGCTTCGTATCCCTCAAACCGCGATTTCAGGGCTTTCGTCGCTTCGCACGGAAAACCCCTTGTCTCAAGTTTTGCACGAAGCACCGCAAATCGACGAGAAAATACCTGCCCATCGCGAACATGACGAAAAAATACGTTTTGATTGTCGAGCCTGTTTCCTCCGGCCGTTTCTATTTCGATGCCGTCCGCGAAATCGGCTTGGATTCCATTGGTTTTCTCCCTTGCTTGTCCGAGGCGGGACCGGCCTACATCGAACTGCGTGAGGCCCATGTCGCACGGTATGTGACTCCCAAGGCCGATCTGATCCTTCGCCCGGCGAGCGATCAATGGGAGGATACCGTGCGACTCCTGGCCCCCTTCGCCGATTCGATCGCCGCCGTCGTCGTCGGAAGCGAGATCGGCGTGTTCGAAGCGGATCGCATCGCCCGGCATTTGCAACGGCACGGCAATGCGCCCGAAACATCCGCTTTGCGGCGCGACAAACTGCAAATGCAAGACGCCCTCCGGCGGGCAGGGCTTCCGTCGATCCGGTCCTGCGCCGTCCGCTCGGTCGAGGAAGGGCTTCGTTTCGCCGAACAGCTCGGAACCTTTCCGATCGTCGTCAAAAACCTTTCCGGAAGCGCAACGGCGGGGCTCCACTTTTGCGATTCCGAAGTCCAGCTCCGTAGGATTCTCGAACAGGAATTGACCGAAACCGATTTTTTCGGCGTCCGGAACGAATCCGTTCTGCTCCAGGAAATGATTTCGGGCACGGAATACGTCGTCAACACCGTTTCGCGCAGCGGGATTCACCAGTTGACGGACATGTGGGTCTACAACAAGATCACGGTCGGCGATTTGGGACACGCCTACGAATCCGTGAAGCTCATCACGCATCCGACGAAAGAGCACGAAAGAATCATCGAGGCGGCGAAGCAGGCGATCACCGCATTGGGAATCGAGTACGGTCCCGCGCATTCCGAAATCATGCTCTCGCCGAACGGTCCGGTCCTGATTGAAACCGGAGCACGTCCGATGGGAGGCAACTTCCCGCCGCCGCTTTTGAAAGAATGCCTCGGACACTCGATCGTCGATCGGTCGCTGGAAGCGTACCTTTTTCCGGAACGATTTGAAAAACGGCTGCAAGAAAAATACCGCCCCTCGAAGGGTTTCCTGGGCAAGTATTTCATCTCACCCGCCGAGAGAAAAATCGATTCTTTTCCCTTGCTCCCCTTTGCCCGGCATATGCCGTCGATCCGCATCGGACACTTGACGGAGACGTTGGAGTCGCTTCTCGTCGACCAAACGGTCGATTTGATGACGACGCCCGGTTCGTTGTGCCTGGTTCACGAGGACGAGGAAGTCTTGATGCGGGACTATCGATTATTACGCGAGTTGGAAACGGAGCATTTTCATCTCCTTTTTTCGGACGTGGAAACCGACTCCGGTCTTGAAGAAGCGTCGCTCGACGCCCGGGAAATGCAGGAACTGTTCGGCACGGTTTCCGATCCGTCGAAATCGAACGCCTGGCACATCACGACCCTGGAAACGAGGCGGGAACTCAAGGAGTCCTACCCGCTTTGGAACCATGTCCGCGACACGGAGTTCCCGCGCGAGGCCGTTATCGAAAACCTGGTGATCACCGGGATCACTCCCCGCCCCGATTCGGAGTCGCTGATCGATTTTCTGGACAAACTGGGATCGCAAATCGTCCCCGGCGGAACCTTGACGCTGGTTGCCGGGGAAACGGGAATGACGCCCGGCGACTGGAGAATCATCTTGAGAATCCTGGGATGGGACATCGAACCGGGAGAAGGCCGGTTCGTTCGCGCCGCCCGACGGAACGACGGATAGTCGCCTTATTTCTTTTTCGCGACGAAAACGATCCGGTCTTCGCCGCCGGTAAACGGCTGGAAATGCTCCGCGTAAGCGGCGACGAACTCCAATCCCGCTTCCGCGGCGAGCATGCGGAGTTCGTCCAGGGAGTAAAGACGCATTGACGTTACGATATCCGATCCGCCTTGACGGGAGCGAATCGGATAGACGATGCTTTTCGTAACGGGGTCGAGGCCGCCGACCACCGTGTGTCCGTCCTCGAAGGTTTTCGTGAACGACAAACCACCCTTCCGTTCCGGATTGGGGTTGTCCGTGACGAACACACCGCCCGGTTTCAGGCATTCCGCGAAGCGAACCAGCAGCCGCCTGTTTTCCTCGTCGGAAAAATACCCGAAACTGCCGTACCAATTCAGGAGCAGATCGCAGCCCTCCGGATAACGGACCTCGCGCATATCGCCGATCTGGAAAGTCGCTTTCAGTCCTTCCTTTTGAAAGGCGTCTTCCGCCTCTCGAATGAAATGCTCGCTCAGGTCCCAACCGGTGATGTCGGCTCCGACCCGGGCGAGCGGAAGAGAGACCAGCCCCCGACCGCAGGGGCAATCGAGCACTTTCGTGGAAGCCCCGACGTTGAAATGCGAGGCGATTTCTTCGCCGACTTCCAGGCTGATGTGATCCGGCGAAAGCCAGGCGCTTTCGTCGATTTTACTGAACCAGTCCGGCGTCACCGAAAGCGGTTCGCGCGGCCCGCCGTTGGCATGAGGATCGTCGTTCTCGGAAGACATGTCATTTTGCGGGGTTGGTGATTTCAAAGAAAAATCAAGAGAATGACCGTATTGATTCTATCGTTTTTTTCGAATGAAACAAGTTTTGTAACCGTTCACGATCATAATTCCGGAATCACGAACCGGCCCCGTTTCGAACAAAAGCCGGAAAGGAGCCGTACTCGGCGCATTGACGGTGTGTTGAGATTGAACGCCGGTTAGCATTGAACCCCAACACACCGTCAATGCGCTGCGCTCCTTTCCGGCTTATATTCTTGGTTTTGGCCCACAGTCAAAATGTTCGTGAACGGTTACCAAGTTTTTTACTCTAATACTCAATCACAAAGGTCCCGCCGCCGAGCTTAATGCCCCTCTTTCCCGGGAACGATTGTCCGTCCAGCGTATACCCGGTCGTTCCATCCGGCAGGACGAGTTCGGCCGTGCAACCGACGGGAACCGTGAGGTTGACGGTCGTCTTGCCGTCCTTGAGCGTCCAGTCGCACCGGATCGTTCCGTAAGGCGTCTCTTTGGAAACCTTCGCCCAGTCGATTCCTTTCGGCGGTTGCGGGTCGACGAAGAACCGACGATACGCGACTTCATTCTCATCCGGACGAATGCCGCCGACGGCCTGATAAAACCACGGGCCGAGCGCGTTGTAACAATTATGAATCCGGCTCCGCTCGGCGTTCCAGTGCTCCCACGTCGTCGTCGCCCCGTGGTCGATCATGTACAGGAAGCCGGGATAGGTCCGCTTCTTCAGCATCGAATAAAGAAAATCTGAAGCACGGTTTTTGACACTCCATTCGGTGAGGACCGGAAGACCGACGAGCCCGCAAGCGAGATGACCGTCGTATTTTCGGGCCGTGACGTCGAAAAGTCGCTGTCGAACGGCGGCCGCCGATGATTCCGGCGTGACGCCGACAAGCATCGGAAACGCCAGGTCGATCTGTGATTCCGTCGCATAGCCGTTT
>JAVBSX010000220.1:0-5467 GCA_031556455.1 Thermoguttaceae bacterium
GAGGCCGTTGGCTCGCCACTCAAAACGCCGATTGGCGTTGGGCGGCGGAAAAAGTCGTCTTGGAAGAAAACGTCGATTGGGAGGAACTCGAAACGCTTTGGTCCGACGGTTCTTTCCGCGAACGGGAATCGGCGCTGAAAATCCTGCGGCGGCACGATCCCGACAAGGCCCGTGAAAAGCTGGCCGAAACGTGGAATAACGACAAGGCGGAACACCGCGAAACCTTTTTGAATCTTTTCGACGACCGGCTTTCCGATGCGGATATTCCGTTTCTCGAAAACGCCTTGAAGGATCGTTTGGCTATCGTCCGACAGTCCGCGGCGATCCTGCTCGTCCGGTTGCCGGATTCGGAATACGGCAAACGGGCTTGTGCTCTGGCCGAGACGATGATCCAACCGGGACCGAAACCGGGAATCTTTCAAATCGTCCCGCCGACAGAGTTTACGAAGGAAATGAAAGCGGACGCCTTCGAGGAAAAGCCGCCGCAAGGAGTCGGACAGCGTGCCTGGTGGTTCGCCCAAGCGATGAGGCGCGTTCCGTTGACATTTTGGGAAACGAAATTTCAGCAGTCGCCGACGAAAATTCTCGCGATGCTGGCGAAGGACGACTTCTTTCATCCGTTGGCATACGCGTGGTCGACCGTTGCGATTTTGTTCGAAAAGGCCGACTGGTTCAATCCTCTCTGGGACGCTCTCGGGCCGCTGGAGCCGGTGCAATTTCCCCCGTGGGGTGAAATTCGCGGCGAACTGCTCCGACGCTGCCTCCTTCGGTCGCCGAAGGAGTTTTGGGCGAAAATCAAAAAGAAACAGGAATTCGTTTACGAAGCGGCGGCCGCTTGGGCGGCGGCGGCTTTCGAACATCCGGCTCCGTGGGATGCCTCCTTTAGTAAAGCGTTTCTCGAATACTTGGTTTCCGCGGGGAACGTTTCCCTTTTCGGCGGCGTGATCCTCCTTTTTCCGGCGGCATATCGCCCCCGGTTGCGGCAATTGATCCAAGCGAGAGGCGGTCATTACGCGAATCTCGATAAACGTTTGGTCGATGAACTCGATTTCGCCGATGAGTTCGATCGGCTGCTTGAACAAAAAACATCGTGAACCCCTTTCCGAATCACCCCGCGCTGACGCTTGGGGCTGGTACAAAACAATCAACCACAAACTTCCATGGCCAAGACGAAAAATATTGAAGCCGAAGCGACCGCGTTGCTCCGCCAACACGCCGAACAGGAATTCGCCGCCGAACTGGACGCCCTCAAAAAGCAGGACGACCGGCAAAAGCCTCGTAACTGGCAGCTTTCCCCTTGGGCCGTGAAAATGTATCTTCTCGGCGGCACATTGCCCGACGGTACGGAAATTTCGCCGAAATATATCGGCAACGAACGGCTCATCGAAATCGCCGTCGCGACATTGGCAACCGACCGGGCCTTGTTGTTGTACGGTTTGCCGGGAACCGCGAAATCCTGGGTCAGTGAGCATCTCGCGGCGGCGATCAGCGGCGATTCAACGCTTCTCATTCAGGGAACCGCCGGGACCGACGAATCGGCATTGCGTTACAGTTGGAACTACGCCCAGTTGCTCGCCGCAGGACCGTCCCCGGAAGCGTTGGTTTCGAGCCCCATGATGCGAGCGATGTCGCAGGGCAAACTGGCCCGGGTTGAAGAATTGACACGCATCGGCATTCTGCTCGTCGAAGGACCGCCGGAAAGTGAAGAAGTTTTGAAACTGGCGGCCGATGCCGAGATGAAACCGCCGGTCGCGCTGCTCGTTTATCCGCCGGAAAAGCCGGATTCGGCCGTCTTCTATCCGTTTGCTTCCTTTTCACCGGAGTGGATCGCCGTTCAATATTCGCTCAAGAGCGATGTGCCGCTCCGGTTCATGGACCTACCATGGAAACACCGTTTCGCGCTCGACGAACAGGAAGCCGCCCAACAGGCCGATACGAAAACAACGGACGAAAACGATGAGATTGACGCGATGGAAACCGTTGTCGAAAAATCGTTAGAGCAGGAAATCGTCGACGATCCATTGGCCGTACTCTCGCGTGCCGCCGGATTCGACGACAGCGAAACCTGGTGGGAACAAGTCGTCGAACAGTCGCGAGGCGAGTCGCTGGACATATTCACAGGCATCCTCGAAGCGATGACCGCGCTCCGACAACGGATCGCGGAATCGTCCGCCGTAGAAACGACCGATGAATCGATTCCCGTTTTTTCACCAAGACGCCATGAAGCCTTGCGGGAAGCCTCAATGCGGCAAATCGTCCGACAGGCAATCAAGGACGGCTTTCAAAAAATCGCCGTCGTCTGCGGAGCTTGGCACGCTCCCGTCTTGAACGTGATGTCGGAAGATCAAACCGTCTGCACATTGATTCCGCCGCAAAAAGACGACGAGAAGTTGCTCAAGGGATTACCGAAAGCAAAGGTGGCGACGACCTGGACGCCTTGGACTTTTTCGCGATTGGCTTACCAGAGCGGTTACGGGGCGGGCGTCTCGGTGCCGGGTTGGTACGAGCATCTTTGGACCGTGCCGGATCGAGCCGTGATTCGCTGGATTTCCCGGGCTGCGCGATTGTTGCGGGAGGAATCGCTCGACGCATCTTCGGCCAACGTCATCGAAGCGGTTCGCTTGGCCGAAGCGCTTGCTTCCATGCGGGATCGCCCCATGCCGGGAATCGCCGAAGTCAACGAAGCGATGCTCACAGTACTTTGTCACGGCGAATCGTCGCCGCTCCGCTTGATTCGCAATCGGCTGGAAACCGGTTATCGGATCGGTTCCGTACCCGCCTCGGCTCCTGCGGTGCCATTGCTTCGTGACATCGAATCCGAGCAGAAACGCCTCCGGATGAAGGTCTCGGAGGAAATCGTCACGCTGGACCTCGATCTCCGCAAGGACACCGACAGGGCCAAGAGCCGGTTGCTGCATCGATTGAACCTGCTCGGCGTTCCCTGGGGAGCCTTGCAGCGAAATATGGTTCGTTCGACGGGGACCTTTCACGAATTCTGGCAGATTCAGTGGCAGGTCGAATTCGTCGTCCGAATCATTGAGAGCAACACGCTCGGCAATACGCTCGAAACCGCCGTGTCCGGAGCCGTTCGCAAGCGAGCCGATGAAGCGACGTCGCTCCCCGAATTGACTGCTTTGATCGACGCGGCTCTTCCGGCGGAGATTTCCACGGCGGCTTTGGACGATCTGCTGGACCGGCTGAAAAACGAGGCCGCCGTGTCATCGGACCTGAGCGGCATGATGCTGACCCTGCCACCACTGGTCAATATTTTACGTTACGGAAATGTTCGCGGCACGAAAACGGAACACGTCGAACCGGTTTTCAACGCACTGTTCGAACGGGTCTTGATCGGTCTCGGCCCGGCCTGCGGAGCACTCGACGATGATGCTGCCGAAAGGCGAATTCACGACATCAACGCCGTTCAGTCGGCCTTGCAGCTTCGTGGTAATCCAGGGCAAACGTCCGACTGGCTTGCCGTTCTCGCCGCATTGGCCCGAAACAATGCGGTCCACGGTCTGGTTCGCGGACGCTGCTCAAGAATTTTATACGAACAAGGAACGGTTTCCGAGGAAGAGCTCGCGAAAACGATGTCGCTCGCTCTTTCGCCTGTCTTGGAATCGATCAAGGTCGCCCAGTGGATTCAAGGTTTTTTACACGGAAGCGGCCAGATGTTGCTGCAATTCGATCCGCTCTGGACGATCCTGAATGCCTGGCTCTGCACGCTGGGCGAGGACGTGTTCACGGAATTGCTGCCGCTGCTGCGCCGCGGTTTCAGCGAATTTTCCGGGCCGGAACTCCGCATGATGGGCGCAAAAGTCAAACCGTTCGGCGTGCCAAAGGATGGTGAGGCGATTGTGACATCCGCGAAACCGGATGTTTCGAACGCAACGGAAGCCCGCCTCGATATGAATCGCGTCGAGCTTGTTTTACCTGTATTACGAAAAATCCTGTCATGATTACCGAACAAGAACGACTCAAGCGTTGGCGTTTGCTCCTCGGTCGCAACGCCGAACAGGATACGACCGGACTTGGTGCCGCAATTGATAAAAATTGGCTCGAAATGGACCAAGCCCTTGAAGCTCTTTACGGAACCGGGGACGATCCGGAGGATGGCAAGGGAAAGACGACCAGCCGTCGCGGCGGGCTCGGCGGTTCTTCACCCAAGGTCAACCGCTGGTTGGGCGACATCCGGAAGCATTTTCCGACCTCCGTGGTCCGCGTCATGCAGCGCGACGCGTTGGAGCGACTCGGACTCCAGCAAATGCTCATGGAACCGGAGCTTTTGGAACAGGTCGAGCCGGACATCCACCTCGTTGCCACACTGATTTCCCTGAACCGGGTCATCCCGAACAAGACCAAGGCGACGGCGCGAATCGTCGTCCGGAAGCTCGTCGACGAACTGATGCAGAAATTACGGACGAAAACAGTCCAGGCCGTCCGAGGCAGTCTCAATAAGGCGACGCGGAACAACCGGCCCAAACCGAACGAACTGGATTTCGACCGGACGATCCGAGTCAATCTGAAAAACTGGCAGCCGGAACACCGCAAATTGATCGTCGACCGTTTGGTCGGATATGGTCGGAAACGCAGTTCCCTACGGGATATCGTACTCTGTGTCGATCAAAGCGGTTCGATGGCACCATCAGTCGTTTACTCAAGCATTTTCGCGGCAGTTCTTGCGTCGATCAATGCCGTGTCGACGAAAATGGTCGTTTTCGACACGGCGATCGTCGACTTGACGGAACTCCTGCAGGACCCCGTCGAGGTACTTTTCGGAACGCAACTGGGCGGTGGAACGGACATCAATCGGGCGATTGCGTACTGCCAACAGTTGATCACACGTCCCAATGACTCGATTTTCGTTTTGATCACCGATCTTTGTGAAGGTGGCAACGCACCGGAAATGCTCGCCCGGGCCGATGCGCTGGTCAAGTCGGGCGTGAATGTCGTTTGCCTTTTGGCGCTCAGCGATGAAGGAGCGCCGTGGTATGACGAACAGAACGCCGCCCATTTTACCGCCATGGGGATTCCGACCTTTGCCTGTACGCCGGATTTGTTTCCCGATCTCGTGGCCGCCGCGATCGGACGCCAGGATTTAAGACTCTGGGCAAGTCGTAACGAGATTGTTTGTGCGGGTCAAAATGGCCGATAATCTCCTTAAAATCAACGTCTGAGAAGGGCTAAAAGACATGGGGCACTTTTCTCCGTAATTACGGAGAAAAGTGCCCCTGTTACGGAGAAACCTTGAAAAATTCCGGAAAATATTGAGACACCTTGAAACGGTTTGAGACTGGGATTATAATGGTCTAAACACTGGAAATCCAAGGTTGAAACATGATTTTTCCAACCGAACATCGGTTCCTTCCTAAACCGTAGGTCGTTGGTTCGAATCCAATCGGGGGTATTTAAAGAAAGACCTTAAAAACGCAGTGTTTTCAAGGTCTTTTCGCGTTTCTTGGCCTCGTTT
>JAVBSX010000254.1:0-10128 GCA_031556455.1 Thermoguttaceae bacterium
AAGGCCGCGAAAAAATACAACATCGTGACCCAGGTCGGAACGCAACAGCGTTCGCTGCCGCTTTGCCTTTGGGCGAGCAAGTTGGTGCAGGACGGAGCGATCGGCAAGGTTCAATACGTCCGTGCCCCCAATTTTGTCGGCCCGAACATTTGGACCGACCAGCCGGAACAGCCGATGCCCAAGGGCGGAAAAGAAGGTTGGTGGGACATTTGGACCAACCAGGCCGTGTACCGGCCCTACCATCCACAACTGCATTACGGCTGGTCGAACTGGTGGGATTACGATGCCGGCGGGCTCTGCTTCGGCGTCAGCGGCTGGGGAACACATTCCTACGACCAGATCAATATGACGCTCGGTTACAAGGATACCGGCCCGGTTGAAATCACGCTTTTGGAAGAGCCGCGGATCGAACCTTGCGGACGTTTCCAAAACCGCGAGCCTTCGGAAGAGGAAACCGGCTCGCCGTATTACGGTATGACCAAGGGGGTCGAAGGGCCGCGTGGGAAAATGAAAATGAAATTCGCCGACGGTGTCGAGCTGCGGCTTGAACTCGATGGCGACTGGGGGCCGGGCCTGGGCGCGATTTTCGTCGGCGAGAAAGGGAAAATCGAGATCAACCGACACAAGGTTTCCGCCAACCCGAAAGAGTTGGTCGCCAACCCGCCGGAAGAGGTCAAGAAGACGGCCGGCAACGGGCAAATCGAGTCGCTCTTTCATGTCAAGAACTGGCTCGATTGCATCAAATCGGGCGAGAAATGCAATGCCGACATCGAATATGGGCAGCGTTCGACGACGATTTGCGAGCTGGTCAACATCGCCCGCAAGGTCGGTCAGGTCAACAAGCCGTTGAACTGGGACCCTGTCAAAGAGCGTTTCGCCAACAGCGAGGAAGGGAACAAAATGCTGTCCCGCCCCCGCCGCAAAGGCTGGGAATTGCCCGAGTTGGGGTAAGCCTGAGTCGGGGAAAAAGAATCGTTGGGGAAAAAGAACCGGGGATGAAGCGCAGCGCAATCCCCGGACAAGCCCCCGTCTTCAAATCGCGCATTAACCGGAGCCGCGACCTGTGGTCGCGGTTTCGTTCACAGCGAGAAACGTCTCAATTTGAAAATGGACGCAAACGGCACTCACAGAGTGCGGCTCGTTGAGACTTGTCTCGTTCGGGGGTTGCGCTGCGCTACACCCCCGGCTCTTTTGGGGGAGCGTTACTGCGGTATTTTTTGATATACTTTTTCAGCTTCTTATTCAACAACCGTTGCCAATTTTTATCGGGATTGGCATCGTGTTCTGTCCAATACTTATCGGGATAAGAAATAAAATCGCCTTTTTCGTCGAGAAAATCGTTTTTCATGACGGTCTCATCCAATTGACAAAATTCGTCCCATTCTTTCCAGAAAGCGTCGAAAGCCGCAACTTCATCGCAATCGTGAAGCAGAAGAAGCATACCACACCAATCTAACGACATTCTGATTTTGTATTTTTGTGCGAGCCAACCCGTGAAAATGCCCAACTCCGGTTGATCCCAATCCGGACCGTCCCATTGCCCCTTCTTTTGCAACTCGACGTAGGCCGCGCCGTACCCAGCAAGATAAGTAGAAAAGAGGCTTATCGCTCTTTTTTGTCCAAAATATAATTGCGGCCTGTCTCGAAGGTCGCTCATGAGCCAATGCTCGGCAAAGACGTCGCGCATGGTATTGATCGGTAAATGGGTTGCGACAAGAAGTCTTACACACGAATTGAAGGATTCGGACGCGATTGATTCAGGGAATTGATTATTAATTTTCCTGCGAGAGAAGATACTCTCTCAACCGCTCCATACCCTCGGCGGTCGGGATTTCCGGTTCGTAACCGAAATCCCGCTGGGCGGCGGAAATGTCGAAGTAATGAGACATCGCCAACTGCGCGGCCAAAAACCGCGACATCGGTGGTTCGCTCTTGATGCCGAGCAGCGCGTAAGCGGTTTCGACGGCCCAGCCGATTCGATAAGCCGTTGCGTAAGAGATTTGCGATTTGATCGGTTCGAGATCGACAAAGCCGAGAATTTCGTTGATCCAATCCCAGCAGTTGACCGGCTCTCCTTGCGAGAGGAAGTACGCCTTTCCGGCGACCGGGCTGTCGTCGGGAAGGAGGGCCTCGGCCGCTTGAATGTGGGCCGCGGCCGCGTTTTCGACGTAAATATTGTCGATCAGGTTGCGCCCGTCGCCGATCATCATGATCCGACCGGCCCGGGCGCGCTGCAGGAGCCGGGGAATCAAATGGTTGTCGCGCGGCCCCCAGATCAGATGCGGCCTGAGCGAGCAGCTGAGAAATCTTTCCCCTTTTCGGCCCGGGAGTTCCCGGCCGTTGGCCTCAAGCACCGACATTTCGGCGATCGCCTTGCTTTTAGGGTAATGGGCGAGCCATTTTTCAGGATACGGGGCCGATTCGTCGATCCCTTCCTGCGGCTCCCCCGCGAAAACGGCGCTCGGGCTGCCGGTGTAAACGAGTCGGGAAACGCCGTGCTCGAAGCAACCTTGCAGCACGGATTTGGTCCCTTCGACGTTGATTTCGTAATACGGCTTCCATTGACATTGGATTCCGGCGATCGCGGCCGTATGGTAGACGAGTTCGACGTTGCAGCAGGCTTCGCGCACCGCCTGATTGTCGCGAAGATCGCCGCGAAAAACTTCGGCCCCACATCGCTTCAGATCCGGATACTCCCCCCGCCCGAAAACCCGAACCTCGTCCCCGCGCAGGAGCAACCGCTCGACGAGATATCGTCCGAGAAACCCCCCTCCGCCGGTTACGAGTACTTTCATTTTCAGTGGGAAGTGGGAAGTGGGTCAATAATACTTCCCACTTCCCACTTTATTATTTGCCGGGGTGTATGTCGGCGATTGAACGGCCGAGCTTGCGGGACGAGCCTCCGCCGCTTGCCGGGGCGGAAAGACGCCGGCGTTGCACGGTTGCCCCTTCTTCCTGTTGGAGAAAGCCGAGAATTTTGCTCTTGGAAGATTCTTCGTCCTGCGGCATGCCCATCTGGTCGACGGCATCGGAAACACCGAGCAACACCGAACGCTTGACGCCGTCGCGAATCCAGTCGAAGAAATTGAAATTCATATTGATCCTCCTTGAATGATCGAAAGTCGAAATTGATTTGGGATAAAAACCTGCGAAGAGACAGGTCGTGAAAGCGGACAATAACGATTCGCCCCTCTCAGGTCAAGAGGAAAAACGGGAGACGGGATCGAAGATCAGCCCAATTGAGCCGGTACTCCGCGAAAGATTTTTCTGTATAATATATCAGCACCGGAGTAGTGAACAATAGTGCCGGCGTCTGCGCCGCTCGGCTAAACGATCCTCTATCCTCTATCCTCTATGTTTATTACTTTTGACGGCGGCGACGGCTGCGGCAAAACGACACAAATCCTTCGATTGGCCGATTCGTTGAGCCAAAATGGTAAAGAAGTTGTGATGTGTCGCGATCCCGGCAGCACGCCGCTTGGCGACGCGATCCGGAATATTCTGTTAAACCAACGCGATTTGAAAATGTCGTCGATCAGCGAAACGCTCCTTTTCAATGCCGCGAGGGCCCAATTGGTCGAGGAAATCATTCGCCCGGCCCTCGAACAGGGAAAAATCGTCCTTTCCGACCGGTATTTGCTTTCGACCTTGGCCTATCAAGGGTACGGCGGGGAGGTGCCGCTCCCCCTCCTGCAGCAGGTTGGGGCGATCGCGACCTCGAATTTGCTCCCCGATTTGGGAATCGTGCTCGATTTGCCGCTTGAAATCGCTCAAACGCGGGCTGGTAAACGGGGCAGTTTAGATAGAATGGAAAGCAAGGCCGCCGAATATCACAAGCGGGTACGGCAAGGGTTTCTCGAATGTGCCCGGGCCGAGCCGGACCGGTATGTCGTGATCGACGCTTCCGATTCGATCGACGCCGTCGCAATTGCGGTTCGTGCGGCCGTTGAGCCGATGCTCGTTTAGCCGAGCGGCGCAGACGCCGGAGTTATTGTTTACGACAAAACTGATGATGTATTCCCGCGAAGAATCACAAGTAATTTGCTTTTAATTGGATGTCTTGTTTTTCCTCTTGAACGAAAACGGCAAAAAACGATATACTTCCCCTCTTTCGTGCCGTTTCGCGAATTTTACCGATTATCCGTCGATTTTATAGCCGATTTCGACGATCAAATCACTATTCAAAAAATTTTTCCCGCCGTAGTTTTGCGCAGCATCGGATCAAAACTTTCCGTTTGCGTCTATTTCAAGGAGGAACGACGGTTGCATCAGCCCGATTCAGCTTTTATCAAATTTCTTCGTTCGGCAGTCATCCTTTCTGCGACGATTGCCCTTCCGACTCTCGCGATCTGTTGGAAATCGATTCCCGGCGGCGGCGAGACGTTTTTTGATTCTTTCAAAAAAACTCTCGTCTCGTTTTTCGAAGAGCCGCAAAGCAAGGTCGATGCAGATTATCGAAAATCGTCCAGCGTCAAAGAATCGAGCGAAACGAACGATCAATTACAACAGAACAAGGAATTTCAAGGAAAGAAACCGACTCGGGATTCCAAAAAAAGCGTCGAGCAGGTTGCCCATTCGGATGCTAAGGATTCGTTTGTGGTTTCGACCGCACAATATGAAGCGGGCTTTGTGCGGAATAATACCGATTACAAAAACAAAAGGGTCGAGGCGGACGGCAAAACGAAGAATAACTACCAGATTTCCGATGCTTTTTCGCAATTGGAATCGACACTGCACAAACAGCTGGGGGCGACGTCGTCCCGGCTCGAAACCTGGGGAATTCAAGGGAAGCTGTATCGCTATTCCTGTTACGTTTCTTCCCCCGGCGGCCCTCAAGAAATTCAAAAGCATTTTCAAGCGATTGAATCCGATCCGCTCCAAGCCTTGAAAACCGTCGTTGCCGAGGTCCAACGTTGGCAAAACGGCGAACGCCGAACCGCCGCCGTCCGGTAGGCGACCGGCGACGTTTTTTTCCCGTTTTCCTCTTTCCCTCGCTATTTGCCCTCGGCAGCCTGCGGTCGAGCGGCCCACCAATCACGGAAAGAACCCTCTTTCGGAATTTCCGGCAAAGCACGTCCCCGAGTCCAATCGCCGAGCTTGTCCGGATGTATCGGCAGAAACGGAGCAGTCCGAATTCCGAGCTTGACGAGCGACATCGTCCTGCGAAACCGGAAATCCCCTTTCATTGCAACGGCGAATCCGAACCATGTCAAACGGTCGATGATCGAGCGGACCGGCGAAGGTTCTTCGACCGCCTTTTTCCGAAGCCGGATCATCTGATGGGCGAGGTCGATCTTGACCGGGCAAATGTCGCTGCATGCTCCGCAAAGGGAACAGGCGAATGGGAGCTTGCCCGCTTTTCGCATTCCGACGAGATGCGGCGTCAAAATCGAGCCGATCGGTCCCGGATAAATCCAACCGTAAGCCCAGCCGCCGACATGCCGGTACACCGGGCAGTTGTTCATACAAAGGCCGCAGCGAATGCAATGCAGCACTTTGCGGTATTCCGGCTGGGCAAGAATTTTCGAGCGGCCGTTGTCGAGCAAAATGAGGTACATTTTGCGGCCTGGGGCCGGACCGTGAAACAGGTGCACATATGTCGTCAGCTTTTGGCCCGTTCCCATACGCGGGAGCATGTTCAAAAAGAGCGGCAGATCGGCGAGCCGGGGGACCAGTTTCTCGATTCCCATGAGTGCGATATGCACTTTCGGGGCGGAGGTCGAAAGGCCGATGTTTCCTTCGTTTTCGACGAGGCAAAGCGTCCCGGTTTCGGCGACGCCGAGATTGACCCCCGAAAGGCCCAGATCGGCGTTGACGAATTTTTCGCGGAGCCGCTTTCGGGCGATCATCGTCAGTTTTTGATGCTCGGGCGTATACTCTTCGCCGAGTTTTTCTTCGAACAACCGTCCGATTTCCGACGCCGAAAGGTGCAGGGCCGGGGTTACGATATGGGTCGGCCGTTGCCCGGCGAGTTGGACGATATATTCCCCGAGGTCGGTTTCGATCGCTTCGACTCCGGCCTCGGCCAAAGCGTGGTTGAGGTTCATTTCCTCGCTCACCATCGATTTGGCCTTGACGACGGTTTTCGCACCGATTTCCCGGGCGATGTTGAGGACGTAACGATTTGCCTCTTCCGCGTCCTTCGCCCAGAGCACGGTGATACCCTTGGCCGTCAGGTTACGTTCGAATTGTTCGAGAAGCGTGTCAAGATTCTTGATCGTGTACGCTTTGATATCGTGGGCCTGTTGCCGCCAATCGGCCCAGCGGTCGATCCCCCAGCAGAGGTTGAGATTCTGCTCGGCGGATTTTTCCGAGGTGATCGCGAGCGATTTCGGGCCGTGCGGCTCGCTCAGCCCGTTGTTTTCTTTCGACAAAAATTCCGCGCCCGTCAATGTCGTCATGTTTTTACGTGGTGTCTCGTTGAGCCTGTGCATCGAAAAAGTCGGCATAGGCAAAGTTTGAAACGAATTTTCCTTCGATCCAAAGTAACCGTTCACGCAAAAACCTGGAGCGCGGGCGTCCCGCCCGCACAGTGGGAGGCCGAAAAATCCTTTGCCTCCCCGGAGTCCGCTTCGCGTTGATATTACGCGATAAGTAAAATTTATTCAAAATCTCCCCGGCTTCTTGCCGGCGCCCCGCCCCCGCTCCAATAGGAAAACCGTGAACGGTTACGATCTAATATACCAAAACGGCAACGCTTGTGTAGGCTGCCCGGCATCGGTTCGAGAGAACTGCAAAGTCTCGTCATTTCGACTGAAACGTAGCGCAAGGAGAAATCTCACCCTCGCGCAAGGGCCGGAATTTCGGGTAATCGTTCACGCCCCCTATTTCGGGATCACGGATCGAAATCCTTTTCGAAATAAAAGCCGGATGCAGGTTGGAAGCCCGCGGTCCAAGGGAAAAACCGTGAACGGTTTTCATTTCTTTGCACGAAGATTTCGTCAAACCTGAAATTCTTGGGGTGATAGTGGTCATTTCCACAAAAAAAGATAGGATGAGGACTTATTATGCAAAAAAATGAACCGATAAGCCTTCCCGATACGACCGGGCCTCAATCCCGGCGCGGACTCGTTCATTCACTCCTTCAATCATCATGATCGGCTTCTGCAAAACCAAGGGAATCGCCCCCGTCGATGTTTTCGATTTCGCTCCCGACGACTCGAAAAACCGCTCGAATTGGACCTCTCAACAGGAGGATCGGCAAACCTTCTTTTCCTCGCCGCAAGAGGCGACGGTCGCGGTCGAGGACGGCCCGTTCCTGATCGTGATGCAAGGTTACTGCCGCACCGAAGGGCCGGCGACATTCGAATCGCTCAAGCGATTCCTCGCGGAAATGTTGCGGCAATACCGGGATTTCGGCGAATTCCGCGTCCCGAAGGCGGACGGGAACTATACGATTTACCTGATCGACGGAACCCTGGGAAAAGTTTTCCTCTACCGGAATTTTCTCGGCAGCTCCTTGACCTACTACACGGCGACGGCGAACGGCTTCTTTTGGGGGGACGCCTTTTCGGAGATCGCGGCAGCCCGGGGCCGGGAAAAAACGCTCGACGAAGAGATGCTGCCGGTCCTTTTTCTCGGCCGATATCCGACGGGAGCCAAAACCCTGGTCCGCGAAATTTTCCGGCTCGATCCGGGCGAGCTGGTCGTTTTCGACGGTTCCCGCGTTGAAAATCGCCGCGTCGTTACGCTCGATGATTTCGAAGAGTCGCACAAAACCGACGAAGCGGAATCGATCGAGCGGGCCGAAGCCGTTGCCGCCGAGATTATGGACGATTGGTACGGGCTGTATCCGAACTCGGCCAACTTGCTTTCCGGCGGGGTCGACAGCACGTTTTTGCAGGTTCATTGGAACGAGCGTTGGCGGCGGTCGAACCCGGACGCGGCCGAACGGGACGCCCGGCCGCTCAGTGCCGTCGTTTGGCTCGATCACCAACAGACCCAGGGCGATCTTGAGTACACTCTTTCGGCGGTCAAGCAGACCGGAACGTGCAACATCGCCGTTCGACAAGAGCCGCTCACGCCGGAGGCGATGCGGGCGATCATCCGACGGAACGGGGAATTTCCGAACCATGTTCAGTCGTTCTATTTCGATACTCTGGCCCGGGGAATGAAGGAAGCGGGGATTACCGCCGGCATCTCCGGCATGGGGGCGGACGGACTTTTCGGCAACAGTTTTCCGGATTTTCTGCGAGCGGCGGCCGTTTGGAAAAAACGGATCCCCTTTTCGTTTCTACGGTCGTGGGCCGCCTCTTTCGCCTTTCGGCTGGGAGGTCGGTTTACAGCCGATGCTCTTCGCGCGGCCGGGAACATCGGCGATCTCGAAGACATCGCCCATCCGCTGAATTCGGCGCTGACGTTTACCGACATACCGACCTTGTTGACCTGTTTCGGACGGAACGGCCTCGAAAAAGGGATGCGTTACCGCCGCGAAATCTTAAAGACGCTCCGGGTCCCGGACGATCCGCAACACCTGCAATGGTCGCTCGCGGCCGGATATTATTGGAGCGGCGGGGTCAGTGCCGCCTATTGGGCGAAACTGTTCGCCGAATCGGGGTTGGTGATGTGCTCGCCGTTCCTTGATTCGAGAATGATTCGGGCCGCCCATAATATTCGGTTGGAGTCGCATTTCATTCCCGGGCAATCGAAGTCGGTTTTGAAAAAGGCCCTGTTGCGGCATGTTCCGGCCGAATTCGTCAACCGTCCGAAGCGAGGTTTCGGCCAGCCGATTTTTGAATGGCTCGGGCCCGGCGGTCCGCTCCGAACAGCGGCCGAAGCGATCCGGCCGACGGTCTGGTTCAGTGAGAAAACGAAACAAAACCTTCTCGCGAAACCGAACTGGTGCCTTTGGACGATGCTGTGTTACGATATTTGGCACGAAATGATTTTTGAAAAAATTAATTAACTGTACAGCTATTCGTCATGGAAAAAATCCGTTTACAAAACCACCATTTTAACCCACTGTCCTACCAGTTGCTGAGACCTGGCCCCTTAATTCATAATTCGTAACCGTGAACGGCTACCATAATTCTTAATTTGCTCTCTGCCCTCTGTCATCTATTTTCTCGCTTCCTCCTACTTCTCCGTGTCGGACGATTTCGCCGCTGAGCATGAAAATCACGTCTTCGGCGATGTTCGTGCAACGGTCTCCGAAACGCTCCAATGCGCGGCCCAGGGAGGTCAGTTGGTAAAGGGCGTTCATCTTCCCGCGAAACATCCCTTCCTCGGACAGAACTTCCGAGAGATAGGCCCGGAAGCTGACGTCGATCACTTCGACGTCGGCGGCGATGATCGACCGGGCCAACGCCAAGTCCCCGGCGATGCCCGCATCCGAGGAAGAAGCCCTTTCGCGCTGCGGGGCGAACAGCCGGATGGTTTGCCGGAACGCGTCCTCGACCTGGTTCGCCAGTTTGCGAAATCCCGGAAACGAGTCGAGTTCGATTCCCTCTTGCTTCATCGTCTTGCACGCTTTCGCGATGTTGACGCAGAAGTCGGCCATTCGTTCGAGGTCGTTGTTCACTTTAATGACGAAACAGATGCGCCGCAGATCGATCGCCGCCGGTTGGTACAGCGCGAGCAGGCGAATACATTCCCGCTCCGTCTCGACCTCGCGGCGATCGATCTCATCGTCCGTTTGAATGACGGTTTCGGCGAGTTCAAGGTTGCCGCTTTCGACGGCATCGACCGCATCGACGAGGGATTGCTCGACCAACAACGCGGTATGATCCAGTTTCAGGAAAAGACGATCCAGGCGTTTGAGGAGTTCGGACATGGGGGAATTGAAAATTGAAAATTGAAAATTGAAAATTTGAAGGAAAGGCAAGAATTCGTGTTTCTTATTTCTCACTTCCCACTTCTCACGTCCCACTTGTTTTAGCCGAAGCGGCCGGTGATGTAGTCTTCCGTTTGCTTGCAGCGGGGGTTGGTAAAAATCGTGTTGGTTCGGTCGTATTCGATCAATTGGCCGAGGCAGAAAAACGCCGTCCGATCGCTGACGCGGGCGGCCTGTTGCATGTTGTGGGTTACGATACAGATCGTGTAGGTATCCCGAAGCTCGCGAATCAGTTCCTCGATTTTCCCGGTCGCGATCGGGTCGAGGGCGCTGCACGGTTCGTCCATAAGCAGGAT
>JAVBSX010000161.1:0-6566 GCA_031556455.1 Thermoguttaceae bacterium
GGATGTGCGACCGCAATTGAAGGACCTCGCATCTGGAATTGGCAGGATCGGTTTCGACCGAAAAACAATTCTGCGGTCCGCGTAGTGTCAATCGCCGGCAAGAGGCCGACGACCGCTTCGATAACGAACGATCGGGAGAATGACTCTCCTTATTTTCCCGATCACGGCCTATCGGCCAACACAGAGCCGCTTTCGGAAAGGATTGCCGAAGCGGCCCCTTTGATCACCATCGATTGGAGATTCCCAAGGTCGTGTATTGTGAGACCGATGGGAAAATTCAATTGGATATGAATAAATGTTTCCCTCGGAAAGAACAATATGCCCCATCCCCCTGGGACACGAGAGCTTTCCGGGGGTTTTTTTATATCCGCAGCCGGGACCATGCCGATTTCGCGACCTCCTCCCGGTTTCCTCAGTCCGTCTTCAAGTTTCACGAAAATCTTTAGTTCGACAGCGCAATAAGTTTTACCACGAAGGCACGAAGCACACGAAGAAATGCGAAGAAATACGAAAGGTCAAGGACTTTTGGTTTGATCGAAAACAGAGGCTATGACGACATCTCGTTAATACCATCGCATCTTGCTTCTTCGTGCTTCTTCGCGACTTCGTGGTTCATAAGATTGCGCTGTAATGTTAGGCTGTCGGGGGGCTTTCCTTCGTAGAAGAATCAGACGCGAATGGCTTGCGTCTTTTTTTCACGCAAGGAGGTTGTCATGTCCGCTCTCGCTCCCCTCGAAATTTTCGTCCCATGTCTCAAAAAAGTGCCCGATCCCCGCTCTAAACAAGGCAAATCCACCTTTTCGCACCCTTCTCGCCGCCGCCGTCGACGTTTCAGGATTTGATTTCGTGTCACTGGGAGGTTGAAAACTGTCTGCATTGGCAGAAGGACCGATATTTCGAGGAGGGCAAGCACGTGGTTCGTCGTCCTGGCTTGGGCAAGGTTTGGACGTTGCTGACGAATGTGGCGTTATCCGTCACCCGATTGCTCTCCCGCGGCGAACGCACATTGCGAGAGGTCCCCGAAAAATGCCGCGTCGATCCCAGACCCACCGCCAAACGACTCGGATTCGATCCGCGAAACTTGAAGACGGTCTGGCCGGGGGTAGGCAAAATCGAACGAAATGTTACAATCGCGGGAAGATCATTCGTTCCGCCGCCGATGCCGGTCGTTCGGAACATTCCCCCATATTCCCTCCTCTTTTCTCAAGGCCGCTCATGTCTGAAACGAATCGACCCAAAACGATGTACGAAAAAATCTGGGACGCCCATCTCGTCAACCAGGAAGAGGGACAAGACGCGATTCTGTATATCGATCTGCAACTGGTACACGAAGTGACTTCCCCGCAAGCCTTTGAAGGGTTGCGGCTCGCCGGCCGAAAATTGCGGCGTTCAAACAAAACCTTCGCGGTCCAGGATCACAACGTGCCGACGACCGACCGTTCCCTGCCGATCGCCGATGAGATCGCGAAGACGCAGATCGACTTGCTGCGCCGCAATTGCAAGGAATTCGGGATCCGGCTGTTCGACATCGGCGATCCGGACCAGGGAGTCGTACACGTCGTCGGCCCGGAACGCGGCTTGACGCACCCGGGAATGACCATTGTTTGCGGCGATTCCCATACGGCGACCCACGGAGCGTTCGGGGCTCTCGCCTTCGGGATCGGGACCTCGGAGGTCGAGCACGTCCTCGCGACCCAAACGCTCCGGCAGAAGAAATCCAAAACGATGCGGATTCAGGTCGATAACGTTTTGCCGAACGGGGTTTCGGCCAAAGACCTCGCGCTGTACCTGATCGGGCGGTTGACGACGGCCGGCGGAACCGGTTATGTCGTCGAGTTTACCGGCCCGGCGTTCGAGGAACTGAGTATGGAAGGGCGAATGACCGTCTGTAATATGGCGATCGAAATGGGCGCTCGGGCCGGAATGATCGCCCCGGACCAAAAAACCTTCGATTACCTGCTCGGTCGGGAATATGCCCCGGATCGCAATTTTTGGGATACGGCCGTCAAACTTTGGAAGCAACTGCCGTCCGATCCGGGCGCGGTTTACGACCGGACCGAAACCTTCGACGCCGCTTCGATCGAGCCGCAGGTGACTTGGGGAACGAATCCGGCCCAGGTCGTCGGAATCGGCGGAAACGTGCCGATGCCGGACTCGATCGCGAACCCGGACGAACGGAAAATGGCCCAGGCGGCGATCGAATACATGGGCCTGAAGGCCGGGATGCCGATCACGGACATCGGGATCGATTGCGTGTTTATCGGCTCGTGCACGAACGGTCGGATCGAGGATTTCCGGGCTGCGGCAAACGTGCTCAAGGGAAAAAAGATCGCCCCAGGCGTTCGCGGTTTGGCCGTCCCCGGCAGCGGCCCGGTCAAACGGCAGGCCGAGCGGGAAGGGCTCGATGTGATTTTCAAGGAAGCCGGTTTCGAATGGCGAGAGCCGGGTTGCAGCATGTGTTTGGCAATGAACCCGGACCAGCTCAAGCCGGGCGAGCGCTGTGCGGCGACGAGCAACAGGAATTTCGAGGGGCGGCAGGGCAAAGGGGGCCGGACACACCTGGTGTCCCCGGCAATGGCCGCCGCCGCCGCCGTCGCCGGACACTTCGCCGACGTCCGGACATTTTAGTAAGAGGCTGTAGGCTATAGACTGTAGGCTTCAGGTCGGCGAAGTCGTCATTTCGACTGAAGCGCAGCGAAAGGAGAAATCTCACCCTCGCGCGAGGGAAAGAACTCCGACCCTTTCGGCGAGTGTGAGATTTCTCCATTCGGTCGAAATGACGAGAATTATCCTTTGCTCCAACCCCCTGAAGCCTGAAGTCTGAAGCCTTTCAATCAACACCAACCGTCAGTTCCTATTTCCAACACAAAAATGACACCATTTACGAAACATACCGGAATCGTTGTTCCCATGGACCGGAGCGACGTCGATACGGACCAGTTGGTTCCCAAGCAGTTTTTGAAACGGGTCGAGCGAACCGGGTTCGGGAAATTTCTGTTCTTCGATTGGCGGTACCAGGAAGACGGTTCGGACAATCCGGACTTCGAGCTGAACAGGCCGGAATTTCGCGCCGCTTCGATCCTGTTGGCCCGGCGCAATTTCGGTTGCGGCTCCTCACGCGAACATGCCCCCTGGGCGATCGCCGATTACGGATTCCGGGTCGTGATCGCTTCGAGCTTCGCCGATATCTTTTACAACAACTGCTTCAAGAACGGAATCCTCCCGATCCGGCTTTCCGAGGAAGATGTCGAGCGGCTGTTCCAGTACGAAGCCGCGAACCGGCCGTTGCAACTGAACGTCGATTTGGAGCAATGCAAGATGACCGGCGGAAAGGACCTTTCGCTTTCGTTCGAACTGGACCCATTCCGGCGGCAATGCCTGCTCCAGGGGCTGGACGATATCGGCTTGACGCTTCAATTCGAGTCGAAAATCGCCGATTACGAAGCCGCCCACGGTATCGTTTAAGGGTTGTTCGCCGAATCGGGAATCGCGTAAAAAAAGATCGGGCCGCGTTCAATGTCGCGGCCCGATCTTTTTTGTGTTTCGAATCGACAGGTTTGATTAGCCGATTCGCTCTTTTCGCAGGCGGCGAACCACGGGGCAGGCCGCCAAGGCGAGACCGAACATCAGGATCGTCGCCGGTTCCGGGGTCACGTCCTCACCCATAAGGTGCCGATCGTCGAAAGTGTAGTAAGCGTGAAACTCCCCGCCCGCTTCCGTGTAACCGCTCCCCGCGAAAACCTGGCCGTCGATGTTGCCGTGCGTCACATAGACGTTGGCGTCCAGGGCCAACAGGCTCGCGTTGATCGCGGCATACGAGACGTTGACTTGAGACATGTTCGTGTTGATCAGGATATTGCTGCCGTCTAAATCGCCGTAGAACGGATCCTCGATGCCGTTGATGGCGAACTCCCTCCGTAGCGACAACGACCCCAGACCGTAATTGTCCGTGACGTTGATAATCAGGGTCGTATCCGCCCCGGCATTGATGTAAATGTTCTCGTAGCTTTTGAGAGCGTTGAAGACGGAGGCGTCGATGGTGACGACCTGAAGTCCGGTTTGGCCCGTCAAATCAACCGTGTATTTGCCGTCGACCATGCCGCCCTGAACCGTGTCGTTCAACCCCCAAAGCGTGCCGGAGGCATTCCGCAACTGATTTTCCGCGAGGCCGAAATCGAACAGAACATTCATATCGACGTTGGCATTCTTCTGGAAAGCGGGGTCGAGCTGCGAATCGGGGGTTTTGCCGACGTAAACGGTTCCCGGCGTCCCTTGGTATCCGGGATCAACCGTGTTGTACGGGCCGGTTCCCTCCGCGCCGAGCATGTTCCATTTGTTTTGTCCGTTTTGCGGGGTCAACGTTCCGGCGATGTAGGCGTCGCCGTCATAAACCCCGGCGCCCGAGACTTTGGCGTTTCCTCCGACGAGGAGCGTTGGACTCTGGCTGCCCGGATGCAGGTTCTGTTCCCCGGAGCCGAAACCGTAGCTTTGGGCGTCGAGGTTACCCTTAATCGCGGCGTGTCCCTCGATGTCGCCGTTTCGCCCATAGTAGTCGCCGAAAAAGACATCATTGTAGGCTCCGGAGATACCGAAAAACTGAACACTGACGGCTTGAAGCACATCCGCTTTGGCGGAAGAAGCGAAAAAACCAACGGTGAGAATCACCGAAAGTGTAAAGTTTTTGAATGCCGAGGTTTTCATAATGGGAATTCTGTGTTGGTGCGATAAAATCGCGTTCAAAAATGGTGTGAGATATGGGGAAAGAATATCTTCTTAGCGATATAATGTAGCAGCAACAATCATGCCAAGGCGATAAAAAACTTTTTTCGTCAAATCGCGTTGCAAATCGTTAGATTCTGTCTAAAAAAGAAATTTGCGGTTGCCGGAGAGGATCACGCTCTGTTCGAAAAATGATACACAGACAGAGGTGTGTGTATCATTATTGGGCAGTTCGCTGCCTGTCGAAAACGCCCATGCCGACCGTAAAAAAGACCGGGCCGCAGTCAGTCCCGCAGTCCGGTCTTTCGTCAGTTGGCTCAGTTCGTGCTAACGGGAACGTCGTTTTTGCAGCTTGCGGAGGATCGGCAGTGCGACCATGCCGACGCCGAACAACAGGATCGTCGCCGGTTCGGGCGTCGTGTTATCGGACGGTTTGATATCGAAAGCAATGAACATCAGGTCGTTGTAATCGAAATCCGCGGAGGGGTTCATGCGACTACGATCTTCCCAGCCGAGCATGTACGCCGTTTCAAAATCGATGTCCCAACCCATATCGGTGAAATACGACATCATCTGCGAGGTGATGTCGAAAATCGCCGTATGAATCATATTGGCTTCCGTCCCCTTCGTATTCAACTGCGAATCGGACGAAAATGTCCCGTTACCGGTCGCATACAGCTCAAAGTTGAACGCGCCGTTCAGATTGTCGAGAATCAGATTGTTCTGCCAGGTACCGCTCCAATTCGCCGCATTGTAATTATCGCCGAAAATGTCGTTTCGATACATCGACGAAAGAACCTGGCCATTTTCGTCCTTAATGCTGAAGGTGCTGTTTTGGCTCGCACTCGTGTAAAGGGAGTAGATTCTCGCGTCGGTTCCGTTCCAAAGGACGTCCTGCTGTACACCGATACTCTGGTACAAGTCGTTGGACGAGGAAAAATAACCCTCGTCCCCTTTCTTAAGGCCGAAGAGGTTATTGTACACGTTGAAAATGTTGCCGGAGTTTGCCCCGCCGCCGTTGGAATCGCGGATCTGGAATGTCGAATAATTCGAGTTGAGCGTACGGCATTCGTCAACGGAAGCGTAATCGGCCCGGACAATGCCCACGAAAGCCAAAAGAATGGAAAAAGTAATGATTGCGGATACTTTGTTCACGTCGAAAACCTGTTTTTTTCTTAAATTATTGGAAATACTACTTCTTGAAAAGAAGATTCCTGAAAGTTAAAAAAATTCAATACTGCTTATTATAAGCACAGTGGGTGCCAAAAGCGAGAAAAAAGCAACAATATTTAAAAAAATAATACTGGTGCTTCAAAAAGCTAAATACTACGGGAAGATCAAAGATACTATCGAGAAAAAATCACCAGAAAATTGTGATAAAATCAGTGATATTTCAATGTTTTTGCATTATTTTGCAGCGCATGCCGCAAAACAGTGCACTGGGTCGTTGCTTTCGGGCGTTTTTCTCCGCCCCATCCGAACAGCCCTTTGTCAACCAATTAACTTTTCAAACAGCAGCCGCTGTTCGTTGAGGGCGGCGACTTTGTCGGCCGGGTCTTTGCGACATTCGAGCAGAATCCAGCCGTCGTAATTCGAGGCGAGGAAGAGTTGGAAGAGTTCCGGATAAGGGTAATCCTCGGAATCGAGCTCGCGGACATGGGCCGTCGAGCCGAAACGGTCCCGCACCAGCTTGAAATTGGCGGCCAAACCGTCCCCCTGAGAGCTATAACCGAAAGTTGTGTTTTATGAGAAGTTGAAAAAGTGGCAAGGGGCGTGGAAAATGGTGGTTACTTACAAAATCATCACTTTCACACAAACCCTTACCATGAAAAACTTTACCACGAAAA
>JAVBSX010000347.1:0-13595 GCA_031556455.1 Thermoguttaceae bacterium
ATCGGAACTTCCCCGGCCAGCAACCGCGAATAATAATCCGACATGACCTGCCAGTATTTGACGTAGGCTGCCGTTTCGGGCATATTCAGTTCTTGCTCTTGCACGTTGGTGAAAAGCCTTGCCAGTCTTTCTGGACCGTCCGGATATTCGCCCGCCTGCACGGCTCCGCGGGCGTTGTCGGTCGCCTGCCGGATCCAAATGTCCTTCTCTTCCGGCGTCGCCGCGGCGATGGCGATTTTCACCGTCGAAATCAGTATCTCATGATGCAGAGCCGCCCGCTGATCCGCCGGAGCGCTTTGCACGTTCTTTTGCAACTCCTGGACTTTGTTGATCAGCTCCAGCATATCGGCCGTCGGGGCCGGCCCCTGGTTCGCGACGCTCCCCGATTCGACGAGCTCGCTCATGTTGCCCGGTGGGAAAAACGTGAAATCGAACGAGACCGACTGCGAATCGGGATCGTCCAAATGCGGCAGGCCGATCAGCCGCCAATTGTTGTCTCCAACCTTCAGGATCGTTCCCAAAATGATCTGTCGGGCCGAGTTTTCCCCTTCGCCAACGCGAACGAGGACGACGGAGTTTTCATAAACGAGCAAATCGGTTTTCGCGTTGCGACCGGCCGGAACGATTCCCGGCTGCCCGCCGCTGAACTGGACCCATTTGGAATCGCGAGGCAGGGCGATTTTCTTAGCCGCCGCCTCGAATCCCTGTTTCATTTGAGCGATTTTTTGGCCAACCTTCGCTTCCGCCTCTTTGCCCAGCCCGAGAGCGGCCAGTTCTTCGGGGGTCGGCATCAAACGCAAAAACCGTTTCGCATCTCCTTGGCTCAGGGCGGCGACGGCTTCGGCCGAGACTTCTTCCGCCGAAATCATTTTCCAACTGTCGATGCTTTGATCGCCGTCCTCGTCGATCCCCCAGCGGCTCCCGGCATTGTTCATCCAACGGAATTCGTTTGGCTTCTTGCCGTCTTTCGCGTCGTTAAATTGCCGAAAGACCTCAATTCCGTTCTTGTAAAAGCTGTACTGACTGAGGTTTTTAGCACCACGGGTGAGGAAGACCCGCAGAAGACGGTCGTTGCCGTCATAGAGAATGTACCTGTCCGCGCTCTGTTGGAGTTTACATTTTTCCAATTCGTCCGGCGCGGTCGGCGTCTCGATGTCGACATCCGGTTGAATCGGCTTAATGGCCAGCACCTGGGCCGGGGAAGTGGTTGCGGGCTGTGCGGCTGCCGGAGCGGCGGCCGGAGCGGCGGCCGCGCCTTGCCCCAACGCAACGTTTGAACAGTAGGAAAGAAGGAAAAAACCGACGTATAAAGATAAACCGTTTTTCATAATTAAACCGTTGTCTGTTTGTCAACTTTGAGGAAAAAAAACGAGCCGCAATCCAAGGTCGCGGCTCGTCGATTCGTGTCTGCTTGATCCGTTTAGCCGAGCGGCGAAGACGCCGGTGCCCTGAGGGCTACCGATAAGTCTGCTTGCCAAGCGTCGGCGTCGGGTACGAAAGCCGCGTCGGCTGTTGCCGCACCTGCCGACGGGCGGAGGTCGTCGTAATCGGTTCCGCCGGCGTGCCGTCCCCTTCGATGTACGAAGGTTCGACCGTTTCCATATGATTGTGGTTCCCGTTGGAACCGCAGTTGCACGAAGAAGATCGCGAACCGCTCGAAATCGGTCGCCCGACCGTGCCGGTTCCGTAACTCGAACCCGTGCTGCAACCCGTACTGCAACCGGAGCTCACACCGCACATGTCGGTTCCGCAAGAGCCGTAATCGCAACTGTCGAGGCCGCAGCCGCTTCCGCAACCGTAAAAGCCGGGGCCTTTGAATCCGTAATCCAATGGTGTTCGGGCATGTGTTGCCGCGATTTTATCCTGAAAAACCGGGGCGTACGCTTGGTTCAGGGAGTTCCCGATCGCAGGGTATTTGTAGGAGAGGCCGCCTTGACACGTTTTTCCGTAACCGCAGGCTCCCGTATTTCCTCCGACATCTCCGGCCCAAACGCCGTCGTTCGTGCAAGGGTCGCAGTAATCGTTCGGCGTGAGGCCGTAATCGCCCCAATACACTTCGTCGCCGCAACCATGACAGGGGTAATTCGTCCCCCGCAGGATTTGAGCAACCCAGGAAATTGGAGTCGCAACCGCACAGCCGGCACCACAACCGAGAGATTGCAGGCAACCTCCGCCGCCAATACCGCAATTTGAGCAGTCGCCGCAATTACCGCAGTCACTGTAGTTGTTATACATTCCGGGGGAATAGCTGCCGCACAAACCGTTGTTACCGTAAGGGCCACAGCCGGGATAGCCGACACAACCGGAAAGAAAAGCGGAACAGGCCAAAAGGAGTCCGAAAAAGAGTGTTCGCCTCATCTTTTTTCACCACTATTTTAATAAGGTTTAAACTTCTGGAAGGACGGGTTTCCGCCTCCAATCCTTATTATCGTCCGCTACAATCCATACAATTAGAAAAAGTCTCCTATTCCTTAAATTTTAATATTTTCGGCGTCCATAAAAAAACCTGAACCGCAATTCATAGATCGCGGTTCAGGCAAAATAGGGAAACTCGGCTACAAGATTCTTGAATTATTCTTTTGTCGGCTCTTCGACATCTGAGCTCGTATCCAATTTTTCGTCAAGATTCATGTCCGAAGGCATTTCGAGCGGAGCGGTCGGGTCAATATTGATATCGATCGGACTTTTCGTTTCGACCGGAGCTTTTTCCGCCGCAAGAGCGAAATAGTCATAAAACCGTTTCGCGGCATCACTCTGCAAATAGGCGAGTTTTTTCTTGGCGGATTTCGCATAGACTCCGTTCGGCCAACGGGTTACGATTTTTTCGTAGTATCCCTTAGCGCCGGCCAAATCGTCCTGTCCTGTTCGAACGACCGCCAAGGTTTCATGGGTGACCGCCAGATCATAAGCAACCTGCTCCGCCAGATCGGTGTTGTCCGAAACCATGCCTTCGGCCGCAAGGAAGAAACCGAGAGCTTTTTCCAATTTCCCCGGAGCTTCTTCCCGGTTGCTGAACACCAATTGACAGCCGTCGGCCAAGAGGAATTCGCCGGCGGAGACCCGAATACGGGCGGCAACCTCGCCGCTGGTGTATTTGTCCATCAAAGTCTCCAGTTTCTCCACTCCCTCGGAATTCAAGTCCGGCAGATAATCGCTCCAGGCCTTGCTCCGGGACTTTTCCGCGAAGTTCGTCCAGACCATGACGAGACAGACCACGACCAAAACAGTAATGATCGTCCAATAAATGGCGTTTTGGTAGGGCGCGATTTTTTCAAAGGTTGAGGCAATCCATTTCGCCAGGTAATTTTCCGACAAATCGTGCCGACGCTCGCTTTTCATAGACGTGGTACTCCAGATGGGGGGATGAGAAATCCGGGAGGTTTGATCCGGTATGCAGTCGGTCCTTAAAGCAAGCGGGCTCGCGGCGAACCGGATCGAAGCATAACAATATAAAGGAAACCCCCCGGGACTGCAAGGGCGGCATATTGTTGGAAAAGGCAGGTCATACCAAGGCCAAGTCCTGGCTCAAGCGTCCACTTTTCCAAATCCTTCCGGGAAGGGGCTCTTTTCGGCGAGAGAATCCTTTTCGGTGACCGAAACGATGATAAACTTGTGCTGGTCAGCGAAATCGATCACTTCCTGCTTGTCGATAAAAATCGTCTTCCCCGCCTCGATCGCGAGCACGCGCGCACCGGATTGCAACATCGTTTGCATCGTTTGCAGTCCGAAAGTCGGAACGTCGAACCGCATGTCCTGCTGCGGTTTCGCGACCTTGACGATCACGAATCCCCCCGAAGTGCAAAGCGAACCGGCCCGGCGAATGCATTCGTCGGTCCCCTCGATCGCTTCAACGGCAAGAATCGCCTGGTTTTTGATGCAGACGCTTTGCCCGATGTCGAGACGACCCATTTCCTTGGCGATTTGCCAACCGAAGCAGATGTCTTTCCATTGGGCCGCGGTCGGGCCGAGTCGGGTCAGTTTTTGTCGTTTCACAAGCAACTCCGGGGCAAAATCGGTTCCTGGGAGAAAGGTGATCCCATTCTGGGCGAAAGCTTCAACGAACGCGGTCATGAGCGTATCGTCCTTGCAATCCTTTCGCCGCGTCCAAAACATCGGCAAAAACGTCCGAATCGTAAAACAATCGGGGAGCTGTTTCCAAAGAAACCACGGATTGAAAAGAATTTTTTTCTCGATCTTTCCGGCCATCGTCGCGTCGAAAACCTTGTGCTTGCGAAAAAAGCGCAACGCCGTTTTCATTTTACCGAGGCCGAGGGTTTGGTAATCTTCGCAAAACGTCGCAAATTCCGGATCGACGTGATTGAGCACGCCCAACCCGTAAATCCGATATCCCGCTTCCTGAAGCGCTTTCGCCAAATAGAGCGGATACCGGCCCCAACCGGCAATCAATCCAATTCGTTTTTGTGACATAGTTTAGCGGATAGCGGATAGCGGATAGCGGATAGTTTTCAACGACCAACGACCTGCTGGCCGCTGATTGCTACCAGCTATCTGCTATCTGCTAAAATACTTTTTTCCAAAATTGCGATTTTTTGTTGGATCGCCTTGAGTTCCCGCCGCATGTCGGGCAACTTCGTGAGCGCGACCTGCTTTTTCATTTGTTCCTTTTCCGGCGTCGCGGGAATCCCGACCCAACGCGCCTTGTCCGGCACATCGGTCATCACCCCGGCCATCGCCCCGAGCACGGCCTGGTCGCCGATATGCACATGATCCCGGACGCCGACCCGACCGGCCATCACCACGTAATCTCCGGTCGTCGTGCTGCCGGCGATGCCGGTATGAGCGCAAATCAAGTTGAATTTCCCGATCCTGCAATTGTGGGCAATCATCACGAGGTTGTCGATTTTCGTCCCCTCGCCGATCCGGGTCGAGCCGTAGGTCCCCCGATCAATCGTGCTGCACGCTCCGACCTCGACGTCCGGGCCCAGGATCACGTTCCCCAGCTGTGAGGAAAGACGATGGTACCCTTTCGAAGAATCGTAACCGAACCCAAAAGCCCCGACCACGGAACAGGAATGCAAAGCGCAGCGCGGGCCGATCTCGCAATTTTCGTAGACGACGGCATTCGGATAAATCGTCGTTTCCTCGCCGATCCGGCAATTCGCGAAAATCTGCACGCCGGAATGTATCGTACAACGGTCGCCAATCTCGACATTTTCGCCAATCACCACACACGGACCGACCAAGACGTCGTTGCCGATCTTCGCCGTTGAAGCGATCACGGCCTGAGGACTGATTTCCCGAACCGCCGCGACCGGCTGAGGCCGAAAGTGTTGGGCGGTTTTTTCAAACGCTTCGAGAACCCGGTCGACGAAAATAAGGGCGAACCGTGTGTTTTGAGCGAAGGCCGTATTTTCCGCGGAGCGCGGAACGACGACGGCGCAGGCCGCGCTTTTTTCCAGCAGCGCGATTTTCTCGAGGTTTTCCAAAAACGTCAAATCGGTCGGGCCGGCATTGTGTATCGGCGAAACGCCGCGAATCATCAACCGGCCGTCTCCGACGAAACTCCCGTCGAGCAACGTCGCCAATTCCGCAAGGGTGATTTCCATAATAAAGAGGGCAGAGGATAGAGGAAAGAGGATAGTGGGGAGAGAATCGAACCGGATTCCGCTCCCAAATCATTTCCTATCGGGTCAGTTGTTTTTGCAAAAGGGTTGCATCCGATTTTTTGGGGAAATTCATATTGGTGCTCAAGGCCGCGTTGGTCAACGCCGCCGCTTGCTCGTTTTCCCCTTTCGTGTTGAGGATCTCGGCGAGGTAATAGGCTCCGACCGCCGACATCACGCCCGATTGGTGTATTTGCAGCAAAATCTGCTCCGCTTGGGCCGTTTGTCCGGATTTGTAGTTCGCCCAGGCCAAGGTCGTCAGGGCATCGATCGACGCCGGGTTGGCTTGGGCGTTCTCTTTCGCCAAGGTCAGGGCTCGGGCCGTTTTGGTCGCGTCCTGCTGTTCGCAAAGAGCGAGAGCGAGCCCGTTTTTGCCGGCGAAATCGTTCGGTTTTTCCTTGACCATCGCCTCGTAATAGCCTTGGGCGGTCGGATAATTCTTTTCGTACAAGGCCAAAAGTCCGCACATCGCCTTCGCTTCGTAGGAGTCCGGCTTGATCTTGAGCGCCCGTTCCGCGTATTGCCGCGCTTCGGGGAGATGATCCCATTTCGTCGCCAATTGAGCGGCGATCGACATCATCTGAAAATCGTTTTGGTTCAACTTGATCGCCTCATTCAAATAGCGCTCCGCCTCTTTGTTATTCCCTTTTTGGTCGTACAGCTGGGCGACGATCGCATACGGATGCGGGACCGTCGTTCCCTTGGACGAAGCCTGGTTGAACGCGTTCAACGCCTTCTGCATATCGTTTTGTTGGAAGAAGACCACTCCCAAACGGATCCAGTATTCCGCTTCGTCCGGAGCCCCTTGCACCATTCGCTCCAGCCGCTCTTGCGCTTCGGGCCAACGCTGCTTCCCCTCGGCGACCAGCACGAGCACGAGCTGTCCCCGCAGGGCGAGCTTCTTCTGCCGTTCCGGGTTGCTGGCATATCGGGACGCGAGCACCAACCCTTCCTGGGCCAGCATCCTCGCTTCGAGCGTCCGCCCTTCCGATTGCGCGACCTCCGCGAGAATCACATAGGCTTCCGGATCGTTGGGGCAATCCTCGACGGTCTGCTCAAGCCAAAAACGGACCTGGTCGAATTTCTGTTCGTTGAAAAACGCCGTCGCGATCGCAATGCCCGCCGGCAACAGGTCCGGCCGCTTTTTGTAGGCGATCGCGAATTGAGCGGCCGCCTGAGGTCGGTCCCCTTTTTTCAAAAATTCCAACCCTTGCTGCACTTCCGGGATTGAATCGAGGGAATTCGGATTATTCGCCGAATCGCCGCTTGCCCCAAGTTGAGCGGAAACCGTATCGGCAACCGGCGTTTTGGATGCGAACGGCGGGTTGGCCGCGAGCGGATTGGCCTGATTGGCCGAACCGGTCGGGTTGGACTGCCGCGTCGCCGGATTCGTTTGCCGCGCCGCCGGACTCGCTGTCGGTTGAGCCGAACGGGTTTGCGGTTGCGGGGCTTGCTGTCCCCAAAGGGAACGGCTTTCTCCCGCGAACAACAAAACGCCCAGCCCAACGGCGAGCAACAAAACGCGATTCCGATTTTGATTCTTTCTCAACATAGGAAGTGGGAAGTGGGAAGTGGGGAGTGGGAAGAGGGAAGTGGGAAGTGGGAAGTGGGGAGTGGGGAGTGGGGAGTGGGGAGTGGGGAGATTTTGTGCCAAACGCTGGCCGTCGAATCTTCCCACTTCCCACTTCTCACTTCCCACTCTCCTACCGTCGGATCGGCTGCGGGCCGCTGTCTTCGCGGGCGAGGCTGGTCTCTCCCGTCAGGTAATTCGAGATCGTGCTGCGGGTATAAAGCTCTTCCAAGTACCGCTGCATCTCGATCCGGAGTTTTTTCTCGGCAATGTCCTCGCGAATCAAATCGCGAACATCGTTGATGTTGGTAACGACCGTTTGGGTTTGACCGAGGCAAAACAAAATAACATAGGTTTCCGTACCGAGTTGAATGACCTCGGAAAGCTCGCCCGGTTGCAATCGGAAGGCGTGTTCTTCCAAAACGGCCATGCCGCCGAACTTTTGAATCGGTTGAATTTCCCCGCGAAGGGCCTTGCTCGGAGCGTGTATCGAATACTCCGCCGCCAAATCGCCGAAATGCTCCGGATTGCGAGTCTGGTTCGCCTGTTCCCAAATCTGCTGCGCCCGTCGCATGTTATCCAAAAAGATCGCGAGACAACGAACCCTCGGTCCGTGATTCGCCTCGAATCCCTTTTGAATATCCTCTTCGGTGATCTTGACACGATCTTTCGCCAATTTCTGAAGCATGACAAGCGGCCGGACCATATTGTTGCGGATCGAACCGACCGGGACGTTCATGTTTTTCGCCTGGACGTTCAACCACCCTTGCGGATCCGGTTGTCCGTCGGGACGAAGCGGCATTTCCTGGGCCGCCCGATTCAGGATTTCAACGTCCAAGTCCCGGTCCGTGATCGTGATGTTGCGGCGCTTGCATTCCTGTTCGAGCATCACGATCGAAACCCGTTCGGCGAGGGTCTGCTTCCCGTATTTCTTGAAACAAAGCTGAGCGATTTCGAGTCTCGTGATTTCCGCTCCGTTGACGACGGCCGCGATTTTCGGATATTGCTTGGCCAAATTCGCATCACGCATGATGATTTGAACCTGGGCACGGTTCTGTAATTCCTGAAACACATCATCCGCGACGGCCTGGGTTTTCGACTGTCGTATTCTCGTGAACAACTCTTCCCGAACTTCGTTTTTGTTGACTTCGAGAGCCGGAAAATGTTGTTCGCATTGGAAAAGAATGAAATTCCCTTGCGGCCATTCCACGATCTGGGAAACCTCTTTCGGCTTCAATCCGAAAACGGCGTTTTCAACCAAGTCGTTCGTCGTGTGCCGACGGATCGGTCGGATCATTCCGCCGTAAGCGGCACTCGCCGTGTCGGTCGAGGAGTTTTTCGCCTCCGTCGCGAAAGAGTCCGGATTGGCGAGAACGGCCTCGCGAATCTGTTCCATTTTCGGCCGCGAATTATGGACGATTTGCCGAACCTGGACCGAAGGGCCGTAGGCGGCCTCGAATTTTTCCTGAAATTCCGCCTCGGAAACCTGGACACGGGCTCCGGCCAGCCGCCGAATCGCGAGAGTTCCGCGAAGGACCTCGTTCCTGTATGTTTCCGGGTCCAATCCGTTTTCTTCGAGAATCCGGTTCATCCAATCCTCAGAACTCAGGCCGAAGGCTCGGGCCATTTTTTGGATTTCCTCGGTAATATCCTCCGGAGTGATGGTGATATTGTTGCGTTTGCATTCCGTTTCGATCAGGTACATCTTGATCCGATAATCGAGAAGCTCATCGCAATGCTGCAAGTAAGCCTCTTGCATGATCTGCTCTTTTGTGATCTTTTCTCCATTGATTTCGGCGAGGACATCCGGGGCCGTTTCGTTGGTTTTGCCTTGTCCTTGTTCGGGAGCTCCAACGGTTCGGATCGCGGGAATGTTACCCTTTTCCCGAGCCTCTTTTTGAGGAACGGTTTTTTGTGCGGATTTCTGGGTGCTGAGCGGGTTGCGAGTTTGCGGCTGTTGGGCGAAAACGCCGGTAATCATCAAACCACAGCAGCAAAACGCGAACGAAGCAATCAGGAAACGACGGGAAATCGGAAGCAATTTCATGGGAAAAAATCCTTGACGAAATGTTAGGTTTTATTCTTTGGCGAGCTGAGACAACTCGATCGGTCTGATGATGCGAACGAGCCTTTCGCCTTCTTCTGAACGACTTTCGGCGGAAATATACAAATTTTCCCAAGAATATGTCAAGGGGAAATTTTCCTGGGGAGTCCAACAAGCCCCGACGAGCCGGGACCTGCGGTCTTGGCAACGGTCAAAACGCGTTCCTCCCGTTGCGATTTGTGCCCGGTTCGGACTATAATGCAATCCTTATTCTTATTGAATATTTTGAATCTCACTCAAAATAACGAAACGAAATCATAATTTTTATGTCTTGGCAGGACGTTTTGGGACACGATTCTCTGATCGAACGGTTTCGCCGGGCCGGTTCACGCAACCGCCTGTCCGGGAGTTTTCTGTTCGTCGGCCCTTCCGGCATCGGGAAAAAGAAGTTCGCCTTCGCTTTGGCCAAATCGCTGCTGTGCCAAACCAACAGCGCCGCCGTTCTTGACGCTTGCGAAAAATGCCCCTCTTGCCTATTATTCCCGGAACACCCGGATTTTTATTTCGTTTGCAAACCGGCCGACAAATCGTTTTTGCCGCTCGAACTATTGATCGGTTCCAAGGAACATCGGGGAAAAGAAGGGCTCTGTTTCGAGATTTCAAGAACCCCTTACATGGGCGGGCGGAAGATCGCGGTGATCGACGACGCCGATTTCCTCAATCCGGAAGGGGCGAACGCGCTTTTGAAAACCTTGGAAGAGCCGCCGGTCGATTCGCTGCTCATCCTGATCGGCAGCAGTGCCGCCAAACAGTTGCCGACGATCCGCAGCCGTTGCCAGATGGTCCGCTTCGCCCCGCTGTCCCGAAAAAACCTCGCGAGAATCCTCGAAAAAGAGGGGATCATCGATTCCCTGGAGCAAGGCTTGAAGATCGCGACACACGCCGACGGCTCACTCGAACAGGCCGCGGAAATGTTGGACGAGGTTCTCGAATCGTTCCGGGAAGAACTTAACCGGATTCTCGCCGGACGAAAAATCGATTCCCATCATCTGGCCGAGCGGCTCAATGCCTTCGTCGACGCGGCGGGCAAAGAAGCCCAGCCCCGCCGCCGCCGGTTGCGAAGCGTGTTGCGAATGGTTCTCGAACACGAACGGGCCCGCGGACGGAAAAAGCACGCCGGTGCCGAAGAGATGCCGCTTGATGCCGTCCGGATCGACCGGACACTCGACGCATTGGAGCAGGTCGATCGAAACGCGAATCTCCCTTACATCATCGACGCCTGGGCCCGGCACATGGGCGGGGTTTGAAAACGCAAAAGGCGTCAGGCTTCAGGCTTCAGGAGTGTGTTTCGCGAAATGAAATACACCAGCCCCAAGCGTTAGCGCGGGGTGATAAAACCGTTCAACTTACTGATATCCAGAAAAAAATTTGAGACTCATTTCGAGAGCATCGCAAAAAAGTCGGATATAAGATTTCACTCCCCGGCCTGTAAGGCCGGTGCGTAACAGCCCAGGGCAGAGCCGAAGCGCCGCCCTTACAGGGCGAATTCAGAAAACGCAACGACTGCAAAGAGATCATTTTTTTCTGGAATTCAGTAGCAACTTAGCGGCTTCGAAAACAACCTTCTCAGTTGCTAAGCCGCTGACCGCTAAACTGCCAATGTATCACCCCACGCTGATGCTTGGGACTGGTATTTTCTGAAGCCTCAAAATCAACATTCCTATGAAACTTCTGCACACTTCGGATTGGCACTTGGGGGGATCGCTTTTTACGAAAAGCCGGCATTCCGAACACCAGCGATTTTTGGATTGGCTGCTCGAATTGATCGACCGCGAAGGGATCGGTTGTCTGTTGGTTGCGGGCGACATCTTCGATACGACGACCCCGGGCAACCCCGCCCAGGGGCTCTACTTCGATTTTTTGGCCCGGGCCGCCCGTTCGTACTGTCGGCATTTGGTGATCGTCGCCGGCAACCATGATTCGCCGTCGCTTTTGGATGCCCCCCGCGACCTCTTGAAATCGCTCGACATACACGTAATCGGGACTGCGGAAAATACGCCGGAAAAGGAAGTGCTCGCGTTACGCGACTCCTCGGGCAACCTCGAACTGGTGCTCTGCGCCGTCCCTTATCTGCGGGAACGGGACGTCCGGGATTCGCGGCCCGGTCAATCACAGGAAGAGAAACAGCGGCAGGTCGTCGACGGAATCCGCAAGCATTATCAAACGGTTTGCGAAGAAGCGGTCCGGCTTTCGCGGGAGGGGGATCGAACGGTTCCGATCGTCGCGACCGGGCACCTGTTGACGCTCGGCGGCAAGACCGAGGAAGGGGACGGCGTTCGCGATTTGTATATCGGAAACCTCGGGGCGGTGGGAGCCGACATTTTTCCGACAGCCCTCGATTACGTCGCTCTCGGGCATTTGCACGTCCCGCAACGGGTCGGCGGCAGCGAGCGGGTCCGGTATTCCGGCTCGCCGATTCCGATGGGGTTCGGCGAAGCGAGCCAGCGAAAGCTCGTCCTGCTCGTCGACCTTGCCGACTCCGTACAAGTCCGCGAAATCGCGGTCCCACGATTCCAACGGTTGCACCGGATTCGCGGCGACTGGGAACGCATTCTCGCCGAATCGGCATCTCTCAAAGGTGAGAATGAGAGCCTTTGGTTGGAAATCGATTACGACGGGGAAGAGCTGATCATCGATCTGCGAGCCCGTCTCGAACAGGAAACCGCCGGCTCGGCGTTGGAAGTGCTGCGGTTGCGAAATTCCCGGCTTTCCCAAGGGACTTCGGCTTCCCAAGACCGGCTCGCCGAAGGGGAGCAACTCGCGGAGCTGAGTGTTTTCGAGACGTTCGAGCGTTTTTTGGCGGCCGACGGCATCGCCGAGCAACAGCGGGAGCCGCTAAGAATCGCCTATCGGGAAATCATCGCGAAGATGTCGCAAGAAGAGAACGAATGAGACGGACGATCAAATACTACAAAGTCGTCGAGTTGGGCTTCGAGAAAAAAATACAAAACCGTGTCATTTCGAGCGAAGCGAGAAATCTCACCCTCGCCCCAAAGGCAGGAATTCCGGCCCTCGCGCGAGTGTGAGATTTCTCCTTGCGCGTTGCTCCAGTCGAAATGACGTCGTGTTTTGGCGAAGGCCGTTTATGCGACTTTGTACTACCGAATTAAGCGTAAGCGACGAACTCTCTGCGGGGACCCGAATCGATTTGATTGCGCAGGTATTCCGAGACAACCTGTCCGCTCCCCAGGGTCGAAGTGTTGAAGTTGACCGAAACGCTCTGCGATTGCGATTTTTTCGCGGCGTCCGTCCATTTTCGCAAAGAATCGACGCTCTGCTTCGCGGAGCTGGTTTCGGAATCATCCGTTGCGGCAACGGAGTTTTCCTGTTCCGAATCGCTTGCGAGAGCGGCTTTGTCACTTTCCTCGGATCCGAGGCCGTTCGCTTCGTCCGCCTTTTGTCGGGACAATTGGATTCGGGCATCGGCCTCCATTCTCGAGGCGGCGGCCGCGACTTTTTGATCTTGTGAGGAAGGACTGGCCGGAGCAAGGGCGGCGGCCCGAACTTGTTGGGCTTTTTGAATGGTCGCTTGCGGATCGCCGGAGATCGGTCCCGAGTCGATCGAAACCTCTCCGCCGATCGCGTATTTCTTGCCGTCCGGACCGGTCTGGTAAGTAAAAGACGGCCCGCCTTGGGCATATTGTCCGGCCGCGGCCAAATGGGCCGCCTCGTGCGCCCGGACTTCCAAATCACGGGCTTTCAATTCTTGAAGTTGCTGCTGCTCCTCATCGGACAAATCGGACTGGGCCGTGGTCGATTTCTTTTCGGATTTTTCTGAGGAATCTTTCATTTTCGAATCGGCCGACTGCGATTCCTCCTGCAACTTTCCCGAAGCGATACTCCGGGATCCTGTTTCCGTACCCTGCTCACCTTTCGTTTCCGAGGAGAGATCGAGAACATCGCCTGAAGCCGAGCGGGTTTTTCCCGAATCGGTGCTTTTTTCGGGGTAAGAGGAGGATTTGTCCGAGCGATCGGCCGACGATTTGTCCGAACGACCGGTCGGTTGAACGATCGTATTCGACGAGCTATGAACGGCCGACTGGGAATCGGTCCCCGAAAGCTCGGAAGATTGCGTTTTCGAAGTCTCTTCGCTCGAACCGCCGAACGGTCGGCTCACATTCAGCCCTCGACTCAAAATGGTCGAGGAAAGCGCAAAACTTTGAATCGGCAAAATTGACACGGAAAACGACGGCTGATTTTTATGATTTCAAGAACAAAAACAAAATAAACTCAAAAGTCTTATCGACCACAATCCTATTTATATTTCCTATTTTGTCAATTATACCTAAGTTTAATC
>JAVBSX010000123.1:0-9966 GCA_031556455.1 Thermoguttaceae bacterium
GTTGCGGGTCTTGAGCGCAAGCAGCGCTTTGAAAATCGTGGTCGAAGTCGGATTTGTCGTCGGAATCACCCCGGCGACGATCCCGAGCGGCTCGGCGATCTTCCGGATGCCGAACTGCGTGTCGTTTTCGATCTCCCCGCACGTTTTCGTGTCTTTGAATTTGTTGTAAATGTATTCCGAAGCGAAGTGATTTTTGATCACCTTGTCTTCGATAATTCCCATGCCGGTTTCTTCAACGGCCAGCTTCGCGAGCGGAATCCGTTGGGCGGCCGCCGCCATTGCCGCGGCGCGGAAAATTTTATCGACCTGCTCTTGCGAGTAAGTCGCATAAACCTTTTGGGCCGCCTTAACCCGTTCGACCATCGCGTTGAGCTGTTCGAGATTCGTGATCGGCGTTCGCTCATGCCCGGCTTTCGGATGCTCGCCCGCCCCGGCAGCCGTCTTGGGATCGGCGACGGTCACCCCTTTTTCCGCCGGATTTTGCGCAGCGAGATTCTCCGGTTTTTTCTTGGGAAGTTCAGCAGTCTCAGTATTGATACGTGCTTTTGTCATGTTAGTTTTTCCTTTCTGCGGCTGGGCGATTATTCGATAATGATTTATCGATTTGTTTCAAAAAAATTTGTTCCTGCCATATTTAGCCGGTACTCCGGCTCTTCACATCCTCTGATTTCCAATAAGATCGGCAAACCGACCATTTATTATCGATATTTTTTTATTGATTAAGCTAAGTTTACTCCACTCTCACAGTAAGTCAAGTCTGTGATGCAAAATTTTTGAGAATCTTGCAATCCCCTATTCGCCCAAAGAGGACGGACCGATCGTCTGCACCACGAAATTGCAGGAATGACCGCCGACCGGTTCTTCCTCAAGCGGCACCGGATTCGGCGTAAAACCGATCAAAATAAAGGCGAGCGTCAGAATTCCGAGCAACCGGCGAAAAAAACCGATCGGGACCGAATCGTCCTGCGTCGGCGGATGTTGCGTTCCCATAAACGCGAGAAGAAACAGCATGAGCGTCCAGACCCAAAGCTGAAAAACGCAAATCAGCAAGATCAAAAGATAGAAAAACAACGTCGAATAAGCTCCCGCTTTTTTGCCGAACAAACCGTAAAAGACGTGCCCGCCGTCGAGTTGACCGATCGGCAGCAAGTTTAACGACGTTAAAAACAATCCGACCCAACCGGCGAACGCGAAAGGGTGGTTGTACAGCATCGTTCCCGAAGGGAGGGAGCCGAATTGCCAGGAAACCAACCACTGAAAAAGGAGCGGATTTCCAAAAGACGGAATCGTCGGATCGTAAATTTTCGGGCCGATATGGGAATACAGGATTCCGTAATAACAGAAAAACAGCGTCGGAATCAAACCGGCGAGCGGCCCGGAAATCCCGATGTCGAAAAGCGCCTTCATGTTGGGGATCCGGCCGTCCATTCGAATGATCGCACCCATTGTCCCGAACGGGCCGATCGGCATCGGAATGAAAAAGGGGAGGCTGGAACGGACCCGATACCGAAGCGTTTGCAGGAAGTGTCCCATTTCATGACATGTCAAAATCGTCATGATCGCGAAAGAAAACAGCAGCCCGTCGGCACCGAATTGATAAAATCCGGCAAGAGAGGTTGTCAACCAGGTCAGCACATAAAGAATCAGCGGCGTTCGCCAATAACTGGTTCGTTCCTGTTTCGCACGCAGCCGCATTTCGTTTCGAGCGGCCTGTGCCAAAAATTCCTGGTTCCAAAATTGCGGCGGCAAGAACGGCGGCATCGGATGCGGACCGCCGGGCCCCGCAGCCCCCGGTTGCCCGCCCGAGGCGCCGGAGTGAGGGCCGAAGCCCGATCCGAAGCCGCCCAACGTTCCGCTCCCTTGGGTGAAACCGTTCGGACCGTAAACCGCGTAGGAAAAGTAGCCCAACGGAGGCTTTTCGTTCGAGCCCACCGCCTGGGCCGGATAAGGGGACGGATTGTCGGAAGCCGAAGGCTGGGAAGCGGCTGGGTTCGCGTCTTCTGAAACCGGACCGATACTTTCGGGACCGAGATCGATGATTTCTCCCGGCTGCGGTGTTTCGTCGGTTGGATGGGTCATATTCGCTCAGCAATGATTGTGGGCGTTTGCTTCGCCGCACGCTAAAAAATTAAGGGCACCTCTAAAAATTCGAACAATGATCCGGGGGCTTACGCCCCCGGATGGTGATTTTGTCATTTCGACTGAAGCGTAGCGCAAGGAGAAATCTCACCCTCGCGCGAGGGCCGGAATTTCGAGTCTTTCGGCGAGGGTGAGATTTCTCGCTCCGCTCGAAATGACTCGGTTTTTTACCTTTTTTACACGAAGACCAATTCGACGACTTTGTACTACCCTTTCGAAAACGCAACCGCGCTACATTTTAAATTTTTTCGCGAAGGCCGCCAAGCTCGGCGGAAACGATCGGTAAATTCGAGGGATCGACCGTTTGACGATCATACCGGGCGGCGGATTTCGCGGCCCTTTCCCGGGCTTCGTACGTTCGCAGCACCTCTTTGGCGGCGGCACAAGCGCAGCGACGTTGGCGACGCCTGCCGAACCAGACCCCGACCATGATTCCGACACCGAAAAGGCAAAACATGAAAACGCTCGCGAGAGCGGTAAGCAGGAACGGGAGCATAGGAACGAAAAAGCAAGGCAGGCCGAAAGGAACGACCGACAATCAACGACGACCGGAAAATGAAAAAACCTCACCTTTAATTTTACACGAAAGAACGCAAATCGCAAAGGACCGAAAATTCGCGGATTATCGAAACGATTATGTTTTCGTCTCTCCGATTTTCGCAATTGCCAAAAACAATCCTCAGCCTTATACTGGTAAGCAAAATAGCATTACCTTCCGCTCCGACTCACATTTTACCAACCCAACATGTCCAAAATATTCCTTATTGCGATTGTTGCTTGCGTTTTCGCCTCGTTTTTCGGATCGGCTGCTGCCGCGGAAAACGGCGGGCCCTTACGCGATTTTATGAACGATTACCAGCGGGACGTTGCCCGCCTCGGAACGGCGGCCAACCTCGCGGCTTGGAACGCTTACACCCAGGGCGGGGAAGCCGCGTTCGCCGAGGCGGCCGAAAAATCGCTTGAACTCTCGAAGTATCACAGCGACTCGGGCCGGTACGCGAAACTGAAAACGCTCTTGGCCGAGGCCAAGGATTTAACGTCGATCGAACGCCGCTCGGCCGAAAAAGCGCTCCTCGCGTTCGAGCAGAACCAATTGCCGCCCGATCTGCTCGAAACCCTGACGAACAAGTCGTCCGAAATCGAACAGATTTTCCAAACCTTTCGCGGCAAGCTCGACGGCAAAGAGTATTCCAACAACGCCTTGCTTGAAATGTTGGAAAAGGAAACCGATTCGGCGAAGCGGCAAAAAATCTGGGAATCGCTCAAACAGGTCGGCGAAGAGGTCGCCCCGAAGTTGATCGAATTGGCCAAGGTCCGCAACGAGGCGGCGAAGCGGCTCGGGTACGATAATTACTGGCTGATGCAGGTTCGTTTTCAGGAACATTCGCCCGAAATGCTGCTCGAAGTGTTCGGCGAACTGGACCGGACGACGCGGCCGTTGTTCCTCGAAATGAAAAAAGAAATGGACGCCGAGTTGTGCGAGAAATTCGGCGTCGAAAAAATCATGCCTTGGCATTACGACAACCCGTTTTTCCAACAGGCTCCGCCCTCGAAAGAGATCGACCCGAACGTTTTTTACAAGGACAAGACGAAGGAAGAAATTCTCGCCGCCGCCGTCCGGTATTACGACGACATCGGTTTGCCGACCGAAGCGGTGCTGAAGCGGAGCGATTTGTACGAGCGGGAGAACAAGAACCAGCACGCTTTCAGTTTCGACATCGACGCGAGCGGCGACGTCCGGATTCTCTGCAACATCAAGCCGACCGTCGAATGGGAGGATACGGTCTTGCACGAACTGGGACACGCCGTTTATTCGTTCAACAACGACATGTCGCTGCCGTTCAATTTGCGGGATGCGGCCCACATTTTTACGACCGAGGGTGTCGCGATGTTTTTCGGGGCGAAGGCCCGGACGCCGGATTGGTTGGTCGATTACGCCGGGATCGAACCCGCGAAAGCGAAGGCCGCGGCCGAAGCGCTCGGCCGGCAGCGTCGGAAAGAGCAGCTGATCTTTTCCCGTTGGACGCTCGTGATGCTGCATTTCGAGAAGGCGCTTTACGAAAATCCCGAAGCCGATCTCAACGCTCTTTGGTGGGACACGGTTGAGAAATATCAGGCGATGCCGCGACCGGAAAACCGTAACAAGGCCGACTGGGCTTCGAAACCGCATTTCGTCGTCGCCCCGGTTTACTACCACAATTACCAGTTGGGTGAGCTTTTCGCCGCCCAGCTTCGCAAATCGCTCGGGCCGCTCGCGAACGACCGCAGCCCGAAATTGGGAAACCAGCTCAAGAAAACGGTCTTTTTCCCTTGCGCTGCGTTTCCTTGGGAAGAGTTCGTCCGGGACGCGACCGGCGAACCGCTCTCGGCCGCCGCCTTCGCAAACGAACTGAAATAAGAAACGGGCGTCCAACCTCCGTTTAGCCGAGCGGCGCAGACTCCGACGTTCGACCGGGCGACTCGCGGTTTGAGTGCCGGCCGGGCGTAGCACTTCTCATGAAATGATCCACACTCGTACAAAGTTAATGCAATGACTTTCGTCACCCCCGCGCAGGCGGGGGTCCAGAGGAAAACCGTAATCTCTGGATCCCCGCCTACGCGGGGGTGACGGATTTTATTCTGCGTTCTCGAAGGCCTTCATCTAAACTCGACACTAGCCCCAAGCGTAAGCGCGGGGTGATACAGCCCAACAAGGATGCAATAACACCCGTCAAAGGTTCACGACTATTATGCCTAGAAAAGAATACGATGCTCGGGCCTTTCAGAAAGATGTCGGCCACCATTTTACTAAAGCCGAAGTTAAAAAATCAATGGTGGATGATTATGCAGGCGAAATAGGGATTCTGTTAAAAAAACCTCTTGGAATTGAAGATCGAATATTGATAGCCTGCCGTATGACATCAATTGGTGCTTACTATAGCACTCTGGGGGCATTGAATTGCTTTGATAGTCCGGATATTGGCTGGAAGCAAATTAAACAAGGAATGTTGTATAATTTTTGGGAATGGCGAATCCTTGAAAGACAATGGAAAAGGTTTCATGGCAAAACTAGGCAAGGTTTTAGAAATGCAATTCATATCGCAAATCAGGCGGCCCTGGCCTTGGTGATCTTTCCTGAATTGGGGCACTGGCACATGGGTTTATTGGAACAAAGCTTAAAAAACAAATATTTGAATTGGAGCGGCGAAGATTTTTATCCGGCATTCTTGGTGCGATTATACAGAAGATTAAAAAGAGAGCCTGATATTACGGATATTCCTCCCAACCCTTGGAATAGGGAACAGCCGTATGTGAATTTTTTTGATTCCTGGAATGATGACAATAAGTATCATGACACGATAATCAAGTTATGCGATTATCATTTACGTTGGAATTTCATGGATACAAAAAATCATCGTGCAGAGTTCTCAGAAAGATTCGCCGCCATCAACCCCGTAGAAATTCATGCGATTGAGTACGTCAGAAAGGCCTTGAAATTATCAACACCTCATGTCGAGCACCGTTTATTACTTCCCCCTTTCTACCCATTGCCTGCCGTTGCGTATCAAATATCCGTTGAAGACATCTTAATCGAGGATCCTTTGCTCAAAGCAATTATTGATAGCAATCAACCTTGGTGCGATTCTCCGGTCGAAGATGCTGCAGAATGATGTGTGCCCATCCAATCCATTTCACCCTACCAAAAGCATTGGAAGAAGAGAGTTGATGAAGATAATCGGCCAAAAGTCACCTTGCCTGGCTAACCGAAGATGCTACAATCGCGACGTGAAATTTTGATCAGAAAAAAGGTGTCAGGAACCTTTAATAGTGGGAACCTTTAATGGTGGTTTGGTCGGCTTTTCCGCTTTGTGCCCCGTCAATCCGGCCAAAAATCACCTTGAATGAATTCGCGAGGAGGTTACAATGCCGCGACCGCATCAGGTAAACGTGCTTTCGAACGATTCGCGGTCGTCCCGTAACTTTGGGGTCGCGTTTTCAAAATCCCCGTGTTTTTCAGCGTCAAACCGACAAGGCAGCCGCAAGTTACACCGGCGTCCGCGGCGCTCGGCTAAACCAGAGATATCGTCTCACCCGCTCAGATCGAGCGTGTTGCCGGCCTGATGGGTCGGATCGATCGATTTGTCCCGCGGCTTCTCGTCTTTGTCCGGATTGTTCATTTGCCAGACCCAAGCCTGTCGGCCGTCGCCGTCGCGATCCCGGGAGAATTCGGCCTCATCGTCGTTCGAGCCGACCCCTTCGGCCTTGCCCGCCTTTTCCTTGCTCTCGACCGTACGATCGTGGGAAGAGGCTTCTTGGCCCGCCCGCTCCGCCGTTCCCTGCCGCTGGGCGAGCGAGGTGCTCGCGAGACTCCCGGCAACCGCCGTTCCAAAATTGCTGATACTCATGTACGCCCCTCCCAAAAGAAAAAGGAGTGATAACAACCGTTTGGTGGTTCAACAGCAGCCCGAAGCGTCAGCGCCGGGTTGGCCCCGCATTTCCGTATGTGATAACCGGGCGTTCACGCTTCCGGCTGCTGTTTTCGAGGGATTACAATATGTCTGAAAAGGCTCCGTCGGACGGATTCCCCGGAAAAGCCTTATTTTTCAATGAGGGAAACGGAGGAGGAAGTCAAATCACACGATCGAGTGTAGGCGTAATTCGTAACGTAAGTATCGATCGTCCGGATCAATTTTCCGTTGCGGTCGTATTCCCAGGAATGTTCGTCTTTCAACGCTCCCGGAATCCGCTGGGAACAATTGGCAAGAGTGATCGTCGTTCCTTCCGTATTCTTTTTAAAAGTTCGGACCTGATACGCCCCGAAAAGGACGCCCCGGAGCGTAAAAGCCGGCGGGTAAAGGACGCTCGTAACCGTATGACTCAAAACTTTTTCTTCCGGTTGTTCGGTCGTTGGAACACTCGTCTTGATGGTTTCGGTACGCAAAACATAAGGGGCGATGGTTCTGTTATACCAAACGGTTGTCTTGCGTTTCCATTGAGGAGCGGTTTGCTCATAGGAGCGGAGCTCGCAAGAGAAAACCTTGTCGCCAACCGTCAGCTTGGCCGTCGGAAGAACGGAAACGAGGACACCTTCGGCAAGCGGCTGTTGAAAACAATCGTATTTTTTGGTTTGCGGGTCGCCGAAAACCAGTTTGCCGTTCATTTCAACGGCGATACTTTGCTTCAAGGCGACCGTTTTCGAATCGACGGATTCAACAATCGTTTTCGATTCGCTGATATTTTTTGTCGATTTGCCGTCTTGGAACGAGGTTGTGATGATCCGGCTTTGCACCCAAGTGCCTGCCTGATACATTCCCCAAGGGCTTTCATTAGCGGTTAACACCGATGCCGAAACGCCGGACGAGGAAGATGATTCGGAATCTTCCGAGGCGGCGATGTTGTTCGAATCGGAAGGAAGAATATCTTTATGATTCCGCGAAGCCAGCAAAAGCGGGGATTTCGCGGAAGCAGAGTACGCCGGCTTGGTCGGGACCGCCTCCGCTCTCTGCCCGCGGACCAGAGATAAATCCAGTACCGAACCGCTGCAGATCAACAAAAAAGCCAATCCCAAAACCGGAGGGTAAAAACGTAAAAGAGATTTCATCAATAGAATTCTAGGTCGGAACGGGGAGCGCCAAGTGCGTATTTTAGCATTTTTGCCAAAAAAACGAACTCAAGACGAACGAAAAATCCTCGTTTTCCCTGCAATCGTTGCAGTCGGAAAGCAAGGATTCGCGCATTGCCCACTTGGGTTATATCAGAATGTTGTCAAAACTGCAAGATTATTCCGAATTTTCGGAAAAAACGGCACTGTTAACACAGGACAAATGGGCAAACAACAAAAGCTTGTCGTTTCGTAGGCGCGAAGATTCGTCCTTTTCCTTTCGGTGAAAGTCTGAGAGCGGTTCGTTACTCATCTTTGCAATAATGCGTGATATTCTCGCAACCAGTTCGGGTGAGCCGGCCAAGCGGGGGCGGTTACGAACGGAGCATCGGTGATCGCCCCGGTCATCGGCAATTCGACATATTCGGCTCCGGCGAGCCGAACGTCCGGGGCGCAGGCCGGGTAGGCCGAGATTTTTTTGCCGGCGATCACCCCGGCGGCCGTCAAAATTTGCGGACCGTGACAGATCGCGGCGATCGGTTTTTTCTTTTCGGCGAAATCGCGGACGATCCGGATCACCTCGGCGTCGAGCCGGATGTATTCCGGAGCGCGACCGCCGGGCAGGAGCAGTCCGACGTACCGAGAAACATCGATCGCCGCGAAATCAAGGTTCAACTCGAAACGGTGCCCGGGCTTTTCGGTGTAGGTCTGATCCCCTTCAAAATCGTGAATCGCCGTCTTGATCATTTCGCCCGCCTTTTTGCCCGGACAGGCGACATCGACTTCATATCCGAGAACCTGCAAGGCTTGAAAGGGGACCATCAGTTCGTAATCTTCGGTAAAGTCGCCCGTGAGAATGAGAATTCTGCTCATGTTCAACAAAGGGTGAAGGGTTGTGATTCATAATTTTTCGGAAACCGGGTTGCCGAACCTGCCGCGGAAAACGTGTCAAAAGAAGAGATTCGATTATACACCCTCGGCAATGATTTTTCCAGAACATGGGGGACGTTTCGAAGAGAACTGCAAAGTCTCGTCATTTCGACTGAAGCGTAGCGCAAGGAGAAATCTCACCCTCGCGTGAGGGCCGGAATTCCTGCTTTTTCGGCGAGGGTGAGATTTCTCGCTCCGCTCGAAATGACGCCCCTCTTTTTCCCATCTTCTCACAAATTCAACTTTGCAGTTCTCTTGGGGACGTTTCGATATTGCACCACTTGTCGTTGGCGGGGTCGCGTGTTAAATTGGGGGCTTTGATTCTTGTCATTTCGAGCGCCTTTTTTTCATGCTCAAACGAAACGAAAATCTTTTTAGCGAATCGACCATGAGCTTCGGGGAACACCTCGAAGAACTCCGCACCTGCCTTTGGAGAGCCGTGCTTTGGCTCGCCGGCGGTTTTATCGTCGGCCTCCTTTTCGCGGGCAACGTCGTTTCCTACATTCAGGTTCCGCTCAATCAGTCGCTCGATAAGTATTATCTCGACCAGGGAACCAAACTGCTCAAAAAAGCTTCCAAAGAACTTTCCGCGGAAGGATACGATGCCGGTTGGTTGATGTCCATTCCCAAGGAAAAACGATTTTTCCCCGAAATCTATTACATTTTTCCCGGCCAACTGGAGAATCTGATCGACCAACGCTTGATCTCCGTGCCGGAAAAGGCTCAAGAGAAACAACGCCCCGTCGACCTGATCGACAATCTCAACGAGCGAAAAACGACGGCCGAGACGGGTAAGAGTGCGAACCGCAAAACCGAACCCGAGGCGGCGACTCCCGTTACGGTCCGGCTCGACGAAAAACCGCGGCCGATGGTCCTCTTCAAGAAAATCGAATCGCTTTCCAGCACCCGATCCAAAGCCCTCGGGGTGCATGAGCCGTTTTGGATTTACATCAAGGCCGCATTCATGGTCGGGATCGTCGCCGGATCGCCCGGAATCTTTTACAGCCTCTGGTCGTTCGTTGCCGCCGGACTGTATTATAAAGAGCGGAAATACGTCTATATTTTCATGCCTTTCAGCATCATCCTCTTTATCGCCGGGGTGTCGCTGTCGTTCTTTTTCGTTTTCAGTTACGTTCTCGATTTTCTCTTCGCTTTCAACGCCTGGATGAATATCGACCCCGACACGCGGATTACGGAATGGGTCAATTTCGCGTTTTTCCTGCCGGTCGGTTTCGGGATCAGCTTCCAGTTGCCGCTCGTCATTTTCGTGTTGGAACGGGTCGGCATCCTGCCTTTGGAAATTCTTATTACGAAAT
>JAVBSX010000425.1:0-9493 GCA_031556455.1 Thermoguttaceae bacterium
ATCGCCCGGCTGCTCGAATCCCGGGAACACCCGGCGAACGAGTTGGAAATCGCTCGGGAATTGCGCAAGGAATTCGAAACTCCCAACCGCTCCGCCGCGAAAGAAAAAACTTTGTACCTGCGAACCCGGTTGTTGAAACGCTCGATTCTTTTCGGCGATCCCCGGACCCGGTTCGGCGAGCTGCTGTTCGTCAAATGCCGGCCGACGGCTTACAGTCATTTGGTCGGTCAATATTTCGGTTGGAACCAGCGGCCCGGCGGCGGGCTCTACGTTTTGGAGCGTCCGGGCTATTCGCTGAAGCATCGCGATCTGCTCCGGGGAACGCTTCCGCCCGGACACGTTCTCGAACCGCGGCTTTCGTATGCGGCCGATCGGGTCGCCTTTTCCCATGTCGCCGTGCCGGAAAGCCGCATCCCCTGGGAAACCTTGCCGGTCAACGAACAGGGCGGTTTGGACCATTATTATCACCTTTACGAAATGCAAATCGACGGGAGCGGTTTGCGTCGTTTGACGAACGACCGGTACGACGACATGATGCCGGAGTATCTGCCGGACGGCGGGTTGGCGTTCGTTTCGACCCGCCGGAAAGCATATTCCCGCTGCTTCGGGGCGCAGTTCGGCAAGCGTTGGCATTCGTACACACTCTTTCGGACGAACGTCGACGAACAGGGCCGTCCCGCCGCGAACCGGTTGACGCAGCTTTCGTTCAACGACGTCAGCGAATGGTTTCCGGCGATGAGCCCCTCGGGGACGCTGCTGTTCGCTCGCTGGGATTACATTGACCGGGACGCCGTCACGCACCAGAATCTTTGGGCGATGCGGCCGGACGGGACCAATCCGGTCGCCGTTTGGGGCAACGCCGTCTCGAAGCCGCACTGCACGTTCCAGGCTAAGCCGATTCCCGATTCCAACAAAATCGTCTTTATCGCTTCGGCGCACCATTCGATCACGGCCGGTCCGGTTTGCGTGCTCGACCCTGCCGTCGGCGCCAATTCGCTCGACGCGATCCGTCGAATCACCCCGGGACCGTTCCCCGAAGCCGAAAGCTGGGACATTCCCGAGTATTACAATTCCCCCTGGCCGCTCGGGGAAAATCTTTTCCTGGTCGCCTACAGCCGCGATCGGTTGATTTTCGAGCCGACCCCGAACAAAGACGACGCGCTCGGGCTGTACCTGATCGACGATCAGGGGAACCGGGAGGTGGTTTTCCGCGATCCGGAAATCGGTTCGACCTGCCCGCTGCCGATCGTCGCCCGGCCGGTCCCGTTGCCGGTTTCGTCCTCGTTCGACATCGCACTGGCCGCCGAAGGGTTGGGGGAAATGAGTATCGCCGATGTTTCCGAAGGCCTGGGAACGGTCCCCCCCGGCTCGCTCAAGCAGTTGCGGATCGTCCAGATTTTCCCGAAAACGACGGTCGTCGCCAACGAGCCCCGGATCGGCGTCGCGGGCGAAGAAAACACGCGGGCCATTCTCGGCATCGTCCCGATCGAAGAAGACGGCTCGGCCCGGTTCCTGGTTCCGGCCGGAAAGCCGATCCTGTTTCAAGTGCTCGACGAAAACGGGTTCGCGTATCAAACCATGCGATCGACGACCTCGGTCATGCCGGGCGAACAGGTCTCCTGCATCGGGTGTCACGAAGAGCGTTCGGCGACGGCCGGCCGCCCGAAGTCGCTCCCGATCGCGTTTTCCAAGCCCCCCTCGCGACTGATTCCGACCCCCGAATCGGGCCGCCCGTTCGGATTCGTCGAAACGATCCAACCGGTTTTGGACGCCAAATGCCTCTCTTGTCACAACAGCGAAAAAACCGACGGAGGGTACGATCTCTCCCGCCGTCTCGACGCAAGCGGCTACACGGCATCGTATCTTGCGCTTTGCGACAACCCGGAACTGGTCCCCCGTTTCGCCGAACGCAACCAGATTCAACAGACCGCCCCGGGCGGTGCGATCGGGGCGAGGGGGAGCCGGTTGATCCGCCTCCTGCAAGAGGGACACGAAGGTGTCGAATTGACGGCGGAAGAATTCCGCCTCCTGGGGACCTGGCTTGATTTGAATGCTGTATACTATGGGGCTTACGATCAAGCCCTGATATCGCACCAACAAAAGGGGGAGCCGATCCCGATGCCGGAACGACAATGATGTTTCAGGACAAAGGAATTCTCAAAAAATAAAAATGCATCACAAACCATTACTCAATCCCTTCGCCTTGCACTTCCAATGCCCGGCGAACCAACTCACAACCAAAGGAGCATGATGAGCATGTCGTTTACCAAAATCGCAGCGGCAATCGTTTCAATCGGGATGATCGCCTCGTCCCTCACGGCCCAGGAGACCTACGATCCCAAGGCGACTGCCGAATCGCTCGGCCTAACGCCTTACGAATTGCCGAAAGATTTTTATCCCGTCTATCCCTGGGACTGGTTCCCGGCGGCCCACCTGCCGTACGAAACGATCGACACCAGCCTGCCCGGCGTCGCCGAATGCGAGTTCAATTTTGCCGGCTTCCTCAAACCGCAGGACCTGCACCGCTGCGACGCCCTCGGGCTCAAGGCGATGGTCATGGTCGAAGGGATCAACTGGGATACGGCCTCGGACGAAGACATCGACGGAATCATCAAGGAAACGGTCGAGAAATCGAAAGGGCACCCTTGCGTGATCGGCTACTACCTGCTCGATGAGCCCGGGGCGAAGAGGTTCCCGGCGCTCGCGGCCGCGGTCGCCGCCGTCAAAAAGTACGATCCGGGCAAAATCGCCTATATCAACCTTTTCCCGAGATACGCGACGACCGATTCCGTCGAGAATCCCAATTCGCAGTTGCAAACGAAATCGTTCACCGAATATCTCGAACGGTACGTCCAGGAAGTCAAGCCGCAGTTTATCAGCTACGACAATTACATGGTCGAGTATTCGGACGACATGCACGATCCGGCCAAGGCGGCGGTTTACTATGCCGATCTGCTCCAGATTCGGGAAATCGCCCAAAAATACAATCTGCCGTTTTGGAACATCGTCAGCTGCAACCGCATCCAGGCGAAAACCCCGCCGCCGTCCCCGGCCCGGTTCGCGTTCCAGGCCTATACGACCCTCGCGGCCGGAGGTAACGGCATCGGCTGGTTCATCTATTATCATCGCCCGGATTTTTCCTATTCGCCGATCGATCCGCAAGGCCGCAAGACGGTTTCCTGGCAGTATTTGCAGGCGATTAACAAACATATCCGGACGCTCGGCCCGATCATGAATCAAATGCAATCGACCGGCGTTTATTTCACTTCGCCGACCCCGGCTCCCGATCAGCCCACGCTGCCGGGCAAGCTGGTCAAAAACCTGAGCGTAACCGCATCGCCGCGCGGCAACATCAAAGAGGTGCCGCCGATGATGGTCGGCGAGTTCAAGGGGGATGACGGCCTCGATTATGTGATGCTGGTCAATTTGAGTCTGGCGGACTCCGCCCGGTTTCATATCGAGACGGCGAAAGAGTACAAGAACATCGAGTGGTTGTCCCCGATCGACGGGCTGCCGACGCCGCTCATCACGGACGACAGCGGCGAATGGGTCCTGCCCGGTCACGGCATTTTGCTGCGTTTGAAATAACGCGCAATTGCCCGTTTAGCCGAGCGGCGAAGACGCCGGTGTCCAAAACAGCCTGTCATATCGCAGCCGCGATTTCGGAACATTTCAAGCGTTCGCATTCAGCAACTCTTCGGCAAGATGCAGGACATCGGTCGGCCAAAAGCATTCCGGCCTTGGGTGTATAGCGTCCGGGTTGTCGGTGGACGGGCGACAGTTCAAAACCGTCGTCCGCCAACGGGCCGGAATCGATTCGACGCCGTACACCGCTCCCAGGAGCGCTCCGCAGATCGCTCCGTTCGTATCCGTATCGCCTCCTTCGCCGACCGTTTCAATGATCGCCTGTTCCGAGTCGGTCGTGTTGACCAAGTGATAAAACGCGTTCTGAAAGGCAACCAAAACCCAGCCCGCTTTGCGACCGTAGTATTCGTCCGGCAGGCCGTCTCCGGCACGCCGCAAGCGTTCGTACACCGACGGCTCGTAATACAAATCTTTCTGCGATCGCAATAGGGCGTTTTCATAAAGAGCAAAATTGCACAGCCCCGTCCGGACCGCTTCGGCAATCGTCGTCGCGTAAATCGCGACAGCTTTTTGACAGACTTCGTTCGGATGCGTCAGCCGCGAATCCTCCATTGCCCATCGCGCAACATCGTCGAGTTCGAACCGCGAGCCGTACACGCCGAGCGGGCTGATCCGCATCAGCGAACCGTTCGCCTGCGACGTTTCGTTCGGCGATCCGGACAAACCCGCGGCGATCGTCCTCCCGCAATCGAACGGATCCGAAGCGTACCAATACCGATACGCCTTGAGCACCTTCGCGGCATTGAACCGTTTTTCCTTGACGAGGCTCCGGGCCAGCATCAGGGCCAACTCCGTATCATCGGTCGGCTGACCGGCCAGGGTGTTGAACGCCCCGCCGTCTTTCATCTCGCGAACGCCTTGAGGGTATTGGCCGAGGATCGAATCGGGCGAACGAAATTCGACCAGTTGCCCGAGTGCATCGCCGACGCATTGGCCGAGCAGACAACCCTGGGCTCGCGAAAGAACGGCCTTCTCGCTCGCCGGGAGAATCGCGACCGGTTCGACCGCGGCGGCTGTGATTGAAGGTTCCGGTTCGTTTTTTTCGACGTGATAATGATCGCGGAAAATCGTGACGACGCGATTCATTTCTTCGGTCAACCGACTTCGGGCGAAATCGATCATCGGCTGCGGTATTTTTCGGTAAAACGCCTCCGCGATACCCCCTGTGATGCAGGCGATCGTGTCGCTGTCCCCTCCGATCGAAATCGCCAGTTTGATCGCATGTTCGAAGTCCCGGCTTTCCAAAAAGCAGAGGATCGCCTCGGGAACCGAGCCCTGGCAGCTGACGTCAAAGGCATAATCGGGCCGGATTTGATCCGTCGTGCGGCTCAAATCGTAATGGAATGTCGATTCGACGTAATCCTTGATCTCCTGTTTTGTTTTGCCGTTTCGCGCGAGAAACATCGCGGCCGCGACCGATTGGGCGCCCTTGACGCCTTCCGGATGATTGTGCGTCGCCTCGGCGGAGCGTTTCGCTTCGGCGAGTGTTTCGTCCAGCGTATCGAAGGCCCAGCCGACGGGGGAAACCCGCATCGCGGAGCCGTTCCCCCAACTGTTGTACGGTTCCGAAGAATCCGATTGCAGCCAACGCCAAAACGTCGGGCCGTACCCGGCGTTCGCGTGTTTGCGGCCCCATTCCTTGAACGATTCGGCATAGCCGCGACGCCGCAACAGGGCTTCCGCGACGGCGATGCTCAACACGCTGTCGTCCGTAAAGCCGCAACTCGGTTCCATGAGAACGATCGAATCGGGCTTGTTCGCCTTGCAGTTGACCCATTCGAAAACCGACCCGCAAATATCGCCGATGATCGCCCCAAGCATGGTAGTCCTCCGTTTCGAAGTCGAGTGGTAATGTTTCGTATGATGTTTGAGTTCATATCTCGTAAATGCTCCGCTTGCGTTTTAGCCGCGAAGCGGGGCCTCAAGCATCGTGTTTCGCACGACAGCCATGATCATTCAATAGGGGGGAGCGAGTCTTCGAAGACCGTGTCCAAGGACGATGAGCAGGAAAAACAGGTTGCGGGGAAGCGACAGCGGCCAACAAGAGCGCACGCTTCCCGGCGAAACGCCTGTCTCGACGAGCCGCGTCAATCGATCCGCGACATGCTTTAGCGATCGCACGGAAATCGGGCAATCGCGAATCCCGGCAATCCATTCCGGCGGAATCCCGCTTTCCCCAACCGTCGCCCCGGCCAACGCTCCGCCGATCGCAGCGACCGTGTCGGTATCGCCGCCGCATTCGAGGAGGGTTTCGAGCGTTTGCCGAAAGTCGCCGTAATGCCGCAGCCAAGCGTAAATCGCAACAGGAACCGTGTGGTACACATAACCGGACACTCCCTTCCGCAAGCCGAGTTTGCTGGCAAAATCGAGAACGAAATCATCGGCGTGCCATGATTCCATCATCGAATCGACCAGACCGATCCATGTCGCGTCTTCCGGTGCGATATTTCGTAACAACTCGGCAAAATCGTCCGGCGACGGTTTTTCCAACCTGTTGCGTCGCGTGATGAAGGCGACGGTTTCCGCGACGGCCTTGGCACCGACGAACGCCTTGGGATCGGTGTGCGTCATGCAGGTCGAGGCGTTGACGAATTCATGACGGATTTCCGCATCGTCAATCATCGCTCCGAACAAAGCCGATCGCATGGCGGGGCCATTTCCGGCGGAAAAAACGCCGCTTCGCTTCGGCGAAAACCCGAGCCAGAGTTTGAGTGTCGCCCGAGCGGTCGCCATGCCGACGCCGGCCGGAAGTGATAGGAACCAAAATCGCAGCCGCCAAGCCAAACGACGCGCAAAAGCCTCGGCACCCGTCGGCGCGTCCAAAAGCGATTGCGCGACCATGAACGTGTGCTCGGTGTCATCACTCAGCATTCCGTATCCGAACAGAAAACGATGGCGGAGCGGTCCCGGAAAAAGCCGTTTTGCGCGTCGCGGGGACAGCCCTTCCCGCGGCAGGCCCAATGCGTCGCCGACAGCCGTGCCGAGAAGAACGCCGGAGAGTCGACTATAGATTGACAAGGATTCTAGCACGCTTTCAGCGTATTGGTTAAAAACGTCTTCCGGCGATTTCTGAGCTAGATATCGAACATGAATCTTTTCATGGATGTATTCGCGAAACGGTCGATATTCATCAACGAGAAATCGCGGTTTTCGCCACTGTTGAGCAATTACGGCAATTGGTTTATCTCCCACGACAACCCATGTTGCCTCATCGCCACTTATTTTGGCGAGATAATTAATCTTGACGATACGATTAACGACATCCTCCAAAGTTGCTGATTCTTTGACGGCAAGCGTATGGCGATGTGGTGCGTCGCAGTCGTCGCCGGCACAAACGCTGTCTCTTTCCAATAGGATTTCCATGAAGCCGACGGTCATTTGATTCATTCCTCCTGTTTCATCTTATACAATTTCGATGGTCGGTGTCCGGCGGAATCGGCGTAATAGGGGGTTTCGAGAACTTTGTCCTCGATTTTTCGGCGGAAATTCGCCTTGAGGAGCTCGCAGCCCAGGATCGTTTCGTAAACCTGCTGCAGTTGCGTCAGCGTGAACCGTTCCGGCATCAGGTGAAAGACGATATCGGTGTATTCCGCCTTGTTCCGCAGCCGGTCGAGAGCATAGGAAATCATCCGGACATGGTCGAATGCCAAACCGCCGGAATCGACGATCCGTTCCGTTTCGAGCCGGACTTTGCCGTGCGTTTTGATCGTTTTCTCCAGCTGGGACGCGAGCGAAATCCCCTCGCTTTCGAGCGAGAGCGCGAAACGTTGTTTTTGCTCGGAACCCGCCTTGCCGATTGTTTTGTTCTCGCTCGTCAACGATTTCGCGACCGTAAACCATTTCGCGTCGGCGGCATCGTCCCCGGCCTGAAGATCGAGAGGCGAGCTGTCGATCAGCGACATATACGCACAACTGATCACGCGGGTCCTCGGATCACGCCGCGGCTCCCCCCAAGTGTAAAGCTGTTCCATGTACACGTTCTGCAGGCCCGTCTCTTCCGCCAGCTCCCGCGCGGCAGCTTCGTCGAGGCTTTCCGCCGGACGAACGAACCCGCCCGGCAAAGCCCAACGCCCCTTGAACGGGTGCCCGCCGCGCTCGACGAGCAGCACCTTCAGCTCCCGCTCGGGGAGCTTGCGGTAATTTTCTTGCGGCCGTTCGGCAACGGTAAAAATAATCATATCGACGGTGACCGACGGCCGCTCGAATCGCGACGGGTCGTAACTCTTCAGAAATTCCGCTTCGGTTTGTTCGTGTTGATTCATTTTTCAGGAAAAATTCGGATTGGCGTTGTGTAATTATGTATATGATAATATCAAAGTGATCTTATGTCAAGAATCAATGCGATATTTATTGGAAATTGATAGCTCGAAACGGCGTTGGGGGACAGGTTTCGCCCACTTGAGAGACAGGAACCCCCGTTGCGTCGTCGGAATCCGCTTCGCGATGGTGTTCTGCGAGCGGTGTCTTCTTTCGATCAGAAACCGTTTTCGACGGCGTGGGCGACTTCCGCTTCCCGGGCCTGGGCCGGATAAAAGAGCGAATGCTTCGGTCCCGGCGCGGCCCGGGATTCGCCCGGAATCGTATCACCGGACTCGGCCCAATGCTCGGCAAGACCACACAAATCGTTGAGCAAGAATTCGACTTTTTGGCGGTAATGCTCGATCGTCTCCCGATCGGCGTCCGGGGGGACCCGAATGTCGCCGCTCACGACGATGCGGGATCGGGAAAACGGCCGCGGAACCGCGAAACGGTCCCAGCTCCGCATCCGCCAGGGATTTTGCAAGCCCATTCCCATGATAACAAGCGGAAATTGGAGTTTCGAGGCGATGTAAACCGCGCCCTGGGCCAACTTTCGGCGAGGCCCCCGCGGGCCGTCGGGGGTGATCGTCAGATTCTGATGCCCTCCGGCGTCCATCATTTGACGAATCGCCTGAACGCCGCCCCGATAGGTCGAACCGCGAACGCATTCGAATCCGAAAACGTTGGCAACCTGCTCCAGCACATCGGCGTCCCGATGTTGGCTCAAGAGCATCGTCAGGTTGCAGTTCCGCCGAAGATAGAGCGGGATCAGGATGTATTCGTGCCAAAAAATATAAATCCGACGCCGCCCGTCGTTGGCGTAGGCCGGATCGATGTTCGGATCGTAATACGCAACCTTGTGATCGAGCGTCCCCATCCAGGAACGAATAAGGGCCGAAGCACCGAGACCGGCGGTTTTAAGGAGAATCGGATTCATCTTGAACTTTTGCAGGCTGTAGGCTGTAGGCTGTAGGCTGTAGGCTGTAGGCTGTAGGCTGTAGGCTGTAGGCTGTAGGCTGTAGGCTGTAGGCTGTAGGCTGTAGGCTGTAGGCTGTAGGGGGCGGTTGGAAAGTGGGAGGAAATTCTTCAATATCGAACTATTGTATCCGTTCCCGCGAAAATGTCGAGAGATTTACAATCCTCATGCAACCGGCCAAAGTCGGAAGAACAAATTCTTGTCCGGCAATAAAATTTTCAAAAAAATGAAATTATCAACTTGACTTACGAATATCTTCGTAATATACTACGAACAGTTTCGTATGACAATTTTCCAATAATAGACTTGTTCGGTAACCCCCATTTAAACCTGCCTATTCTGCCAAAAATCAACACTTTTGGTTAAGTAGGCAGAATTTTCGGGGGTTTCCGAACAAGTCTAATCTCTCTCTGTTTCCAAAAAATGAGTAACACTTCAGCCGAATGGTGATTTTGTCATTTCGACTGAAGCGTAGCGTAAGGAGAAATCTCACCCTCGCGCGAGGGCCGGAATTCCGAGTCTTTCGGCGAGGGTGAGATTTCTCGCTCCGCTCGAAATGACGAACTGCGGGGC
>JAVBSX010000172.1:0-5353 GCA_031556455.1 Thermoguttaceae bacterium
TTTCTCGCTTTGCTCGAAATGACGTCTCGGCTGTTGTCGGTTGATTGAAAATCGAAAATAATCGACTTTGCAATTCCCCGCGGATTGTAACGCCCCGCTTTTTTTTCTTGCCAATCGAACTACAATAGAAGGGCTGGTCACTGTTTTTATTTGTCTCCCCGCCTGTCTTTTTTTCAATCATGTCTCAAGAATCGAACCTTCCGGAAGCTCAACAGCCCGTCGCATCGCTTGAACCTCAAACCGCGGAAACGCCGTCGCCCGCTCCGGAAGCCGATTCCCAGCGGCAGAGGGTCTTAATCGGTTCCCAACGGAATCCGGAAGCCTATCGTCCCAAGCCCGCGATCGCCGTTGTCGACCCGGAGCAGCTGCAAGCCGAAAACACCGATTCGCCTGCTACCGAAGCGGACCCGGTCGCCCCGGCGGCCGCTTCGTTCAAAAACGAGCAGCCTCGAAAAAAGGACGAGGATCGGGCCGATCGGAATAAAGACCATGCCAAAAAAGGAAACGACCGGCCGCAGCGCAATCAGGCCGAATCCGAAGGGGAAAACGACGACGAGGAATTTCCGGACCGTCTTTCGGAGGACGGCTTGAAATCGTTCAAGAACGTCCCGCTCCGGCCCGCCGGCCGCATTCCGGTGCCGAAAGTCAAAGGCAAAATGTCCGACGATCTCGAAGAGGAATTTTCCGCCCTGTTCGAAGGCACGGAAATGGAATCGCTCATGCAAAACGTCGATGCGGTCGCCGCCCAAGCCGTGCTCGAACCGGAAACCAAGTTGAAAGGGAAAATCGTTTCGATTGGGAACGAGGACGTCTTTTTCGACATCGGCAGCCGCGATCAGGGGATCGTTTCGCTCCGGTATTTCAAAGAAGAGCCGACTATCGGGCAGGAACTGGACCTGACCGTGCTCAAGCACCTGCCCGCGGAAGGTCTTTACGAACTCTCCCTGCCGCTGACGGCCGCCGATGTCCGGGATTGGGAGCAGATCGAAGAGGGGATGATCCTCAACGCGAAAGTAATCAAAGCGAACACCGGCGGGCTCGAATGCGAGGTCAACCGAATTCGCGGATTCATTCCGATGAGCCAAATCGCCGTCTTTCGGGTCGAGAACGCGGAAGATTTCGTCGGCCAAACCCTGGTCTGCGTCGTCGTCGAAGCGAATCCCTCCCGCCGCAACCTCGTTTTGAGCCGCAAAGTGATGATCGAACGAGAACGGGAAGAGCTCCGGGAAAAACTGCTCAAAGAACTCGAAGTCGGTCAGGTTCGCGAAGGGCTGGTCCGCAAAATCATCGACGCCGGAGCGTTCGTCGATCTCGGCGGGGTCGACGGATTCGTGCCGATCGGAGCTCTTTCCTGGGGCCGGGTCCGGCATCCGGGCGACGTGCTCTCCGAAGGAACGCGGATCAAGGTCAAGATCACGAAAATGGATTTGGAAGCGAACCGGATTTCCCTCGCCTATCGTGATGATGCCGACAATCCCTGGAGCAACATTTTCGAGCGGTTCGAGGAAAAATCGGCCGCTCGCGGGAAAGTAACCAAAATCATGGACTTCGGGGCGTTCGTCGAACTGATGCCGGGCGTCGAAGGGCTGGTTCACATCAGCGAACTTTCGCATAAACGGGTCGGCAAAACGGCCGATGTCGTTCAAGAAGGGGACTGGGTCGATGTCTTTATTCAATCGATCGACCCGACCGCCCGTCGGATCAGCCTTTCAATGAAGCAGCTGATGCCGGAACCGGAGCCGGAATACACGGCTTCGAGCGAAGAGGGCTCGGAAGACACTTCGGGCCCGACCGGCCGAGGCAAAGGGAAAGGGAAGAAAGCAGAGGTCGAATCGGTTGCCGTCCCGCTCAAGCAGAAGCAGATGCACAAGGGACCGCTCAAGGGCGGAACCGGCTCCGCTTCCGAAGGGGATCGCTTCGGTTTGAAGTGGTAAGGGGCCGTTCGTTCGTTTCAAAATCGAACGCCGCAAACAGCAGCCCGAAGCGTAAACGCCGGGTTCGCTCCGCGTTTTCGCTCCAAAAACCGGGCGCTTACGCTTCCGGCTGCTGCCCAATCCGACATATTTCTGATATCGCGGACCTTGTACAAGGTCCGCAAGTTGCGCTTCGCTTCACAAGCGGCTTTTTTCTGTTTTAACGGCTCACGCGGCCCGGTTATTCAATCACCCGGTAATCTCCGGCGGCCGGATCGGGGCGGGCTTGGCACAGCGTCCGGACGGAACCGTATCGGACTTGAAAGACGGCGTTTTCGGGATCGTACTTTTCCGGGTTGGTAAACCGCAGCGTCAACGACCCGGCCAAATCGAGGAGCTGCTCGAAATCTTCCGCCTCGGGATTCGTCCCGACAAACAGCGTCGTCGGCCCGTTGAAGTTTTCCGGAACGAGCAAAACCGAATCTCGTGCATCCGGTCGCTCGAACAGTTCCTGCAATCGCAGGCAATGGGCTTCGTTGCGTCCCATCGCACATTTGACGTTCGGGTTGATCCGAATTTGCCGTCCGGCCGCAAGAACATCAATGTCCCAGGTTCTCGGGGAATCGCAATGTCGGAACAGGTCGATCAACCGGGGCGCGTACGATTTCTCGCACAACAGGCAGCCGGTCGACGGCTGCGGAATCTTGCCGACCTCCAACCGTCGGGCTAAGGCGATGAGCTGCAAGCGGCCGCGGCCCGTGTAGGCGTACAATTTTTCCCGGTCGAGCAGTCCGTCGTTTTCCGGCATCGTCGGCCCGAGCACTTTCGCGGACAGCGGGCGCACCAGCCGACCGTCGAGTCCCGATTCCCGGGCGATCAGGGCGAGCTGGTGCTGCTTTTGGCTGTTCGGTCGCTGTCCGGCGACTTCCCCGGTCGCGACGAAATCGGCGTTTTCCTCGTCCAGGATTTGCTTCGCGATTTGGCACATCACGACCCGGCAATCGATGCAAGGATTGACCGCCTTGCCGTACCCGAATCGTGGGGCGGCGACCATCGCGAGGTACGAATCGTCGGTTTCGCGGACGCGAAGCGGGATTCCAAGCTGCTCGGCCCGCGATCGAGCGTGTTCCGAGCAATTATGAAACGGCGTCCGGATGTTAAGGCCGACGACCTCGACGCCTTGCCGTTGGAGGACGCGAACCGTCAACAAACTGTCCAATCCGCCGGAAAAAAGAACAATTGCTTTCGACATTTTTTGCTGTTGAACCAATATTGTACTCGCGTTGTTATTTCGAACGAAGTGATAAAACTCCCCCTCGCGAGCGGGCCGAACTCCGAAGTTTTCGGCAAGTGAGAGTTTTTCAGGATCGTGAGAAAGAGAGCCGTTTCGCGAACTGTCTCCTTGCAGACGGCTTTCCGTCGGCTCTCGGCGATTCAGGTTATTCCCCCAAGCGGAATCGGTTCGAATTCAGATGCCAATACTCGTCTGATTCGGCCCATTGAACGATCGCTTTCGCGGTTGCCTGTTCGTAAAGGGCGAGCGTCGCGATATCGACGGCTTGCGGCACATTCGAGGGCGGCAGCCCGGAAGATTCCGTTTCCTGGAAAAATGTCGGCGTCAAAGCCGCAAGGACGTTCGGGCCGCTTGCGTCCGCGACCGGGAGGGCGGCCTCGTTTTCCGCGGCAACCGGGGCGATCGTATCCGAAGCCTCCGGAAGATCGAAGGCGGCGAAGCTCAGGGCCGATGTTTTCGCATTAACCTGGAATGTGGTCAAGGTAAAGTGATACGGTTCTCCAAACAACGATTCCGTTGTAACCAGGAGCGAGAAAACACCGGCAGTGTGATAAACGTGCGAGAGAAAAATCGTATTTTTCGGACCGCCTTTGATCACGGTGTTCGCCGATCCGTCCCCCCATTGAATCGTCCAACTGACGATCGGATCATCCTGGGCGTTGTTTGCGTCGATCCGCCATTTTTGTGCTTCATCCTGCGAGAAATTCGACGGCCCGATAATGCTGTAACAAGGCAGGTCGCTAAGGATGTTAATATCCCAATCAACGGGGTCGCTCCGGTTTCCCAAGCTGTCGACGGCGATTAATCTCGCCTTATAGGGAGCGGCCGGATCGCGAACGGCCCCGGTCGAATCGAAGGTCGCGACATCTCCGGTTTCCTCGCCCTGGGTCGCCGCCGCACCGGTTTCACCGTACAGGCCGTTGTTGTTGAAGTCCCAAAGGTAGGTGATATTGTTCTGTCCCGTTACCAAACCGATCAACTTAAGCGTTTGCCCCTGCCGAATCGCGTGGGACGGGGCGGTAATTCTCGGCACAAGGCTCCCCTGCCGTTCGCAGGCCCCAAGATCGACCTTTGCGCCGGAGAGGCGTTGATATCCGCTCCCCCGGACATCGGTCGTCAATTTGGTCGCCCCCTTGCCGAGGGAATTGTCGTAATTTCCCGCGTTGACCGCGAGGCTGGTTTCCAAAAGCGGATACGTCAACTGCCCGTTGTAATACGAAGGCGAAGCAAACCCGGGGCTTTTCGGCGAAGAATGCGTTCCGACCATGTTGCCGTTCGTCCCGTCGATCAATCCGACCATGCCGGTTCCGTCCCCGATCAAATTGTAGGAGCCGGACAATGTCCCGTTGTCGCTGGTTGTATTGCGGTACACGAAAATATCGGTCGTCCCGTAAGAAAAATTGTCGGCGACGATCGAATTCGTCAATACGACGGTCGATTTCGAACCAACGACCATTCCTCCGACAGTGTCGGAAATGTTGCGGGTTACGCTCAAATGCGTCAATTTGGATGTCGCATCGAGAAAGACCAAACCGCCGCCGAACGGCGATTCGTTCCGGGCGATCGTCGCGTTCGCGAACTCCGAAGTCCCGAGCTGTTGATAAAACGCTCCGCCCTCCTCTTTCGAGGCGTTGTCGTAAAACGAAACGTTGATCAATGTCGATTTGGTGTCGTTTTGATAGAGCCCGCCGCCGTTCCGCGCGAAGTTTCCGGAAAGAACGAAATCGTTCGCGTCCAACGTTCCTTTCTTGATATAAACACCCCCGCCAAGCCCGAGCGAAGAAGCCCGGGAGTCCCGGACGGCGAAATTGTTTAAGCTCAACGTCGAATGGTAGGCGAGAATCCCCCCGCCGTTCGTCTCCGAGAGACCGTTTTTCAAGGTCAGTCCGGAAAGGCCGACGTTGATCGAACCGACCGCCTTGATCACTCCGGATTTCCCTTGGGCGTCGATCGAAACGAGGTTCATTCCCGAGCCTTGGATCGTCATTCCGCCGAAAATTTGAAGCGAGACGCCGTTCAGAACGATCGTCCCGCTCAACCCGTCGGCGAATTGGATCACGTCCGAATCGGTAAAGGAACCGGCCGGGGCGTCTCCGACCTGCTTGTTGAAATTGGCCGCTTCAAACGCTTCCCGAAACGTCAGGAT
>JAVBSX010000232.1:0-13102 GCA_031556455.1 Thermoguttaceae bacterium
TACGCGGTTGCCCACCTTTCGACCGGAGATATGCTCCGTGCGGCACGGGACGCGAAAACCGAAATCGGGATCGAAGCCGACAAATACATGTCGTCCGGACAGCTGGTCCCCGACAGCGTCGTGATCGGGATCATCGCCGAACGTTTGAAAGCCGCGGATTGTCAAGGCGGTTTTCTCTTGGACGGCTTTCCGAGAACCATCGCCCAGGCGGAATCGCTCGATGCGATGCTCGCCGAACGAAAAACACCGCTCGATGTCGTCCTCGAACTGAAGGTTCCGGAAGAAGAGCTTTTCAACCGCTTGGCCGGTCGCGGTCGGGCCGATGATAATCCCGAAGCGATTCGGCAACGGCTTGTTTCCTACTCGAACCAGACGATGCCGCTTTTGCAGTATTACGGGAAACAGAATTTGCTCAAATCGATCGACGGTTTGGGAACGATCGACGAGATTTTCGATCGAGCGACTGCCGTTCTCGATACCTACAAATAAGAAAAAGGCAGTAAGCTATAGACCGTAGGCTGTAGGGTTTGTTTTTCAACCATTTCCTACTATCGGACGTTTAGCCGAGCGGCGCAGACGCCGGCGTCCTGGTGGGATACAAATTTTGCGTTGATCGAGTCCTGCGACCTTGTAATGATTTCAAGTTCGAATTGACAAACAAGGCAACTTGCGCGAGCCTGCCCGATTAAGAATCATGAATTCTCGAACCCGCTCCTACTACTGATTCATCTTTCTTAAATTTATGACTAGGCTCCCTTTGAAATCCGCAAACTCGCACGCTGAAACGACAGCGACAAGGAATGATCGGATGATCAACTTGCGATCGGAGCGGGAAATCGCGTTGATGCGAAAAGCGGGGCTTTTGGTTTGGCACGCTCACGAAATCGCGGCCTCGTACTGCCGACCGGGAGTTTTGACGGAAGAGATCGATCTCGCCGTCGAACGTTTTTTTATCGATCAAGGCGCCGTCTCACTCTTTAAAGGATTTCCGAGCGGCAACGGCGTGCCTTTCCCGGCGGTCACTTGCATTTCCGTCAACGAGGAAGTGGTGCATGGGATTCCCGGCAAACGGGAATTGCTCGAAGGGGATATCGTCAGCATCGATACCGGTTGCAGTTTCGAGGGCTGGTGCGGCGATGCGGCGGTTACAAGACCGGTTGGGAAGATCGACGAAACCTTCGAAAAACTTTTGAATATCACTTCGAGGACCTTGGACTTGGCGATCCAGCGTCTCGCCAAGGCGAGTTACTGGAGCGAAGTCGCCCGGGAAATGGAAAATTTCGTCCGGAAAAATCATTTTTCGGTCGTCGAAACGTTGGTTGGACACGGAATCGGGCGCGATATGCACGAACCGCCGCAGGTTCCGAATTACGTGTGTGCCGATTTGCTTCGCAACGGTGATTTTCGGATCCAACCCGGGTTGGTGATCGCCGTCGAGCCGATGGTCAACGTCGGCAGCAAGCGGGTTCGCGTCGGCCGGGATCATTGGACGATGTCGACCGTTGATCGTAAAGGGAGTGCCCATTTCGAACATACGATCGCGATCACCAAGGCGGGACCATATGTTTTGACAGGCTCTCCGCAGTCGCAGGAAGAAATGATCGACATTTCCCGATACCTTTGCGTCGGCGCCCAAAATTCGCAAACCTGAGCTTCGCGAAAGGCGGCCCTCGGGTTTTACGGCATCGGACCGAAAAAACCGGGCGGACGACGGATTTTTGGAAAAATTTTTGTGGTTTTCTTGGGAAGAACCGGTCGGAAATCCGACCAGTGGGCCTTGCAGCCCGTTGCGGATAGTTTATAATTTGGTGCTCATTCTAGCGTGTCCTTCGATATTGGAAGTGCCGCTTCAAGAGATTAATTGAGGAAGAAAAATGAAAGTTCGAGCCAGTGTCAAGCGAATTTGCGAGAATTGCAAGGTCGTCAAGCGTCGGGGACGCGTGTACGTTATTTGTGTCAACCCCCGGCACAAGCAGCGACAAGGTTGATTTTTCGCCTGTTTTTTAAGTTTTTTGCATTCAACGGAGAAACAAGAGAATGCCTCGTCTTTTAGGTGTTGATATTCCGAATAACCGGCCCATCGTCATTTCCCTGACGTACCTTTACGGCGTCGGTCCCCAAATTGCCCGGGAACTGTGTCGCAAGGCCCGGATCGAACAAATGGTCCGCGCGAAGGACTTGAAAGAAGATGAATTGGCCCGGCTCGCCGGTCTTTTGGACAACGACTACATCGTCGAAGGGCAACTTCGCCGACAGGTCAACCAAAATATCGCACGTTTACGTGAGATCGGGTGTTATCGCGGGCTGCGGCACCGCAAAGGGCTGCCGGTCCGCGGTCAACGGACGCGAACCAATGCCCGGACGCGCAAAGGTCCCAAGAAGACCGTCGCCGGAAAGAAGGGCGTCAAGGACTTGAGGTAACCCCTCGTTGAATATGTCGCCTCATTGATGCCGATTCGTGGTATTGTGCGATCATCGACAGAAAAACGTTTTATCGATAATCATTGCCCCGGCATCTCGTCGTAAGTCAAAACAGATTCAGAATTTCAGAGAGTAAAAAAGTGGCTAAAGCAGCGAAAAAGAAAAAAGTCAAACGTAATGTCGCGTCCGGTATCGCCCACATCAAGGCGACGTTCAACAACACGACCGTGACGATTACGGACGCGAAGGGAGACGCTCTTTGCTGGGCGACCTCCGGAACCAGCGGCTTCAAGGGAAGCCGGAAAAGCACGCCTTTTGCCGGACAAATGGCCGCCCAGCAGGCTGCCGAAAAGGCGATGAAGTTCGGTATGAAAGACGTCGAAGTCAAGGTCAAGGGCCCCGGCAGCGGTCGGGAAAACGCGATCACCGCCTTGCAACAGGCCGGATTGACGATTAAGACGATCGAAGACGTGACGCCGCTCCCGCACAACGGCTGCCGGCCCTGCAAACGACGTCGTGTTTAACATGGTAGTCGATCGCTTCTGTAAAATAATCAGATACAAATTCCGTCAACAGATTTAACATTGGAAGGTTGGAGAGACACCGAATATGGCCCGGAACATTGGTTCAGTTTGTAAGAAATGTCGACGAGAAGGCGCAAAATTGTTCCTGAAAGGTTCGCGCTGCGATACGGATAAATGTGCTCTTTCCCGACGACAAACGCCTCCGGGAATGCATGGGATGAAACGGGGCAAGCTGACCGATTACGGTCTGCATCTTCGCGAAAAGCAAAAGGTGAAAACCTATTACGGCGTCCTCGAAAAGCAATTCCGCAAGTACTTCGCGATGGCCGAACGAATGAAAGGGAATACCGGAAAGACGCTGATGAGCCTTTTGGAACGTCGTTTGGACAACGTCGTTTATCGACTCGGCTTCGGAATGTCCCGCTCCCAAGCGCGGCAATGGATCTCGCATGGTCATATTCTCCTCAACGGCAAGCGGGTCGACATCCCCAGTTGCCTCGTTCGGCCCGGTGATGCGATCAGTATCAAGAACCGTCCCGGTTCGCTCAAGGCGATCAAAGCGTGTCTCGAAGAATTCGGCAACCGCGATATCCCCGAATTTCTCATTCGTTCCGACGACGACATCCCGAAAGGCTACATGCTTCGGGTTCCTTCCGAAGAAGATATTTCCCTTCCGGTCGAACCGGCACTGATTGTCGAGCTTTGCTCCAAATAAGTGTGATTTTCCCTCATTCTCTTTTGCGTTTTTTCCGGAGGTTTATATGCGAATTAGTTGGAGAGGTTTGGAGCTTCCCAGCAAAGTGGTTTGTGAGAGCGAGACACTGACTCCGAATTACGGTCGGTTCGTCGCCGAACCGTTCGAGCGAGGGTTCGGGAATTCGATCGGCAACAGTTTGCGGCGGATTCTTTTGTCCAGCCTTGAGGGAAGTGCCGTAACCCGGATGCGACTCAAAGGCGCCTTGCACGAGTTTACTTCCCTGCGAGGGGTTCTCGAAGACGTGACGGAAATTTCCCTGAACGTGAAATCGCTCGTCGTCAAATCGCACGAAGAGAAACCGAAACTTTTGCGGATCGAAAAAAATACGACCGGTCCGATCACCGCCGCGGATATTATCGGCGATGGGACGATTGACATTTTGAACCCGGAACATTTGATCGCGACCTTGACGGACAATGTTCCGTTCGAGTTGGAAATGGTCGTCGAAAACGGACGCGGCTATATTCCCGCGACGGAACAACTGCTGTACCTCCGCGACCGGAGCGACGATATCGGCTTCATTCCCTTGGACGCCGCGTTCAGCCCGGTGGTTCGCGTCCAATATGCCGTCGAAGAAACCCGTGTCGGGCAAAAAACGAACTTCGACCGTTTGACCATGCAGATTTGGACCGACGGTTCCGTTGATCCCGAGTCGGCGTTGGTCGAAGCGGCAAAAATTCTGCGGAAACACCTTAACCCGTTCATTCAATACGATCGTTTGGACGAGCCGGTTTATGCCAAGGCCAAGACCGCCAATTTGCCCGGAATCGATCCGGCGCTCGAGTCGAAATTGGCGATGACGCTCGCGGAATTGAACCTCTCCGTTCGGGCCTCGAACTGTCTCGACGCGGAAAATATCAGCTCCGTTCGTGATTTGGTTTCCCGGACGGAAGATGCGTTGTTGGAAGTCCGAAATTTCGGCGAAACGACGCTCAACGAAGTCAAGGAAAAACTCGCGAGCATCGGCTTGCGTCTCGGAATGCGGATTCCGAACGCTCCTTCCGGTTCCTCGGCGTTCCACAATATTTAACAAGCATTTCTTTTTTCGAGAAAATCCGATCCGATGCGACACAGAAAATCCGGAAGAATTTTAGGACGTAATCCGAATCATCAACGAGCCCTTCTCCGTAGTTTGGTCATTGGTCTTTTGTTGACGGAACGGGAAATCGACGAGGCGGATCTTCGTCCCGGCGATCCGAAGCCGCCGAAGTACCCGGGGCGGATCATTACGACTCTTGAAAAGGCGAAAGAGGTTCGCCCGCTCGTCGAAAAATGCGTGACGCTCGCCAAAAAAGCGCAAAAGCATTTGGACGCCGCGAGAGCCCTGGAAACCGATGCCGCCCGCGATTCGGCGGCTTGGAAATCCTGGCGCGAAAGCGAAAAATGGCAGGCTTGGAACAAGGCGATCGCCCCGGCCCTCGCGTTTCGTCGCCGTGCCCTCCAGATCATCGGATCCAAGGAAGCGGTCGAAATTCTGTTCGACCAGATCGGCCCGCGATACGCCGAGCGTAACGGCGGTTACACCCGAATTTTGCGGCTCGCGAAACCGCGGTTGGGGGATGCCGGGACCCGTGCGATCCTGGAATTCGTCGGCAAAAACGACCGCACCAAATCGGGATCGGTCATTCCGAGCATGGAATAAGAGACCTTGCCCGTTTAGCCGAGCGGCGCAGACGCCGGTGTCGCAGCCGCCTATGGTCTATTGAACCGTGCATGTCGAGGGTTCTTTATGCGAAGCGGCCCGGCAAAAAGGAAACGGTCGGATTTCTCATCTTCTTTCGATTACACGGTCGCGCTGCGCCGTGTCTGTGAGGACATCTGCTTTCGGGTCGGCGAATTTCGGACCATTGACATGGACCGGGTCGCTCTCAGCCTTTCTCAAACGCGAAGCAGCAGCACTTACGGCGTGTATGCCTCTTTGACGCCGCTGCGATTCGAGGAGGGGAAAATGGAAACTTTCAACCGGGGCCGAAGGTGGGGGATCCAGCGTTTGCCGAGCCGCGAAGGGCCGGATTATCTGTACATTCTGTACGTTTTCGTCCCTCGGTTCATGGATTTGCGGCTCACCGACAAGTTAGAGACAATCATACATGAGCTGTACCATATCAGCCCGAAATTCGACGGCGATTTGCGGCGTTTTCAAGGCCGCTGTTACGCCCACGGTTCTTCGCAGAAGAAGTACGACGCCGCGGTTTTTTCGTTGCTTCGAAAATGGCTGGAGCAGAATCCGCCGCCGGAACTTTGGGATTTCCTGCATTGGAACTACCAGGAACTGAGTGTCCGTTTCGGTTCCGTCTGCGGCCTGAAAATCCCGCCGCCGAAAATTTTTCCTATTCCTTAGCACATTTAGCGGAGTGGTCGATACCAGTTTTTTGTTGCAGGTCCGCTCATGAAATTTGCCTCTTGATTTCCAGGCACAACGGACACGGACAGAAGCAACAAATTTTTGAATTTTTGCAAGGAGAGAACATGAAAAAACAAACGAACATCAGTCGTCGTAGTTTCAACAAAGCGGCGCTCGCGAGTGCTGCGGCTTTTTCCGCCCACCAAACGGCGGTGTCCTACGCGCGGACCGTCGGGGCCAACGAAAAAATTCGCGTCGGCTTTCTCGGCGTCGCCAATCGCGGCTGCCAGGACCTTGACGCCTTCAAGAAGCAGCCGGATGTCGAGATCGCGGCCCTGTGCGACGTCGATCAAAAGACTTTGGGAATGGCCCGGGAAAAATACGGAAGCGATTCGACCTTCCTCGCCGAGGATTTTCGCAAGGTTTACGAACGAAACGACATCGACGCGATCGTGATCGCGACGCCGGATCATTGGCACGCGATTCAAACGGTTGAGGCCTGCAAGGCCGGGAAAGACGTTTACGTCGAGAAACCGGTTTCCGTGACCGTCGTCGAAGGCCGAAGAATGGTCGAGGCCGCCCGAAAATACGAGCGGATCGTTCAGGTCGGCATACATCGTCGCAGCGGCGAAATCTACAAAACTCTCGCCGCGAAGGACCTCGACGATTTTATCGGCAAGGTAACCGTTGGGCGCTGCTCTCACATGAGCAACATGTACCCGAACGGCATCGGAAAAATGAAACCGGAAACGCCGCCGACGGACCTGAATTGGGACCTTTGGCTCGGGCCGCGTGCCGAGCAGGCGTACCAACCGAACATCGCGCCGTACAAATTCCGTTGGTGGGCGGATTATTCCTCGCAGATCGCGAACAACGGCGTCCACTTTATCGACATCTTTCGGCAGTTGCTCAAGGAGAAAGCCCCGACCGACGTTTGCGCGATGGGGGGCAACTTCGCCGTGAACGACGACCGGACGATTCCCGACACGATGCATGTCAGTTGGCTCTTTCCCTCGGGACGGCTTTTGGAATTCAGTCATTTCGAAGCGAATTCCAACCCGATCATGGCCGTACCGGCGTATGTCGAGTTCCGCGGGACCAAGGGGACGTTGTATGTGAACGACGGGCGATATCTCGTCAAGCCGGAACAGCCGGGGCAGTTTCAGGCTAAGGGCGCCCGTATGGAACCGATCGAAGAATCGGGCGGTCCCGGCCAACGCAATCTCGCGATTACCGACCTGCATGCCCGGAATTTTCTCGATTGCATGAGGAGCCGGGAGCTGCCCGCGACGGACATCGAGGAAGGGCACCGCAGCACGACGATGAGCCTGATCGCCAACATTTCCCTCGCCCTCCGGGAGCGTTTGCGATGGGATGCGGAAAAAGAGGAATTTCCCGGCAACGACCGGGCCAATTCCCTGCTGCATTACGAATATCGCGCCCCTTGGAAATTGGAGATTTGACGGGAAATCGGATACGAAGGTAGGTAACCGATCTCCGAGCGGTTACGTCGTCGTACTCGACGACAGGCAGCGGCAACAACGTCTTTTGGCGGGGCGTTGTCGGCTGCCGCCGACCCGACCGCTCGGAGATCGGTCGGCTACCTTTCCGTTACCAAACGAGTCTATTAACTGTGTACTACGGTATCAGACGACTTCCGAAAAACGATGCGTCGGGTTGGGGCGGCCCGGCATCAGGCAACGCAGCGTCAGGATTTTCGTCTCAAGCCCGTCGTTCGTTTGGTCGATCGTTTTACGGACGATTTCCTCCAATCGCTCCGGCGCGATTTGGACCCGGGCGTTCAGCGTCAAAACGGACTCGCCCGCCGTATCCCCCAGGTTGCGGACGGAGATATTCCCTTGCAGTTGCGTCAGGTTGCCGACGGCCGTTCGACCGTTGAGGGCGGCGATCGCCTTGAGGTGCCCGATCTCCGCGTTCAAGGAGTTCAATTCTTTTTGCAAGGCTTCCAAAAGCCGTTGGACATAACGCCCGGCGTCGGCTTCCTTCCCTTTCGGAACGGCGAGGGAAACCGTCGCGTTGAGCCAACCGAGCACCGCTTCCCCGTGAGCATAACGGTCGTAATCGACCGGGGCGATCGTCTTTCCCGACACGCCGCCGCTTTGCAGGCTTTTTTCCAACGTTCCCAACCAGTTCGCGACCCCTTGCCCGCCGGATTGGGCGGCAATTTGCGCGACCGGTTTGCCCGGGAAGGTCTTTTGAATAAGGTCGATCGCGTCCTTGCCCGCGGCTTCGAAAATCGTGTCTCCTTTGCTCAAAAGGATCATGTCCGCTTCTTCCAACTGCAACCGCATGATGTAAAGGGCGTCGGCCTCGACGAGGCTCGACCGGGTTCCGAGAATTTCCGGCAGGCGGTTCGGATCGACCAAAACCGTGAGCGGAGCGAGGTTCCAATCGGGATGAAACTTTTTGAGCGGCTGCATGATCGTCGCCGAAAGATCGGTACAGCTCCCGACCGGTTCGGCGATGATCGTTTTCGCTCCCCGGGCGATGAGCGATTCGATCGCCCCGGTCAAGCCGTTGAAATTGCAGCAGAAACAACTTCCCGAGACCTCCGCGATATTCGCCCCGGTCCGGGTCAGCAACGTCGAATCGACGAGCTCGGGCGCTTGATCGTTGGTGATGAGGCCGACCGGTTCGCCCTGGGCGGCGAGTTCGCGGGCGGCTTCCCAAAGCAAGGTCGTTTTTCCGGCTCCCAAAAAGCCGCCGACAAAAATCAATTTCGTATTCATTTTTTTTCGTTCATAAGTTGAGATACCGTAGCCGGTATCGGCGGTAGGCTTCGCCCCCCACAAATCCGCGGCTTCGTTGAGCCGCTGCCGATTTCGCAAGGAAAATTTAATCCGGCTTGAACATACATATTGGTAAAGCGCTCCGCCGACGGCGGCCCCGAGAATCGGCGAGAGAATGTAAACGGCGAAAAAGCCCCCGCGTGGGCCGGGAATCGCGATGGTTCCCCAACCGGCGAACCAGGCGAACAGCCGTGGGCCGAAATCGCGGGCCGGGTTGAATCCCGCCTGGGTGAGCGGAGCGATCACCGAGATGCACATCGCGACGGTCAGGCCGATCATGATGGGCAGAATTTTTTCCCCGGGCCCTCCGGCGTTGCGGGCATCGGTTACGGCGAAGACGAAAAAGGCCAGGAACAGGGTTCCAATCGCTTCGGCGAGCATTGCCGTTACGAACGGGACGGCTTCCGGTCCCCAGCCCATCGCCTTGGCGGTGCCGGGGTTCGGGAAATACTCGCCGAACACCATCGCCGAGGCTTCGCTGCCCGCCGCGCCGCGCACGATGTTGTTCGCCGTTTCAAAATGCGTGATCGTTCCTTGAAACAGCCCGTACAAAACCGCCGCCGCCAAAAACGCGCCCAAAAGCTGGGACAAAATAAAGGGGGCGATCCGTCGTTTCGGAAACCCGCGATACAGGGCGAAGGCGATTGTCATTGCCGGGTTGATATGGGCTCCGGAAACCGCCCCGACGGCATAGATCGCGAGAGAAATCGCGAGCGCCCAGACGACGGCGACCTGCCAGATTCCCGATTGTGCCCCGGTCAGGACGGCGGCGTGTACGGCCCCGACGCCGAAAAAGACCAGGATAAACGTCCCCAGAGTTTCCGCGAGACATTGATTGAAAAGAGGATGTGTTTTCATTTTCCAAGAGGCAATCGAACGGTGCGAAAAAATTTGATCCGACTCGCAGTTATAGGACAAACGCCAGTAAAGGTGTTCGTCATATTTTAGCGGATTGACAGAATCGGGAACAGAGGTCGGCGGACAATTTTCTCACGAGAAGGGCTGACTTTACAATTAACACGAGGATTGTAAAGTCGAAATATTTATTCCGACACGACGATTTTCAATCAAACTTCGACAACCGCAACGTCATTTCGAGCGGAGCGAGAAATCTCACCCTCGGCGGAAAAGCCGGAATTCCAGCCCTCGCGCGAGGGTGAGATTTCTCCTTGCGCTTCGCTTCAGTCGAAATGACGGCCTTGCTTTTGCGCGGCCGACGGACCACAACAACTTAGCAACCGTTTTGGAATCTCTCTTGAAAAATCGCGGAAATGTTGCTCCAATGGGTGAGATAGAAACGTTTTGCCGATTCGAACATGTCCGGGAATTGCGCTGCGCTACATTCCCGGCTCTTTTTTCAACGCCGTACTTCCGGCTCTTTTATTTCAATCCCATGTCAAGAATATCGTTTGCCGTATTGATCGTCGCCGTCGCTGCTTCTCTCGCCGTCGGAGCGGAACCGACGCGATTGGAACGACTCAAATACAACAACCCCGGACTGGTCGTCGATCTCGGCGTCGGGCTCTGGGCCTGGCCGATTCCCTGGGATGTCGACGGCGACGGATTTCCCGATCTGATCGTCAATTGCGAAGACAAACCGTACAACGGCGTTTATGTGTTCAAGAATCCTGGGACCGAAAAGACCGCCCTGCCCGTGTTCCGGCCGGGCGTGCGGCTCAGCAAAGGAATGGTCAACGTCGAGCCGAGTTACCTGAACGGTCGGCTGCGGGTCTTGACCCCGGGAGCGGAGTACCCGGATTTTCTGCAAAGCGGTCTCGAACACCCGAGCCCGATCGGTTTGCCGGCGAACGTGCATCCGAACAAGGTCCGGGGCAATATGTGGAAGTACGTCGATTTCAACGGCGACGGCAAGACCGACCTTTGCATCGGCGCCTGCGATTGGACGGAATACGGTTGGGACAACGCTTACGACGAAAACGGCAACTGGGTTCGCGGGCCGCTCCGGGGTTACATTTATATCGCTTTGAACAAAGGGAGCGAGGAAAAGCCGGAATATGAGACGCCGTTGATGCTGCAAACCGTCGAGGGGAAGCCGGTCGAAACCTTCGGTTGGCCGTGCCAAAACTTCGCCGATTGGGACGGCGACGGGGATTTGGACATTTTGTGCGGGGAATTTTTGGACGGGTTCACTTATTTTGAAAACGTCGGAACCCGAACCGAACCGCGATATGCGGCCGGCCGCCGGTTGCACAAAGAAAACGGCGAGCCTTTGACAATGGACCTGGAAATGATCACGCCGGTCGCGTTCGACTGGACGGGCAACGGTCGGCACGATTTGGTGTGCGGGGACGAGGACGGTCGGGTCGCCTTGCTCGAAAACACGGGCCGCTTCAAAGACGGAGCGCCGCTCTTTTCGGAGCCGCGGTATTTTCAACAGGAAGCGGACGAATTGAAGTGCGGCGCCCTCGCGACACCGTTCGGAATCGACTGGGACGGCGACGGCGATTGGGACATTTTGTGCGGCAACACGGCCGGATATATCCAGTTCTTTGAAAACCTGAGCGGGCCCGGCGTCGAGCTCCCGAAATGGGCCGCACCGAAATATCTGGAGATCGACGGTGAGCCGATCCGGATTCTCGCCGGGCCGAACGGTTCGATTCAAGGGCCCGCCGAGGCGAAATGGGGCTATACGACCTTGACGGCCGCCGATTGGGACGGCGACGGCCTGCCGGACCTGATCGTCAATTCGATTTGGGGCAAGGTCGTTTGGTACAAGAACATCGGGACCCGGACGCAACCGAAATTGGCGGCCGCCCAACCGATCGAGGTCGAATGGGAAGGAGAGCAGCCGCGACTGAAATGGGGTTGGCTCCGGCCGCAAGGGAAGGAACTCCTCACGCAATGGCGGACGACCCCGGTCGCCTTCGACTGGACGGGGGACGGGCTGGTCGATCTGCTGATGCTCGATCACGAAGGGTATTTGTGTCTTTTCGAACGAAAGCTGACCGGGAAGGGGTTGATTTTGCTGCCGCCTCGGCGGGCGTTTCTCGATGAGAACGGGGAACCGATCCGGCTCAACGCGAAGTCGGCCGGGGGGAGCGGGCGACGGAAGATCGCGTTCGTCGATTACGACGGCGACGGGGCGGTCGATTTTCTGGCCAATAGCGTGAACGCGGAATTTTGGCGGCAAGTCGGTTCAAAGGACGGAACCTGGACGTTCCGCAATCTCGGCAACGTCGATGAGCGGCCGATCTCCGGGCACAGCACCAGCCCGACGGTCGTCGATTTCAACGGCGACGGCGTCCCGGACATCCTGATCGGAGCGGAAGATGGGCGACTTTACTACAAGCGTAACGACCGACGGTAGCGCAAAGTTTGGGGGATCAAGTCCGTCCTCTTCGTTTCGAAAGAGAGGTTCGCTCTCCGTTTTTGTCGGCACGATTTCACAACCTCGGATCGAGTCCGGTTTCCTTGCGTTCCTCGAAAATCAGCGCGGCGAGTGTTCGGCGGTATTCCTCGTTTTCGCCGTTGATGCCGTTTTGCGGAATCGCCGCGAGGTTCCAGCCGAGTTCGTATTCGCGGTTCGAAATACTCAACTTTTTCGACACGTTCTTCTTGCGGATGAGCGATTCGTTCTTGCCCGGCTCCAGGTAATCGAAACCGTAAATGATCGTCAGGTATTTTTCGTTGCGGACCTTGAGCATGTAAATCCGCGAGCGGCCCGGCTTGTTGCACTTGAGAACGAGCCCCTCGGTTTCGGACGGCAGCTCGGCGAAGTATTCGATCAGCCGGGCGGCTTCCTCCTCGTTGCGCAGATCGACGAGCAGCCCGGCGTCGCGGGAAACCATATCGTATCGCTCGTTGACCGGCGTGTCGCGGAACAGAATTTCCGAACCGTCGCGGTTGACGATTTTCAAAATGTCGAACGGGTAGTACTCGATCGGCCTTGCCGCACCGTAAATCGCGATCTGTTCGCGGTAAATCTGCAAATACCGTTCCATATCGGCGATCGGAACGTGCCGATAATTTTTCAGAAATCGATACGTCGCCTTCTTGTTCGAATTGACGATCTTTTCCGAAACGTTTTTATCCTTGCAGAACAGTTCGTAATTCGTGTGCGCAAGTTCTTCGGCAAGTATTTCCTCGAAACCGGTCGATTTGAGCAGCTCGAACTCCGACGCGGCAGCCCGTTCGATCAGGCGGTATTGATTTTCGATCAATTCCTTGCCCATCGCGTACCACGGCATCAACTCGCCGTCGAGCAGGATCGTTTCCGCTTCGGGGT
>JAVBSX010000106.1:0-2536 GCA_031556455.1 Thermoguttaceae bacterium
GGAAAAATCGATGTCTTGCGGGAAAAGGTGTTGATTAAAATGAACCAGCCCGGCTTGTTCAGGGATCCGAAGACCGGCCGCAAATACCGGGTGTACCAATCTTCGCGGCAGGGACCGTTCGGGCCGGAAACGCCGGAGTTCCGTTATCTTTACGACAAGCGAATTTTGCCCGGGGAGACCCGGCCGCGGGAGTCGCTTTACAGATCGGTTCTTTCCGTCAACTACGATCCGGGCCGGGGACTCAAATACCTCGGCAGCGCCCTATTGATCTTCGGCACCGCCTGGGTCTTTTACGGTCGACGGAAAAAAGCCGAAGTGTAGTGCAACGTCGTCGAATTGGGCTTCGCGAAAAAAATGCCGTGTCATTTCGAGCCCCACGCTCCGCTCTGGGCAGGCTCCGCGAGAAATCTCACCCTCGCCCGAAGGTTCGGAATTTCCGTCCCTTACGCGAGGGTGAGATTTCTCCTTGCGCGTTGCTCCAGTCGAAATGACGTCGCGTTTTTTGGCGAAGGCTATTTTCACGGCTTTGTTGTAGAGAGTTAGGAAAAAGACCGAATCTGGAACTCTACACTCTACACTTTCTTTTCCAACAGCATGCGGTTGACGGCGCTTAAAATCGCGAGCAGCGTCGCCTCGATCGTGTCGGTCGAAACGCCGGCCCCGCGAAAGACCTCGCCGCCCGATTCGAGCAGCACGGAGACTTCGCCTTGGGCATCCTCCCCGCTCGAAACGCTTTGAACGTTGTATTCCCGGATCGAAAGGTCGAGGCCGACCAGGTTTTTGATCGCGAGAAACAACGCATCGATCGGGCCGTCCCCTTCGCAAAGGCTTTCCGTGTACCGCTGCTCCCCACATTGGAGCGTGATCGAGACGTCCGGGCTCTTGCCGGTCCGCGAGCGGCTTTCGTAGGAAACGAGCGACCATTCGGCGGCCGGGACATCCGTTTTTTCGGAACCGGGCGCCGAAAATGTTCCCGAAGCCCCTTGCTCGCGAATTTCCTGCTCGATGAGCGCTCGCAAATCGGCGTCGAAAATCTGCTTTTTGCGGTCGGCCAGCTTTTTGAATTCCTCGTAAACGACGTTCAACTGCTCCGGTTCCAATTCGTAACCGAGCGTTTTCGCCCGATCGGCGAGCGCCGCCCGACCGCTGTGCTTCCCGAGCACCAAGTCGCTTTTTTGGAAACCGACATCTTCCGGTCGCATGATTTCGTAGGTCGTCGGGTTCTTCAGCATCCCGTCCTGGTGTATGCCGGATTCGTGGGCGAACGCGTTTTGTCCGACGATCGCCTTGTTGCGCGGCACCCGCAGCCCGGTCACGGTCGAGACCAACCGGCTGACCGGCACGAGCCGGGGCGTCTTGATCGCCGTCGTCGCCTTGTAAAAATCACCCCGGACCTTGAGCGACATTACGACCTCTTCGAGCGAACAGTTCCCGGCCCGTTCGCCGAGCCCGTTGATACAGCACTCGATCTGTCCTGCTCCGGCCGAGACGGCGGCGAGGCTGTTGGCGACGGCCATTCCCAGATCATTATGACAATGCACGCTCAAAACGGCCCGGTCGATGTTCGGAACGCGGTCGATCAACGCCTTGATCCGCTCGTACATCTCGATCGGGGTCGTATAGCCGACGGTGTCCGGGATGTTGACGGTTTTCGCTCCGGCCGCGATCACCGCTTCTGTGACCCGGCAGAGGTAGTCGATTTCCGTCCGGCAGGCATCTTCGGCGGAAAATTCGATTTCCTCGCAAAGGGCTTTACCGTATTGGACCCCTTGAACGGCCAAGGCGATCACTTCTTCGGCCGATTTGCGGAGTTTGAATTCCCGGTGTATGGGGCTGGTCGCCAGAAAAATGTGGATCCGCGGTCGCTTGGCGTATTGCAGGGCGTCCCAGGCGGCGGCGATGTCGGCGTCCCGGCAGCGGGCCAAAGCGCAGACCGAGGTGTCGCGGACGATTTTGGAGACTTCGCGAACTGATTCGAAATCCCCGGGAGAGGTGATCGGGAAACCGGCTTCGATCACATCGACCCCGAGTTCGGACAAGGCGGAGGCGACCTCCAATTTTTCGCGCAGGTTCATACTCGCTCCCGGCGACTGCTCGCCGTCGCGAAGGGTCGTGTCGAAAATCGTGACGTTTTTGGTGTTCGTTGACATGATTTCCCGGTTTTCCTGAAAAAAAGTGTAGAGTGCTTTATACTCAAGCCGGTTGAAAATTCCCGTCTTCAAAACGATAGCGGCCCAACGAGGCCGCGGTTTGGCCGAGGGCGAAGCCTATCGCCCATACCGGCTACGGTATATCGAACCTGACATTTTACATTTTTTCTCCGAAAACGAAAGGCGGGACCGAATCGACCCAACAGCAGACTAACAAAGTAAAAAATTTTTTTCTGACGATTCCGCATTCTTCCTTTCTTTGTTATAATCCCAAGCACTTCTTTGTAATACCTCCCCCTAAAAACAACGGCAAGAACCATGAAAATCACTTGCGAACGGGATAAGTTTTCCCAGGCTTTTCTCTTGGCCGCCTCCGTGAGCGCGAC
>JAVBSX010000272.1:0-7135 GCA_031556455.1 Thermoguttaceae bacterium
TATTTCTTGCCGTCGATCTCGACCTTGACGTATTCGTCGGACGCTCCGACGACCTTGTAAGGAACCATCCTTTCTTCGCTCGAAACCTCGGTGTGCCGACGGCCCATAAACCGTTTGATCGAGGCGACGGTTCGGGTCGGGTTGGTGACCGCCTGCCGTCGGGTCGGTTCGCCGACGAGATTCTCGTTATTATCCGTAAACGCGACGACACTTGGGGTCAACCGGTTCCCCTCGGCGTTGGGAATGACCTTGACGTCTTTTCCCTCCATAACCGCGACGACCGAATTGGTGGTTCCGAGGTCGATACCAATGATTTTTTCTCCCTGTGCCATTGTCTTGATACCTGATTAAAAAAGTTGTGTTTAAAATGGTTTTGCTGCCGTTTTCGGCAGTATTCTTACTTTCAATTATAGTAATGACTGCAAAGACCATGCCGAAAAAAGTTCGAGTTTGAGTAAGGTTTTTTTGTCCCCTTCATTTCTTGGGCGAAGCAGCGGAAAAAAGCAAATGAAACCGTTTCTTAATCAAACGCACTGCCAATTTGGCAGGAAAACAGCCGTTTAGCCGAGCGGCGTAGACGCCGGTGTCTTTCGCGCAAAAGCCGGGGCTGGACGAGGAATGCAAAGTCGGGTTCTTGACAGGATAACAAGATTGACAGGATGGGAAAGAGATTTTTCAATCCGCTTTATCAAAAAAATATCCTGTTAATCCTGTAAACCCTGTCAAGAAAATTTGATGAGACTTTGCAACCGTCCTGCGGGGCCGGAAAACAATCTTGTCTGAAACCCAAAACATGCTAAAATACCGCGACAATTAACGCCTCTCTTTCCCCTTCAACCGGAAAAGCCTATCGATGTCGGAAACATGGACGGTTAAGCGACTTTTGGAATGGACGACCGATTTTTTGAAAAAACAGGGCCGGGAATCGGCCCGGTTGGACGCCGAAATTCTTTTGGCCGCCGCCTTGGGTTGTCAGCGGATCGAACTTTACACGAATTTTGAAACCGAGCCGCCGGAAGAAAAGAAAACCCTGTTCCGCGATTACGTCAAACGCCGGGCCGCCGGGGAACCGGTCGCCTATCTCGTCGGGCAAAAGGAATTTTACTCTCTCGCGTTCAAGGTCGATCGTTCCGTCCTTATCCCCCGACCCGAAACGGAACTGCTCGTCGTCGAAGCCCTCGATTGGATCAAAAAGCAAGCCGGCCGCCCGGAATCGAAAAACGGGAGCCTCCGGATTTGCGATATGGGAACCGGGAGTGGAGCGATCGCGGTCGCCGTCGCGAAACATGCCGCGAACGGCCGGATCACCGCCGTCGATCAAAGCCGGACTGCCCTTGCCCTTGCCGCCGAAAACACGAAAAAGCACCAGCTGGAATCGCGAATCGCATTTCTCGAATCGGACCTTTTCGGTCAGGTCGACGAAGAGTTCGACCTGATTCTCAGCAACCCGCCTTACATCAGTCGCCCGGAATACGAGCAACTCTCTCCCGAGGTCCGGGATTACGAACCGCGAGCCGCGTTATTGGCCGGGGAAAAAGGGACGGAAACGATCGAACGGCTTTTGCCCCAGGCGGCGAAGCGGCTCAGGCCCGGCGGTGCAATCATGATCGAAGTGAGCCCGATGATCGCCGATGCCGTCGCCGGACTGTTCGACGGCAAAACCTGGACCGATGTCCGGATCGTCAAAGATTTGGCCGGACTCAAACGCATCGTCGGCGGCTCGCGGCGTACCGGCTAAATGTTGGGAAGTCGTCTCAAGATTCCCGGTTGGCCAAATTCAGGGAAAAGGCGGGAACGCAAACCGCGATATAGTCCGCTCCCGGGGCTTCGGGGGAAGAGTATTGAACCGATTCCCCTTTCGGGACTAACACCGCTTCGCCGGTTCGAACGATCGTAACCGAGCCGTCCTCGCTCGTCAAATAAAGCGCCCCGGAAATCATGATCGTGTATTCGTCGAACTCCGGCCGTTGTCGCGGTTCCGACCAACCGGCTCCGCTGCTGATCCGGCAAATACTCATCTCGGTTTCGCCGCTTGAAATGCGACCGAAAAATTCGGCGATCGTAATTCCTTCTTGCGGAAACAAGTTCGGTTTTTCGATCCGTTTCGACATTGTTTTCTTTCTTGGTTTGGGCTTTGATGCAAAACGATAGGAAAAAAATCAGGCGACGGCTCGATTTTACCCGTTTTCTTCGGCATCGGCTACCCCGAAACTTGGTCGCTGACCACGCCTTGTTTCCTTCCCGATGTTCCGAAAGCAATTACGGAAATTGATGCGATTTCAGAGTTTGAGCAACCGTTTAGCCGAGCGGCGCAGACGCCGGAGCTTGTCGCGTACACGGCCGATGTTGGTCAACGGCAGATTCTCTCCGCGTTTCCGGCTTTAATTTCAAGATGCTCTTTCTCACGCAAATCAAATCCTTGAAATTCTAAAAAAATTCCTTTTCTTGACTTGACAGGAAAAACCCAACGTGCTAATTTATCAGCACTTGCTAAACGATTAGCATTTCTGGTCGCATTTTCGGTTCAAATAAAGGAGGAAAAATGCCCGCAAACTCGCCTCGTTTGGAAACGCTCGCTCCCCGGGAGCGGCAAATCGTCGAAGCCGTTTACCGACTCGGCGAAGCCGCGGTCGGGGAAGTGCTCGCCGCTCTCGCCGACCCGCCGAGTTATAGTGCGGTCCGTGCGATCCTTAACATTCTCGTTCAAAAAGGATTTCTCGAGTACCGGCGGGAAAAAACGAAATACCTGTACCGGGCCGTCCTCGAAAAGGAAACGGCGAGAAAATCGATGCTGCGAAACCTGCTGCAGAACTTTTTTTCCGGCAATGCGACCGAGGCGGTTGCCGCCCTGCTCGATGTCGCCGCCGAAGATCTCACGGCAAAGGATTACAAGGATCTCGAAAAAATGATCGATCAAGCCCGAAAGGAGAACCGATAAGATGTCGATTTCTTTTTACATCGCTCAATTATTGTTTAGCGCAACGGTCCTCCTGCTCGTTCCGCTGGGATTACAATTGCTATTTCTGCTCGGTTGGAAAAATTCCGCCGCGCTACGCCACCGATTTTGGAGTTTGACGCTCATCGGCTTGCTGCTTTTGCCGTTGTTGATGCCGTTTTTACCACATTGGACGTTCGAAATCATCAAAAAGTCTCAACCTCTCGGGAACATCGCGCAGGTCGAACCGGTCGCGGAGGTTACATCGTTCGAACCGGCGGAGATGCCGTCGGCCGTCGAGCCGGCGTTGCCTGTCTCCGTTTCTTTGATTCCGGAAGACAGCGGAATTGCCCGAGAAAACCAAACTGTTTTGGCAGATAACGTGCCGACGGTTTTGGAGACCGCCGATCCGGCCGACGAATTTCGATCGGTCGACCAAAACGTTTCCGAAACAGCCGAAATTTTGTCCGTCGTGCCGGTCGTTGTTGCGAAACCGATTGCCGTCCCCAACATCGGAAAACTCTTGCCGAGCATTCTCCTCGCGATTTGGGGAATCGGCACGTTCGCGCTGCTCTTGCGTTTCGTCCTGTCGATTCGGGCGGCGCGCAAATTACTCGATCCGATGCTGCCGCTCACGGACGAAAGAATCGTCGCTTTGACGGAAGAAATTTCCCGCCGCCTGAAAATTCGAAAAACGCCGCGACTCCTGCAAAGTGAGGTCGGCTCGGTTCCGTTCACTCTCGGGCTGCTGCAACCGAGTGTCGTGCTCCCGGCGGTCGCCGTCCGGGATTGGAGTTCGCGGGAATTGCGAACGGTGTTGACGCACGAACTGGGGCATGTCGCCCGGGGGGACGTCGCTTGGCAATTGCTGTGCCGAATCGTCGCGAGTTTGTATTGGGTGCATCCGTTGCTCTGGTTGGCCGTTTGGCGGATCCGGGTCGAGCGGGAATTGGCCTGCGACGATCTTGTGCTGCTCGAAGGGGAGAAGCCGACGGATTACGCCTCGATTTTGCTGGAGCTCGCGGCCTCATTCAAATGCGAGCACCGACATGTGCTCGGCTGTGCGGTTGCGATCGTTCAAAAAAACTCCGCCCGCAAGAACATTCTCCGCCAGCGAATTACCTCGATCCTGAACCCGCGAACGCGGCGAACCCCGCTCGGTCGTTTCGGGACGGCGGTGCTCTTCCTTTTCGCGAGCGTCAGCCTCCTCGCCGCCGCGATGCTCTCGCCGCTCGAACAGCCGGAGACGCAGCCTTCGGAATCGCGGGTCTCGACCGAGCAGGCGAAACCGGAATTCGGCGAGACGGCGGCTTCCGAAAACAAGGATACTCCGGCTGTCGGAACGGCGCATCTCTTCCAGTTTTCCGCCAAACGCGGTTGGAAAAGCATTTCGGTCTCGGTTCTCGACGAGACCGGAGCCCCCTTTGCCGAAGGGGCGAAACTCTGGGTGAAGGATTATGAAGGCGAAAAAACATTCATTTCCGACGAAAACGGGGAAATCGTTTTTTGGCTTGCGGAAGAATCTTATGGACAAGGGGCGATCCTCACCGCATTCGCCCCTGGTCACGTAAGACAGAGTCTTCAATTGACTCCTTCGGTGCCTTCATTGGAAAAATTTGTTTTCAAGTTGCAACCAGGCCGGAGCATTCGCGGAAAAGTCATCAATGAGAACAACGAACCAATTGTTAATGCCACGGTCAGACTCTATTTTAATTTGTCGATCAATAGTGTTTTGGGAGGAAAGGTCCGGGATAACACCAACGAAATGTATCTCACGGATTCCGAAGGAATGTTTCGTTACGGAACCTTACCGTCGGATTCGGAATTTCGATCTCTGCAAATTTGGATTGATCACCCTGATTACGAAGAAAGATGTTTCGTTTACGCACCGATCGCTTCCCTCCCGGACGGAACTGCCGAATTCCAATTGCATCACGGCCTGCCTTATCGAGGAGTCGTGCTCGGTCTCAAACCGGATTCCCGGCCCATTGAAGGGGCGAGTGTTTCAACTTGGGAATGGGGCGGCAGAGAGAAAAAAGTCAAAACGGACGCTCAAGGGCGGTTTGAACTTTTTGGTCTCCGACCCGGTCCAAGGTTTTTTTCGATCTCGACAAGGGATTCTTCCCCCGATAATCGAAAATTGATTCGCCGGGAAACAACGATTGAAATCGGTGAGGATCGGGAACCGCAGGAATTCCGACTGTGGGAAGGGCAAACGGTCCGGATTCATATCATCGACGAGAACGGTCGCCCGATCCCGAACGCCTGGGTTTGGTCGGAAGAATGGAAAAACGGATACAATCATGTGGGCGAGGATGCCCCGCCGGAGCATGCGGACGAAAACGGCGATTATCTCAGCCCGGGAACGCTCGAAGAATCCAACTACATGATCGGTCGGTCCGGCTACAGTACGACAACGGTTTCCCTGGAGCCGCGAGAGGCGGCGTACACGGTCGCCCTTTCGCCTCAGCTTGAGGTCAGCGGCAAGGTCGTCGATGCCTTGACCGGAGAGCCGGTCCGGGATTTTTGGGTGATTCCGGAATCGACGAATAATTTTTACAGTCCCTCATGGGCGAAAAACGAACCGACCCATTGGAATGACGGGACGGGAAACTACACGACGGTTTTTTCAACCCGGGATATCCAACACAAATATCGTCGGTTCCGGATCAAGGCCGACGGTTATCTGCCGGCGGAATCTCCGGAAATTCAACCGCGGCAAGGGAAAGTGGTTCATTCTTTCGAATTGCAACGCAACGCTTGGGGGGCGGCCGAAAATCCGGAGAAGCCGACCGTGCGGGTCCGGTTTGTCGACGAAAACGACCGACCGATCGCCGGAGTGCAAGGGCAGATGAACCGAGCCGACAGAGTTTTGGACCGTCCGGCGCGAACCGAACACCCCGAACCGACATCGAAACGTCGGCAATACGCCTCGGACTGGAAATCAATCTCCCGGGAATTCCGGACGGACGAGAAGGGTGAGGCGGTTTTCGAATTGCCGCCCTGGGAAAAATTTTCCGGTTTGCGTTTTTCGTTGATCGCCCCGGGCTACATTCCGTATTGCGGCATGTGGGACGATCAGGTTTTGCCGCCGGAGCTAACGATCAAACTACCCTCGACCCGGCGAATCGGCGGAATCGTTCGCGATCCGCAAGGGAAGCCGGTCGAAGGGGTCGCGGTCGAATTGACGATCCCGTACGACGACGGCAGCCGGGTGCCCGGCAACACGCTTTCCGTTTCTTTCGTGAACCTCTTGACCGATTCCGAAGGACGCTGGTCGATCGAGGGGATCCCGGTCAACCAACTGAAACCGCGGCGGCTCTTCCTGTCGCATCCCGGGTACAAGACGACGCCGGTCGAGATCGATCTGCACGAACTGTTGCCGAACGCGGACGGGAAGTGTGACCACGTTTTTACAGTCGAGCAACGCGAGATCGACAATGTTGCGGCAATCCGGTAAAATGGGGAGTGTTCTTTTTCCGAGAAACAGCCTCATCACTTGACCGAAAAACATGAATACGTTCGCCGTTTTGATTATGGCCGCCGGCCAAAGCCGGCGATTTGCCGACCCGTTTTCCAAAAAACCGTTCGTGCTGTTGGATCACCGGCCCGTTTGGATGCACAGCGCCGAGCGATTCATGCATCGACCCGAGGTCAAGCAGGTGATTCTGGTGATCGATCCGGGCGACAAAGCGACGTTTTTCCAAAAATTCGGCGCCAACGTCGCTTTTTTGGAACTGGAAGTCGCCGAAGGGGGAAAAGAGCGTTTCGACTCGGTACAGAACGGTCTCGCGATGGTCCGGAAAGAGATTGATTTCGTCGCCGTGCATGATGCCGCCCGGCCCTGCCTGAGCGAACTTTGGATTGATTCGGTGTTCGAAGCCGCCGAAAAAACCGGGGCGGCGATTCTCGCGGCCCCGATCACCGGCACGATCAAGCGGGTCAAGCGGGAACGGCCGGACGGCGGAGCCTACCTGATCGAGGACACGGTTTCGCGGGACAACCTTTGGGAGGCCCAGACGCCGCAGGTTTTTCGCCGTTCGCTTTTGAACGAAGCCTATGCTCGGCGCGGGGACTTCGAGGTCACCGACGATGCCCAGCTGGTCCAGCGTCTCGGGCATCCGATCACGGTCGTCCCTTGCGAAAGAATGAACATCAAGATCACGACCAAGGCGGATTTGAAACTGGCCGAGCGGATCC
>JAVBSX010000407.1:0-4382 GCA_031556455.1 Thermoguttaceae bacterium
TTGAATGATGATGACGAAATAAATAAATGAAACGGGAACACAAGGATCCCGCGATAAAAGTCAAAATGCGGAATAATTATAACACGGCGCTTTGAATTATCATACTAAAACGATTCCCTTTATATTAAACGATCTTCAGTAGTAAGATGAAAAAAAACGTTTCTGATTTCCGGGAATTATCATTTTTGTTAGAAAACCCCAAGAAATACACAAACGCCTCACAGTTTTCCAAATGTCAGAAAAACCGTGACGACCGTTTTGTTTGATATATTTGTACCATTCTGAAGAGAATACCCAAATTACCAAGTGAAAGCAATAACGTGGCAAGAAAAGATTATTTATTTTCGGTAAAAAAAAAGTAGACAAGCGGCAAGGACCGAAGTGCTGCAAAAGCGTTTGCAAAGATTTTTGAGAGACGAATCCGTTTAGCCGAGCGGCGCAGACGCCGGTGCCACTTATTTTCCGATAAAAGCCGGACAGGAGCCGTACTCGGCGCATTGACGGTGTGTTGGCGTTCAATCTCAACACACCGTCAATACGCTGCGCTCCTTTCCGGCTTTTGTTCTTGCGGCTCTTTGATTTCAATTGCCTTACCCGATCTCGGGGCGCAAGAGCGGGAAGAGAATCACCTCGCGGATCGAGGTCGTGTTCGTCAGAATCATGATAAGCCGGTCGATGCCGATCCCAAGCCCGCCGGCCGGGGGCATCCCATGTCGGAGCGCCCGGATAAAATCGAGGTCCATTTTCGACATGCTGTTTTCCTCTTTCTGTCCGGCCAACTGTTGGCGGAAGAGTTGATCCTGCAAATCGGGGTCGTTCAACTCCGTGTAAGCGTTCGCCAGTTCCATACCATGAACGAACAGCTCGAACCGCTCGGCGATCTCCGGCTGCTCCCGCTTTCGTTTCGTCAGCGGGCAGATGCTCGCCGGGTAGTCCGTCACGAAAATCGGACCGACCAGGGCGTCCTCGACCTTTGCCTCGAAAATTTCGTTCCGCACGACATCGGGGTGTACGTTCGCCGTCTCGATGTGCAACGATTTCGCGTATTCGAAGACCGCCTTTTCGTCCGCCGGATCGACGCTCGTGTGTTCCCGGAACAACTCGGAGTACGTTTTTCTCGCGAACGGCGGGGTAAAGTCGATTTCCTTTTCGTTCCAAACGATTTTCGTCGGTTGCCCCGTCGCTTCGAGAGCCCCGACGATGATCTTTTCAGTCAGGTCCATCATCGAGCGGTAATCGCCGTACGCCTGGTACAATTCGAGCATGGTAAACTCGGGATTGTGCGTCTGGTCGATCCCCTCGTTGCGGAAGACACGCCCCATTTCGTAGACCCGCTCGATTCCGCCGACGAGCAGCCGCTTCAAATGCAATTCGAGCGCAATCCGGAGATACAAATCGATGTTGAGCGCGTTATGATGGGTCGTAAACGGTCGGGCCGCCGCCCCGCCGGCAATCGCGTGTAGCGTCGGGCCTTCGACCTCGACGAACCGTTCCCCGGCGAGGGTCTTGCGAATCGACTGGACGATTTTCGTCCGGTTAAGCATCCGTTCCAACACGCCGTCGGTGTGAACGAGGTCCATATACCGCATCCGGCTCCGGAGTTCCGGGTCGGAAAGACCATGAAACTTGGCCGGCGGCGTTTCGATCGACTTGGTGAGAAAATGCAGGTTCTCGGCGAAGATCGACAGCTCGCCGGTTTTTGTTTTCCGGAGTTCGCCGTCGACCCCGATAATGTCGCCGAGGTCGAAGCATTGGGCTAATTCCCAGTTTGTCTCGCCGACCTGGCTCGCCCCGATCAGGATTTGAATCTTGCCGCTCCAATCCCAAATGTCGAGAAAAATCAATTTCCCTTTTTTTCGTTGCAAGATAATCCGGCCGGCCGCCCGAATCTTCGGCCCGTGCTGGGTCGGCTCCGGCGGTCGGCCCCCTTGAGCGGCCGCCGCTTCGATCGCCTCGGGCGAAGGGGCTTCGATCACAATTTCCGGCTCTTTCGTTCGAATCTCCTCCGTGCTCAGATGCCCGTCGAACCGGCCTCCCCAAGGGTCGAGCCCAAGCTCTTCGATTTTTCGCATTTTTTCCCGTCGAGAGGCTTCGAGCACGACGCCGGTTCCGGTTGCTTCTTCTTTTGACATGTGAGGCTGTAGACTGTAGACTGTAGACTGTAGGAAATCATTGGAATACGGAATACTATGGTCTATAGCCTACAGTCTATAGCCTCTGACATTGTGCGGGAAAACCCGCAATCGGTCAACCCCGGCCACAGCCGAGAATCGTCAAGTCGATACATAGCAAGAGAACTGCAAAGTTGAATTTGTGAGAAGATAGAGAAAAGAGGATGCGTCATTTCGAGCGGAGCGAGAAATCTCACCCTCGCCGAAAAGGCAGGAATCCCGGCCCTTGCGCGAGGGTGAGATTTCTCCTTACGCTACGCTTCAGTCGAAATGACGAGACTTTGCAGTTCTCTTGTCGATACATAGACATTCGATTGAAAAAAGATATAATTCGGACAGGCTGAGAGTTCTTCTCGTCGGGTCTGAATCGATTAAGCCGCCCTCCTATCACAAGGATTTTCCCATGACAATGCTCATCATTATCATCATTGCCGTTATCGTTTTTATTCCGCTCGTCCTTTTTCTCTGGGGGATGGGCGTTTACAACGGATTGGTGACCCAACGGAATCGCTACAAAAACGCGTTTTCGCAGATCGACGTTCAGTTGAAACGGCGTTACGATTTGATCCCGAACCTCGTTGAAACGGCGAAAGGGTACATCAAGCACGAACGCGAGACGCTCGAATCGGTGGTACAGGCCCGCAACCTTGCCGCCAACGCCGGCCAAAAGGCGGCCGCCGACCCCGGCGATCCCGAGGCGATGAAGGGGCTGCTCGGTGCTGAATCGCAGTTGAGCGGGGCGTTGGGTCGTTTGATGATGGTTGCCGAAGCGTATCCCGATTTGAAGGCGAACCAGAACATGCTCGCCGTTCAGGAAGAACTGACCTCGACCGAGAATAAGATCGCCTTCGCCCGACAGGCGTACAACGATTCGGTAATGAGCTACAACACGGCCCGGGAGGTTTTTCCCTCGAACGTCGTCGCCGGTTTTTTCAATTTCAAGGAAGCCGCCCTGTTCGAAGTCGAATCGGCCGAAGAAAAGAAAGCCCCACAGGTCGCGTTTTAGGGCGGCTCTTGAATTATAGAATTTCGATTCGTCTCAAGGCGGCGAGTTGCTTCGCCTCGGGGAGGAACGAGCGGCTGCAACGCAGCGTTTCGAGATGCCGAGTGTCGGTGATCCAAAGAATTTTCAACTCCTCGATCGGGATCCGGCCGAGCGTCCGGCTCGTCGCCTCGATAATCTCCCGCTCCGTCGGATAATCGAGCGGCAACATCGCCGCCGAGACGTGATTGGCCGTGATCGCGTTGATCCGAGTTTCCTCAAGGTTCATTTCGCGGAGGACCGAGGTCTTGCAAAATTCCGCGATACCGATGCCGTTGGCGTTGCCGCCGGTTTCCGGGGTTAGGCCGAGAACGCCGATGCAGCGGACGACCGGGGTTTCCCCGCGAACCGCCTTGTGATCGTCGAATTTCCGGCCGACGACGTTCGTGTCCAAGCCCGTCCCGCTGATATTTTTGCCGATCCGGTCGATCAGGAGCAGGTCGACCTTGTCAAACGGCAGCCGGGGCAGCAGCCGTTTGGCCTCGATTAGCAGTTCGGTGTCGATCGCGGCCAATTGATCCGGCCCACCGGCCCGAAGAATGGCGGTCCGGTCGAATGCGTTTTCGACGATCCCGAGACCGCCGAGAATCGAAAGACGGTTCAATAGAGAATCGGCCGCCCGGCGAACGACGACCGAAAAACGGTCGTCTGCGACAGCCCGATGATAGAGGCTCGCTCCTTCTTCCTTGCCGAGTCCGATCATCAGCATTTTCAGCAGGCCGCTCTCGATCGGCCCGGCGAAGCGGGTATGCGGCTTGACGCGATTGATGAGGAAGACGTGATCGGCTTCGCTCGCGAAATGGTCGAAGTGTATCGGAATTTCGAGCCGCTCGTCGATTCGCAGCGAGCCGAGCACGACGGTCTGCATCGACGAACGGATCGGACAGCCGAGCGATTCTTCCGTGATGCCGTATTTTCCGAGCAACGCGGCCTGCCCTTCGGCGGTCGCTCCGCCGTGCGAGCCCATCGCCGGGACGACGAACGGCTTGAGGCCGAGCCGCTGAAAATGCCGGACTGTTGCCCCGGTGATCGCGGCGATGTTCGCGATTCCCCGGCTGCCGGCCGTGATCGCGACCGATTGACCGGGCCGAACACAGACCGATGCGCCGAGCCGAAGAGCATCCAACTGCCGAAGCGTTTCCTCGACCGGGTTTTCGATTTCCCGCCGT
>JAVBSX010000422.1:0-13312 GCA_031556455.1 Thermoguttaceae bacterium
GTTTCGCAAATCCTGAAGCCGGAAGAAATTTCGATCGGCGATTACGTGCTCAACGGCGGCGAGGTCGCCGCGATGGTGATCGTCGAATCGGTGATGCGGCTGATACCCGGAGCACTCGGCGATGAGGATTCCAACCGGTTCGATTCCTTTTCCCAAGGCAACCGGTTGCTGGAGTTTCCGCAGTACACCCGGCCGCGGGAATACCGGGGATTGGAAGTGCCCGAGATTTTGCTCAACGGCAATCATGGGGAAATCGCGAAATATCGAGAGCAGGAATCCCGGCGAAGGACGGAAGAACGACGTCCGGAACTTATTGCAAATGAAGAATTAAAAATTAAGAATTAAGAATTCGGTTTTGTCGTTGCGGAATTCTCTTGAGAAAAACCATTTTTCGTTCTTAATTCATAATTCTTAATTCATAATTTTTTTACGAGCTAGAAGAGGAATAACATGTCGCAGCAAATTATGGACCTGGTCGAGAGCAAGAGCAAGAAGGCGGAAGTTTCGCCGTTCGAGATCGGGGATACGGTCAACGTACACTGCCGCATTCTGGAAGGTGACAAGGAGCGGATTCAAATTTTCAACGGTGTCGTGATCGGCCGAAGCGGCGGCGGGACCCGGGAAATGTTTACCGTCCGGAGAATCGTCGCCGGAGAAGGCGTCGAGCGGAAATTTCCGGTGCATTCCCCGCGAATCGCGAAGATCGAGGTCGTTCGCAGCGCCGTCGTGCGTCGCGCGAAACTGTACTTCCTGCGTGATCGGGTCGGCAAGGCGGTTCGCTTGAAAGAACGCCGCGTCGAACGTAAGATCGACGAGACGAAGGTCAAAAAAGAACGTCGCGGCAACAAAGGCAAGCGCGCGAAAGCGGCCGCCGCCGCCGCGGAATAATCTCTTCAAAGAGCCGAGGATGCAGCAGAGCGAAATTCCCGGACGAGGTCTGATCATTCCCGGGCAATGCCCGGAGACGTTGGTGTATGCGGATATGTCCGAAAATTACGCTACGTTGGAGACATATCCGGGAATTACGCTGCGTATGAGGTCTGTCCGGGAATTGCACTGCGTATGAGGTATATCCGGGGATTACACTGCATATGTTGTGTGTCCGGGGATTGCGCTGCGCTACATCCCCAGTTCTTTAGGTTTATTTTGGATCCGCTCTTCTGTGCAGGAGGCACCCATGTCCCGGGAAAAACTCGTCGTTTGCTACAAACAAGGCCCGGTCGATCAATACCTGATCGGTGAGATTCGCGTGGGCTGGCCCGAGGTCGAGATCGTCAACGTCGGGCAAAGCGAGATCGCCGCGGCCCTGCTCGAAGCCGATTATTTCTGCGGGCACGCGAAGGTGCCCGTCGATTGGGACGAGATCGTTCGCCGGGGGCGGCTCCGTTGGATTCAGTCTTCGGCCGCCGGTATGGACTGGTGCCTCGTTCCCTCCGTGATCGCGGCCGCGGAAAACGCCCCGATCATTACGACCGCTTCGGGTGCGCTCGCCGATCAGGTTGCCGAGCACACTCTTTCGCTGATTCTCGCTTGGACGCGAAATCTTCCCGCGTTTTTTTCCGACCAATTCGACGAAAAAGGCGCATTTTTCCGTGGTCAACCGGAAAGTAATACATTAAAATGGAAAGGTTATAGGAGGTTTGTCCGGCTCCCGACACGGGATTTGACCCGATCGACGGTCGGGATCGTCGGTTTCGGCGGCGTCGGACGGCGGTTGGCCCAAGTGCTTTCCGTGTTCGGCGTCCGGATTCTCGCGAGCGACCTGTTCCCCGAAAACCGGCCCGAGCACGTCGCCGAACTTTGGGGGCCGGAGCGGTTCGACACGTTGCTCGGAGAAGCGGATACGGTCGTGTTGTGCCTGCCGCTCAATGATTCGACCCGATACCTGTTCGATGCCGCACGGTTCGGAAAAATGAAGCGAGGAGCCCTTTTCGCGAATGTCGCCCGGGGGCCGCTTGTCGTAACCGCCGATTTGATCGCGGCACTTGAGAGCGGGCATTTGGGCGGGGCGGTCGTCGATGTCACCGATCCGGAGCCGTTACCGAAAGAGCATCCGCTTTGGGACGCCCCGAACCTGCTGATCACCCCGCATGTCGGCGGGCAGGCGGCTTGGCGATTCGAGGCGATCAACCGGCTTTTCCTCGAAAACGTCCGTCGTCGCAAGAACAACGAACCGCTCATCAACCGGCTTTCGGCGGAGGGAAAGCGGCTCGGTTTCCCCCTTCGCAACGGCGAGACGCCGCTTTGGATTGACGAGCAGGATTGTTGAAAGTTCAATCATTCGCCGAAATCCGGTTAAAATACATTCTCATCTTTCAACATCATGTCAACGACGCTTTTTCAAGAAGGTAACGTGACCCGGACTTGGGGAGGCAAGCCTTCTTCCCAATGTTCCGAAATGCTTCTCGGCGCTTACAAGGAAATCCTGGAAAAGCGCTGCCTGCAGCGGGACGAGCGTCTCGACTTTTTGCGGCCGCTCGGAAGCGGCGGTCAAGGGGTCGTTTTCCTGAGCCAACGCCAAGGGAGCGACGAATTCGTCCTGCCGGTCGCCGTCAAGGTGTTCGCGCCCGAGCGGTACGAAACCGATTACATGTACGGGGAAGCGATGTCGCAGTTGGCCCGGGTCGCGGCCAAGGTCTCCGTGATCCAGCACGATAACCTGCTCGACGTTCATAACTGGGTTTCCTGCGAGAATATCCGGATGATGGAAATGGAGTGGGTCGACGGCTACGACTTGAACCAGCTTTTGCGACCGGAAATGCTGGAGCGGATCAAAAAGAACACGTCCCACGAACGTTATGCCCGTATTCGCGAGGTGGTGATTACCGACGGAGCGACACACTCGCGGCTGAAACCGGGAATCGCGATCGCGATCATCCGGGAATGTCTCGGGGCCTTAGCCGCCTTGCATCGGCACGGGGTCGTGCATGGGGACGTCAAGCCGGCGAATATCATGCTAAAAAAGACAGGGCATGCGAAAATCGTCGACATCGGCTCGGCTTTCGAAACGGACGCGGCTCCGACCAAACGGACCTGCACGCCGACCTATGCCGCCCCGGAGGTTTTGGAAGGCGGAGACATCACCCCGCAATCCGACCTGGCCTCCCTCGGTTACGTCTTGATCGAGATGCTTTCGGGAGCCTCTCCTTTCAATGCCAGTTCCAACCTGAAAGACCTGTTGGAAGCGAAACGTTTTCTGGCGCAGAACCTTTCCAATGTCCTGCCCCGGGAAGTCGTTTCGAGCGAGCAGCTCATGACCATTTGCCGGAACCTGATCGCCCCGGACCCGAACCGCCGTTACCCGAGCGCGGAAGCGGCCGACCTTTTCAAAGGCGGCGCCGCCGAATTTCAGCGGCAGCTCGTTAAAATCGATTTGGCGAGCGAATATGACAACGAAATCCGAATTTGGCTGCGCGAACTGGGCGAATAACGGCGCAAGGCTTCTGCCGAATGGTGGTTTTCGTCATTTCGACTGAAGCGTAGCGCAAGGAGAAATCTCACCCTCGCGCGAGGGGCTGAAATTCCGAGTCTTTCGGCGGGGTGAGATTTCTCGCTCCGCTCGAAATGACGAACAGCGGGGTTTTATTCCAAAAAACTCCAAACGGTTGAAGTGTTACAAACATTCCTTTTTTTTCCGTTCCTTTGACATTCGATGCCCAAGAAACAACCTGCCGCCGCCGTTCCCACTCCCACCAAACGCCCTCCGGTCAAGCTTACCGCTCGGGATAAAAACACGCTCGAACGCATTTTGAAACTGGCCGACGGTGTCGCGAAGCAGGCGACGCGCAAACGGGAGCCGCTCGTCAACATCCCGATGCGAGCGCTTTCGAATGTCTCGTTCAACGAACGCAAAAAAATTATCGAAATGGGGAGCAAAACCTCCCAGCGGCAGCTTTTCAATCTCTCGCAGGCGAAAAGTTTCATGCAAACGATGCTCGTCGCAAGCGGGACGAAACAGCTGATCAGCGAAGGGAAGACCAACAGCATCCGGGGACTGTACTACATGCTCAAAGGATCGATCGCCGGGATCAAGGAAGAGACGTTCGACGAACAGTCCGAGTGCGATACGATCATCGAAGATATCGAGGTGATCCTCGGTTCGCTCCGGGAAGAACTGCATCTCGCCGCCGAAAACAAGGGAAATATGGTCGGCAACCTCACGATCGCCGACAAAGGGGACGAGATCGACTGCTCGCGAATGGGGAGCGGCGGGTACGGCATCCCTTCGATCGTCGAACAGGATGTGATTCAATTCCGCAAATGCACCGCGAAGTTCGTCCTGCATGTCGAAAAGGGAACCGTTTGGCAGCGTTTCAACGAGGACAAATTCTGGAAAACGCACAACTGTATTTTGACGCACGGCGGCGGTCAGCCTTCGCGCGGCGTCCGGCGGCTTTTGCACCGGCTGCACAACGAATTGCAGCTGCCGGTCTACTGCCTTTTGGATAACGATCCGTGGGGGTACTACATTTACAGCGTGATCAAGCAAGGCTCGATCAACCTCGCGTTTGAATCTCAGCGAATGGCGATTCCCGGCGCGAAATTTCTCGGTCTTCGGAGCGAGGATTTCGTTCGCTGCGGCCTTTCGAACAGCGTCCGAATCAACCTGAACGACGCCGACCGCAAACGGGCGAGGCAGATCGCCGAGTACCCTTGGTTCGCCCACAAAAAGGCTTGGCAAAAAGAGATCCAAACGATGTTGGACAACGGCTTCAAGCTGGAGGTCGAAGCGCTCGTCTCCCGCGATATCAGTTACGTGACCGAGGAATACGTCCCCCAGCGTTTGGCCGAGGGGAAGTTCCTCGATTGACGATTTTTCTGCGCTCCGCGAAAAAAAGCTTTTCGGGAAAGGCATCGCCCCCCTTGTGTTTCGGCCAATAACCGATAAAATCCAATCGAAATTTCGTTGACTGCTGTTGACCGTTTACCGGTCTTGATCTACCTTCGATGATCTCAACGGTCGGGAAATCCTCAGATTAGCCCTCTTAGCTCAGTTGGTAGAGCAACGGACTCTTAATCCGTGGGTCGAAGGTTCAAGTCCTTCAGGGGGCATTTGTTACAACCCGTTGATTTCCATTGTTTTACAACACGGAAGCGAACGGGTTTTTGTTTTTCTTGCAGAGGAAAATTCCCATAATGACGAAAGAAATTCCCCCGTCCCTCTCCAACCCATTTTATTTGCCGCGACAACGACGGGGCCGACCCGAATTCGGGAGCAATTTTGAAAACCGGCAATGCCGACGCCGGGAAATCGATTGACGAATCGGCTCGCGAAAAGGAGAAAACGATAAAAGTCAACCTCTCTACTCAAACCGGTTTGTTTCTACTCAAGCCGATTTGAAATTACACGGCAGCGGCCCAACGAGGCCGCGACTTGGCAGTGGGCGAAGCCTACCGCCCCTACGGCTACGGTATAAAATCATTGTCGATCACCTTGCAACGTTTTGGAAAAGGATAAAAATGACGCACTCTGTTTTATGGAACCGGGCGAATACCGTGCTCCGCACGAAAAATGAACCAAAGGGCTTCCTGAGCGAAGCGACGAAAGCCCCGAAACCGCGGGCGTTGAGCTCGAAACTCCGATCCAATTTTTTCGCGAAGGGCCGTATTTTCCGTTTCGGCATGATTGCCGTTTTGATTCTGGCGGCGGGTGTTTCCCTGGCGGCTCCGCCGGCGATCGTCCCGCCCCGGGAAGAACTCGATCGGCCGTTCGGTCCGGCCGATCTGGAAATCTTCAAGAAGCCGCCGATGGTTTATCATCCGGAAACCTGGTTCCACTTTATCGGCGGCAACGTCGCCCTGCCGGGAATCACCGCCGATCTGGAAGCAATCGCGGCAGCGGGATTTTCCGGCGTCCAGCTTTTTCACGGACAGTTCGGCGGTCCCTGGCCGGGTGTGCAGCCGCAAATTCCCTGCCTCAGCGAATCCTGGGATGCCGCCGTCAAGCATACGGCCGAGGAATGCCAACGGCTCAATCTGCGGTTTACGATGCAGAACTGCCCCGGTTGGGCCATGTCGGGCGGTCCCTGGATCGAGCCGTCCCGGGCGATGCGACATTTGGTGTGGAGCCGGACCGACCTCGACTCCGATGGTCGCGAACCGGTTCGCATCAGCCTTCCCAAACCGCAACCGTCCGGCGAGGATTGGCGGGATTATCGGGAAGTCGCCCTACTCGCCTTCCCGACGCCGCAAGATGATACGAATCGACCGCTTGTTCCCGAGTCGATCCGAAGCAACCGGGAGGAACTTCCCTGGGCGAAATGTTTGGCCGGCAACGCCGAAGGGAAATTGAATCTTCCCCCGGCGAGTGAGGAGGCCCCGAATTGGATCGAAGTTTCTTTTCCGAACGAGGTGACGCTGCGTACCGTGGAATTTTCCAGCATCAACGGCTTCCTTCATGCGTTTTGTTACGAACCGGGGGTTCAAGTGACGGTCGAAGCCGTCTTGCCGGACGAGGGGGCGCGAACCCTTCTCCGCGTCGATCTTCCGCCGAGCAGTTGGCAGGACGACCGGCCGATTTCCCTGGCCTGTGGTGAAACGACGGCGCGAACGTTTCGGATCACGATTTTCAACCGGCACCCGATGAAATTGAATTCCCTTCGTCTTCTCAGCGGTGCGAGAAAAAACAACTGGGAATCCGAGGCCGGTTGGACGCTCCGCAGCATCGTCCGCGAAGGGGAGCATCCCCGGCAATCCCCGGACGCGTTCGTCGAGTTCGAACGGATTCTCGACCTGACGGACAAGATGAACGACGCCGGAGAGCTGAGCGGAACAATCCCTCCGGGCAAGTGGACCCTGTTACGGATCGGGCATGTCAATACCGGTATGCGTAACGCTCCCGCGCCGCCGGAAGGAACCGGCTGGGAATGCGACAAACTCGCAACGCAAGGCCCCGATGCTCATTTCGCCGGATACATCGGGCGTCTCTCCGGCAAGGAAGGACCGCTCGCGGGCGGCTTGCTCGGGGGTATGCTTCTGGACAGTTGGGAGTGTAAAACGCAGACCTGGACGCCCGGCCTTGAAGAGATTTTCGCCCAAAAAACAGGCTATCCGCTCCGGAAATACCTTCCCGCCGTTTTCGGCTACGTCGTCAAGGACCATGAGACCTCGAAACGATTTCTGCGCGATTGGCGGGGAACGATCGGCGAGCTGTTCGCGAACCGGTTTTACGGGCGCATGGCGGAACTGGCGAAACGGAACGGGCTGAGTATCCAATATGAAACGGCGGCCGGGGATATTTTTCCGGCGGATCTTCTCGAATTTTTCAAGCACGCCGACGTGCCGATGTGCGAATTCTGGCAGCCGTTTTCCGAGGGGTTCGTCGGCTCGCTGAACTTCAAACCGATCAAGCCGACCGCTTCCGCCGCCCGAATGTACGGCAAGCCGCGGGTCGCCGCCGAAGCGTTCACCTCGTTTGATCTGACCTGGGACGAACATTGGGGGATGCTCAAGGAGGTTTTCAACGTCAACGCCGTCGAAGGTGTCACGCACTGCGTGTTTCACACGTATACCCATAATCCCCGCACCGATTTCCTGCCGCCGGGTACCTCGTTCGGCTCCGGAATCGGCACGCCGTTTCTTCGCGGCCAAACCTGGTGGAAACAGATGCCGGAGTTTACCGGATACCTTTCCCGTTGTTGTTTTCTGCTGGAACGCGGCCGACCGGTGTCCGATGTGTTGTGGTATCTCGGCGATGAAATCGACCACAAGCCCGACCAGGAATATCCGTTCCCGGCCGGTTACAAATACGATTACTGCAATCCCGACGTTCTGCTGAACCGATTGAGCGTTCGCGACGGTCGACTGGAAACCCCGGAGGGAATCCAATACCGTGTGTTGTGGATGCCGAACGTTCGCCGGATGCTGCCGGAAACCGTCGAAAAACTGTGGCAGTTCGTCCTGGACGGTGCCGTGATCGTCGGCGACGCCCCGGAAGGACCGGCGACGCTCTCAGGCGGCGAGGAAACGCAACAACGCTTTGACGCCGCGGTCCGTGAACTTTGGGGAGAATCCGGTCAACCGGGCGTTCGCGTTCTCGAACGCGGAAAAGTCGTTTCCGGCATGTCGATCGGCGACGCCTTGAAAACATTGTCGATCGAACCGGACGTCCTTGCGGAACCCGAAAAGGGAACACCGCTCTGGGTGCATCGTCACATCGACGGGGCCGATTGGTATTTCGTCTGTGCTCCGAAAGGAAGTGGATTTCACGGGGCGGTCGATTTCCGTTCTCACGGGAAAACCTGCGAAATTTGGGACCCGTTGACCGGAAAAGCGGAACCCGTTCCTTTTGCAACCGTGGGGAACCGCTCGCAGGTCGAACTCGATTTGCCGCCCGCGGAAGCGTGTTTCGTCGTCTTTCATCCGGGAAACGGTTTGACGGCGGACAAAACGGTCAAGCGTTACGAGCACTCTGAGACCGTGACACTGACCGCTCCCTGGACGCTTTCGTTCCCGGGAGGTTGGGGGGCTCCGGAATCGCTCCGGATCGAAGAACTCAAGCCGTGGAACGAACTGGAACTCTCCGACGAAGGGAAAGCGTTTTCCGGTACGGTTTGTTACGCGACGACGTTCCGGCTCGATCACGTCGATCCAAACGGCCGTTACACGCTCGACCTTGGAGACGTCGAGATGATCGCTTCCGTCACGCTCAACGGCAAACACGCCGGAACATGCTGGGTCGCACCTTATCGCCTCGAGATCACCGACGCCGTTCGAAACGGTGAAAACACGCTGGAAATCGAAGTGACGAGCACCTGGTTCAATCGTCTGGTCTACGACGCCGGACTCCCGGAACCGCAGCGCAAAACTTGGACGATCAACGGTCCCGCGAAAGAAAGCGCGTTGCGAAAAAGCGGTCTCCTCGGCCCGGTCGTTTTATTGTGCCGGTGATAAAAAGTGAACCGAGCGATATTTTACCGGGTGGCCCCGGGGATTGCTCCTCCGGGGCTCCCACAGATCCGTACTTGCACGCATTAGTGCATACGGCTCCTCGAAACTTCGATTCCGCGAGACCTCGCCCCTAACCGGTTTCCACCGGTCGGGAAACGATCTTCGGACTCGGCAGCGGAAATCGCTTCAACACAAGCGGGAATACCGCCCACGTCATGCCGCGTTTGTTGTTGCGACGGTTCAACCAATAACGCCAGCAACGCTCGATCAACCAGCGAAAACGCCACACATGTCGCGAATTCCCGGTGATCCCGAAGTAACCGACGACGAAGACGAAATGTCCCGCATGATCCTCGACAACATCTGTTCGAAAACGAATTTTTCCGTCGATTCCGCTGCAGGTTTCAACGAATTGGATATGGAATTGTTCGGCTATTATCGCCGGCACAATAATGATTGGGATCAATATCGGCGACCGACCATCCCAAGATGGAATTCTGACACCGCGAACGGATGCGCCGATTTTAGGGGGTGAAATCCAATTTCAACAGTTCCGTTGAGACAAGTGCCGATAGGCTCGTGTACGGAATTGTTGTTTTTCAAGGATGATATACCGTCGACGGTATAGACAGTAGGCTTCGCCCTCTGTCAAACCGCGGCCTCGTTGGGCCGCTGCCGTGCTGAAGACGGGAATTTTAAACCGGCTTGAGAATACCCTCATGTTCCGAATTTTTCTCCTATTCGTTACAATCGGCGGTCTCTTCGTCGTTGCGTCAAGCCGGTCGGTTTCGGCTCAGGCCCCCGTGCCGCTTTTGCCGCCGGGTAACGCCCGAAAATCGATTGCCCAACCAGCCCCGCCCCCGGCTCCCGCTCCGCAATCGGCCCCTCAGTCGACCGCAGCCCCGGTCCCTCCTCCTCCGCCGCTGCCGTCGCTAAATTCGCCTGCGGCATCCTCCCCCACGCTCCCTCCCCATTGGGATCCGCGAAACCTGCCTGAGGATTGGCGAAGCTTGCCACCCCTCTTTGTCCAATACGCGTTGGTCGAGAAAGGTTACTCGTTGGAAGAGCTCTGGGCCTTGGCCCGGCAGTACAGCCCCGTGCTGCGGCAAAGACGCGACATGATCGATTCGGCACGCGGCGGGGCGATTCAGCAAGGGTTGTACCCCAACCCGATGATGAATACCGCCTGGGACACTGTCGGAACGCCCGGCCCCGGAAAAATCACCGCCTATTTCAGCCAGGAAATCGTTACCGCCCGAAAAAAACAGTACGACCGCATCGTCGCCGGGTTCGACGTCCGGATCGCCAAGGAAGATTACTCGCTCGAATCCCTTCGGTTGTATAACGACATTCGAATCGCCTATTACGAGGTCCTGCACGCCCAGTTGAATATCGGCATCCAGCAGTACGGGGAAACGATCAGCAACGATCTGATGAAGGCGGCGCTCGAGATGCAAAAGGCGGGCAAGGTCAAATCGGTCGACGTTCTGCAATTTACGGCGACGCGGAACGAACAAACGGTCCTTCTCCGACAGGCCGGCAACACGCGGGACGGCGCCTGGACCCGCCTGGTGACGCTGCTGGGCGACCCGAAGCTGCCCGAACAGGGCGTTCGCGGGACCTTGCTTGCCGAGCCGCAGAAGCACGATTGGGAAAGCGCCTGGGCTCTGGTTTCACAAACCAGCCCCGAACTGGCCCTGGCTCGGCTTCGGGTCGAGCAAGCTCACGCCTACCTGCTCCGCCAACAGGCCGGACGAATTCCAAACGTGACGGCCGGGGCATCGATCGGCCGGGATATCACCGCCGAGACGAACCCTCCGTACGTCAACCTCGCCGTCCCGATCCAACTTTACGATCGGAACCAGGGGAACATCGCGAAGGCCCGCGCGGACCTGGCCGTCGCCCACCGCGAGATCGACCGGATCACTTTGCTGTTGGAAAGAAAATTGGCCGATGTCTTTCGCGAATACCGCAATGCCCGCGAACTGATCGAGGAGTATGAAAAATCGGTCGTCCAGCTCACGTATGAAGCGTTGCTCGAAACGGACGCCTCGTACCAGAAAGGGGAAACGACCTATTTGGAACTGTTTCACCAACGGCAGCAGATCATGGGCGTTCTCGACCGATACGTTACGGCCTTGAAAAACGAGGCCGTCGCCGCCGCCCTGATCGACGGATTGCTCTTGCAGGGAGAGTAGAGGGGTGAATTAAGAATTAAAAATTATGAATTAAGAATTAAGAATTTGGGGAGAGCCCATTCGCGACCGTAGGTCGCGGCTCTCTTCCCGCTTCCCGCTTCCCGCTTCCCACTTCCTACTATCCTCTCTCTTCTATCCTCTGTCCCGCTTTGCGCGTAAACTGTTGAATCTCGGCCATCATCTCGGATTCCGAACGCGAGCGGGGTTCGAGCATCCAAGGGAGCAACACCGTGAACGTGCTCCCCAGCCCGAGTTGACTGTCCAGGAAAATTTCCCCTTCCAGCATCCGGCACAATTCCTTGACGATCGAAAGGCCGAGCCCGGAGCCGGAGTATTCCCGCTTCATGGTATCGCCGTCCGACATCGAGCGTTTCGCCTGGCGGAATTTTTCGAAGACGATCTGCTGGTCCTCTTCCGAAATTCCCACGCCGGTGTCACTGACCTCCAAAACCAAAAACGGGATATGCTTGTGCATCACGGTAATCCGCGAAGCCATCCCCCCCGACGGGTCGGGCAAAGGAGCGACAAAGGGCGCCCGCTCTTCCCGAAAGACGGCGATTTTGATCCGACCTCCTTCGGGGGTAAATTTGATCGCATTGGAAAGAAGATTGTTTAAAATTTGCTGGATCCGCGATTCGTCCTGCCGCAACGGGGGCAATTTCGGATCGATTCGGATTTCCAGGTCGATGTTTTTTTTGTCCAACAGCGGTTTGGCCATATCCGATTGGACGGCGACGACCTGCCCGATCTGAAAGGTGTTCAGTTGGACATCCATTCGACCGGCTTCGATCTTCGCCATATCGAGGATGTCGTTGATCATGTTTAAGAGCGACTTGCCTGATTTGTTGATGTTATCGACATACCGTTTCTGCTTCTCGTCGAGAGTATTGATCGAACCGAGAACGTCGCTGAAGCCGAGGATGCTGTTAAGCGGCGTCCGGAGTTCGTGCGACATCGTCGCCATAAAATCGCTTTTGACCCGGTTCGTTTCGTACAGCTGGACCGTCAAGTGGGCCAATTCGTCGACCTTGTATTCGAGTTCGTTGTTGGCTCCTCTCAACTTTTCCTGGGCGGCGACCAAGTGCCGCAGCATCCGGTTGAAGGTGATCCCGAGCGATTCGAATTCGTCGCCGGTGTGAAGGTCGGCCCTTTTGGAAATGTCCCCCCGGCTGATCCCTTCGGCAACGTCCTTGAGATTCCGGAGCGGCCGGATAATGACCATCCGGATCACGATGTAAAAGGCGATCAACGACAGGAAGGCGGTGATGATCGAAATTCCCAGGAGAATCGCCCAGTATTTGGCGATCGCATCTCGTGCGGGCGGCTTCGGGATCGTCACGTGCATGATCCCGATCAAATCCCCGATCAGCGGATCGTCGTCGTTGATCGGCCTGTGACAGGCGTCCGTGCAACGTTTGCTGTTGACCCGGATCGCCCGGTAATAGTGATATTCCCCGGTCTGGTCGTCCATTTTGTCGCGGTAATCGTTCTCGAAAAGATTTTGCGCGTTCGGTTTCGCCTTCGCGAAAGTCGAGAGTAGATTTTCTTCGTAAGCGTTTCGGGGAAGAAAATCATCCGGATTGCCCGGCAGAAAATAATTGGTGTAGTATTGCGATCGAATGACCCGGGACTTGAATTTTTCTTCCCGCAAACCTTTCGTGATCAACTCCATCATTTGGTTGAAGTCGTCTTCGATCGGATCATGTTGCGACCCCGCTTCGGGCGACTCGAACGATTTTTCTTTGGTCCGGTTCCACAATTTCCAGTGCTTGAGAACCATTTCCTGTCCGACGAGCAAGTTGGCGGCCCGGGGGTTTTGAACCTTGAGCTGGGCGGCCGTCACCCTCCAGTAAAGATAGAAACTGACCGCGATCACGATGGTCAAAGCCAGACCGAAAAAGAAGAGGCACTTCAATTCGAGGCTGGATTCGAAGAGCGTTCGGCTGGAAGGAGGTGCGGGGTCCATAAAGCGGGAGAGTTTTCTTCGGAAAACAAAGGATGACTGTGATCGCAACGAAATGACGGGACGACCGCCGCATTCTACACGAAACCCGCCCGAGATTCAACGCCGCGTCCGTCGCAATCACGAGGATTGCAAAGTCGGATTTTTCTTTCAACGCGGCGATTTCCCTCGACGTTCGACAGCCGTAGCGTCATTTCGAGCGGAGCGAGAAATCTCACCCTCGCCGAAAAAGCGGGAATTCCGGCCCTCGCGCGAGGGTGAG
>JAVBSX010000280.1:0-9442 GCA_031556455.1 Thermoguttaceae bacterium
CTCCCAAACGGCTTCGGCCGTCGCGACCGATTTGCTCGGCTCTCCGGCGGCGACGACGCGAAGATCGACGTCGATCCCCTGGTTCGTGATGCTTTCCGCGACCTTGTGCGCGTAAAGGGCGTTAACGTTTTCGTCCGTCAGGATTTCGCAATGCGTCACGTTCCCGGAAGAAGCGAGCAGCGGCCCGGCGTGTTCGAGGTTGTCGGTCCCGATTTCGATTTCATAACTTCGGGAAGCAAGCGGCACGCGAACGATTTCGTAAAGTTTCATTTTGAGGAACGGAAAATATTGCTCTCCGCGAAAAATTGGAATCGGAACTTCGAACCTGACACTCGCGATTTCGGGGTTTTCGTACGAAGTGTCACGCGGTTCAAAATACCGCGGACCATGTCAAATCGTGAAAAAGACGGCGGGTCGAATTCTACCGCCTCGTCAATATTATTCATATACGAACGCCGCCGTCGCCGTGGTGTTTTTGTCGGAGAGGAGGCGTATCCAATAGGCGTCGACGGGAATGTCGAGTTTGACTTCGGCGCCCGGTTGGACGGGAACCGTTTCCCATGCCGCCCATCGGCCGTTGCCGCAAATATCGAGTTCGATTCGGAACCCGACCGGCTCCTTCGAGTGATGGGAGAGCGTCAACGATTTTTTGTCGTAACCGGCCATCAAATACGGATCAGACGGTTCGTTCGCTTGGACGGCGGTGTTTTTCCACGGCCCACCGACGCCACGAACCTTGCCGAGCGACCAGAGATCGTCGATCGCGCCGCACCAGACGGCGCATTTTCCGTCGTCGCTCTTGACAATGTGAGGGTTGCCGTCGGCAAGCTCGACCGAAAGGCCGCTGAGGACCATCATGCCGTGAAACGAGGCGTAATCCTTGATTCGGTACGGATGCGACGCAACGGGCCGAATCTTTTCGAAGCCGCCGGAATTTTCGGCGGGAAGTTCGTAAAACGTTCCGTGAGCGTGAAACAGGTCTCGTTCCGTACTGACCTCGCGGCAGACCCGTTCGGCACCGAGCGGACCGTCTTTGTCCCGCTTGTCGTCCCCCTTCGGCAGCCGCCAACGCTTCCCCTGATCGTCGACGACGAGCACCGAAGCGGCGTCGACCGTAATCACATTCTCCGGTATCGCGGCTTTTTCGGAAGTCCATTCCAGGCCGTTCGGATCGTCCGCTTTGGTCAACCTGAGTTCGCCGTCCAGATCATAGACGCCGAGCAGGCCGTTTTCGTCGTGCATGATGCAACGCAGCGTTCTGAAGTCGCAGCCGCGTGCCAGCATAACGCCGCCGTCGGCCTTCGCATCGTCGATCTTGGCGAGACCGTCGAATTTTTTGTCCGGCCTCGCCGAACGCCTGTCGGCATCGCGATACTGGAACATCGCCGTCATGTTTTTCACGTCTCGATCGGTTTTCAGACGAACCCAAGCGGCCTTCTCGCCGTTGGGGAATTCGGCGCCGAGCGGGATGATAAACTGCTTGAGGGAAGCCGGAAGTAAAACGACGTCATAAGATTTCCAGTTGCCGTCTCCCTTTTTGTCGTATTCGATCGTCACCTCGACGTCGAGATCGTCTTCGTGCCGGAGGAAAATCATTTTACGTTCGAAATCCCCGAACAGGTACGGTTCGGACCACTCTCCGGCCTTGACCGAATCGTTCATCCAAACGGCACCGCGACCGAGCCGGGGACCGAATTGGTCGAGCTGCGCCGGTTCGAGAAACCAGAGATTCGACTGCGACTGTCCCGGCCCGCTCAGGTTTCCCTTGACCTTGCGTTTGTTCGAAAATTCCGACTTCGCGCTGTCGTCACAAGCGCAAACGATTCTCTCGTTCCAGCGGCAGAAGTCGCCGATCACCTTCAAGTACGTGCTCCGCTGTTCGATGCCGCCGGAATTTTTGGGCGAAAAGTTTTTCGGGAACCGCCAGAACGCCCCGTGCATCGTCATCAGGAGGTCGTCCCCCTCGCCGATCTCGCGGATGCGCGGCCATTCGGTGTGCCAACCGTGCGCACCGTCGTAAGCGTGTGATGTCTTCGGCAACCGGTACGCCGTCCATTTTCCGTCGTCGAGCACCATGAGAATCAGCGAACGGTAATCCCAGCCGATGCTCCAGATCGGATCCTTTTCCGGATTCTCGTTGCCGGAAATTCCGCCGGGACCGGAGACGTCCGTGAACTGGTTGCGACGGACGAGTTGCCAATCGCCGGAGCCTCTCCATTCGCCGAGGGCTCCGCTTTCGACGGTCGGATCGAACATGACCCGGGGGCCTCGAACACCGTTGTTGGCGTAGACGACGCGGCCCTGGCCGGAAAACGTTCCCTTGCCGTGATAACCGGGAAGCTCCGATTTCAACGTCGAAATCCCGCTTTCCTCGGTGTATCCCTCTTTGATCGGATTGCCGTCCTTGATGAAATTTTTGACGGCGAGCGTGTTGAGGTCGACTTCGTAAAGTCCTTCCTCCATCGTCGTGAAGTAGACTTTGTTCGCCGGATCGGTTAGGTGCCGGGCGTTGCCGGTGAGGCGGCCCGGCATGACACTCGGCGGGACGACACGGACCTTGCGCTCCTTGTCGATCAAATACGGTCCGATGATCAGTTGTCCGGTTTCCTTGTGAATCATCCGATTGGCGTGGGTTCCGCCGACGGATTCCTCGCGGATGATCTGTTTCAGGTCCGGCGTGATTTCATATAATTTATCGTTGGAACCGTGCGGCGAATGAGGGCCGTAGGTGATCGCCCAAAGACGATCGGCCCAAGGCACGACGGCGCCGGTTCCACATTCCCTGTCGTCGTTGAACATCGCCAGGTGCGGATAAATGCCGGAAACCTGTTTGGGCGACTCCGCGAACGTCGAACCGAGACAAACGAAAACGAACAGTGTTGGAAGCAGAATACGCATAGACTCAAGTTGGTTTAAATTTCCCGCGAGAAAACGGCAGCGGTTCAACGAGGGCGCGGATTTGTCGAGGACGAAGCCTGCCGGCTACGGTATATCCCCCCGCGCTAACGCTTGGGGCTGGTTTTGTTTTGCAAGAATTCAAAAACTTGCACGACGTGACATTTTCCGATACCCTTGAAAGAGAGCCCGACCAGCCATTTTTACGATACGATATATTGTACCACGAACCCACACACGATACCATGAAACGCACCACCTTTTTGCTATCGGCCCTCTGTCTCCTCATCGCCGCGCAACCTGCGACGGCCCAGCAATCTTTGGTCGCCCCCGGGGCCGTCGTTACGAAGCTCGCCGACGGGTTCGGTTTCACGGAAGGGCCGGCCGCGAACTCGAACGGGGACGTCTATTTCGTCGACGACCCGAACAACAAGATTCATTTCTGGTCGGTCTCCGAGAAAAAGTGCTCCGTCTTTATCGCCGAATCGGCTCACGCCAACGGCATGTACGTCGATAAGAACGACAACCTCATCGTCTGCGAAGGGGGGACCGGCAGCGTCGTCTCATACACCCCGGCCGGTGAGCGAAGCGTCCTCGCCAACAAGTTCGGCGAGCGGCATTTCAACAAGCCGAATGACCTTTGGATCGATCCGAAGGGGGGCATTTACTTCACCGACCCGGTTTACGGCCAAAACTCTCCCATCGTGCAGGGGGGCGAGTTCGTGTACTACAGTTTGCCGGACCGGAGCAAGACGATCCGTGTGATTGAGAGCGGCATCGTCAAGCCGAACGGCGTCCTCGGCACGCCGGACGGCAAATTTCTGTATGTTGCGGACATCGGCGACAGGAAGGTCTACCGTTACACGATTAAAGAAGACGGAACGCTCACCGACCAGAAGTTTTTCGCCCCGCACGCGGTCGACGGCATGACGATGGATGAAAAAGGGAACGTCTACCTGACGGAAGCCGAGGTGATTATCTATAGCCCGGAGGGTAAGGAGCTTGAGCGGATCGAGACGCCGGAGCGGCCCGCGAACGTCTGTTTCGGCGGCCCAGGCGGCAAAACGCTTTTCATCACCGCCTGCCGCGGCTTCTACGCCATCGAAATGACCGTCACCGGATCAGAAAAATAACGACGCCCCGCTTGCGTTTTAGCCGCGTAGCGTGTCTTATGAATGACGGAAATACACCACATTTTCCGACAGGTCGAACCCAAATCAACAGGAGTCACGCCATGTCCTCCGACCCGCTGCGAGAAAGAACGGAAGCGTTGATGCGAAAAAGCCGCGTCTACGACCGGCCGGGCGACCGATCGGGGGAGCCTTCCCTCCTGCTCGCTTTCGTCTTGTTCGGCATCTTGGGGCTCGTTTTATTTTTCTTTCTGTTTTTCGCGATCTCTTCCCTTTACGGAGACGCTTCGGAAAGTGCCGGCTCGAAGCTGTTTTTTCTCGGTCTTCTTCTCGCCCTCTGCCAGCTCTTTCCTTTTGTCTTCAGCAACGTTCTCAATTTTGTAGAAAGTCGAGGTGTTTACGGGACGTGGATTTCGACGAAGCGGACCCTCTTCCACAAAAAATCGGACAATGACTACGCCGCCATCGATTGGGCCGACGTTCAGGCCGTCGAGAAAATCGGCCCCAACCTCGTCTTTCGCGGTCGCCACCGCAAGGTCGCGGTTCCGACCAATTCGCTCATCGGAAATCTCACGGAATCCACTTTGTATCTCTGGTTTCTCAATCGGCTGATCGAAGATTACGGACCGGATCGGCCGGACGCCGAACGGCTGCACGAGTTGCGGGAAAAAATCACTTGCCCGCTTCTGCATCCTTTCATCAGGAAATCCGCGCGAGTATGGTTTCTCACCATTTTGTTCGGCCTATTGCCCGGGCTGCTTTTTTTGGCGGGGCTTCCTCTTTTCTACGCCCAACTGAACGCGGGCCGCGATCCGCTGCAATCGTTCTTCGCCATGCAGATTTGGTTCGCTCTGGCCTTCCTTTCGATTCTTCTCCTGTTGATCCCGATGAGGCTACATCGCCGACACCTGCGAAAGCAAGCCCGTCAAATCTACGAAGCCGACACGCTCCCGCTGTTGCAACAGCCGCTCCCGCGAGTTTCGACGAGCGATTTCGAGAAATGTCTCTCCGCCCGGCGGGATGCTTTGATACGGTTTCCAAGCGATGAAGAGACCAAACAATTTTTGGCAACGATTCCCCCGCCGCCGCGCTCGGTTTCGGCGGCAGCAAGACGCCGGTTCCTGATTTCCGGCGAAGCGATTTTCTTTACCGCGTTCATCGCGGGGACGATTGTCTTGTGTACGAGTCATCTTCTTTTCCAGGGAACGGAACGCTCAATCCGGGAATCTCAATTCTGGAACTGGACCCCGGCGGGAACCGGTATCATCGTCCGCGTCGATCCCGTGCATCAAGAACGATCGGACGATAAAAAGATGATCCACACGGCCGATCGGTTCGAGTTTTCGTTCCGCCACGCCGACGGCACGGAAACCCGGCATCTCGACACGAGGGAGCTCAAGATCGGGGTCTACAAGATCGGACAAAGCGTCCCGGTCCAATCGTTCCGCGGCGACGAACGCTTCCTGCGGCTGGATGCGAAAACATGGAACGACGATTCGCTGCCCATTATTCTGTCGGTTCCCGTGTTGATTGTGTTCACTCTCGTCATTCTTTCATTTTGGACAAGAAGTTTTACGGAAGGACCGAAAAAGATTCGTTTTTGGGAGACGGCCGAAACGGGCTGGGGCAAGGTCGTCAAATCGACATCCAAGGGAACGACCGTACGCCTTGCCGAACCGGAAAGAAAATACAAAACGATTTTCTGTCCCGGCGTGATGTATTACGGAAGGAACAATTTACGGCGGCCGCTCACTCTGTTTCTCGACCCGGAAGATCCGGCGGAGGGGACGACGATCCAGCCGCTTCCGTTCGGCCTGCGAGTCGACCCGAAAACCGGGGAGCTGGTCGTCGATCCGAAGAAACGCTGGGTCTGGCCCGCCGTTGTCGGGCTGGTCCTGCTCGCGATTGTCCTGTCGATCTGCGCGGCACTCAAGTTTTTCGCGGTGTGAGCTCGACATGCCGCTTGCGTTTTAGTCGCACAGCGCGTTTCATGCTTTGCGCCGCCGGAACAGCCCCGCGATTAGCACGTAAAAGAGCGGCACGAAAAAGATCGCCAAAAACGTCGCCGCCAGCGTCCCGCCGACCACGCTCGTGCCAAGCGAAAGCTGGCTCATGCTGCTCGCTCCGTGGGCGAACATCATCGGGAGCACGCCGAGCACGAACGCCATCGATGTCATGATGATCGGCCGCAATCGCATTCGGGCGGCCGTCGTCGCTGCTTCGAAGAGCGTTTTGCCCTCATTTTCGTACAAACTCTTGGCGAACTCGACGATCAAAATCGCGTTCTTCGCGGAAAGTCCCATCACGGTGAGCATCCCGACCTGAAAGTAGACGTTGTTTTCGAGGCCGATCGCCATCGTCGCGGCAATCGCTCCGAAAACGCCGAACGGGACGACGAGCATCACCGCGGCGGGGACCGACCAGCTTTCGTACAAGGCGGCGAGGCACAGAAACACGATCAGCAGCGAAATGCCGTACAGCGACATCGCCTGGTTGCCGGCCCGACGTTCCTCGTAGGAAAGCCCCGCGTAAGTCAGCCCGAAGCCCGGCGGCAGCTTCTCGACAAGCCCCGAGAGCGTGTTCATTCCGTCCCCCGAACTGACGCCCGGGGCCGGAAATCCAATGACTTCGAGGCCGTTGAAACCGTTGAACCGCGAGAGTTTCGGCGCCCCGGAAATCCACTCCCCGGACGAAAACGCCGAGAACGGGACCATGTTGCCGTGCGTATTCCGGACATACCATTTGTCGAGGTCTTCCGGCGAGAGCCGGGAGCCGGCATCGCCTTGTACGAACACCCGCTTGACGCGGCCGCGGTCGATAAAGTCGTTCACGTAAGCCGAGCCCCAGGCGATCGACATCGTGCCGTTGACATCGGAGAGATCCGCCGCGAGCATTCGGGCTTTTTCCTCGTCGAACGTGATGCGATACTGCGGCTCGTCCGGCAGACTGAGCGGCATCGCGAACATGAATTTCCCGCCTTCCATCGCCATGCCGATCAATTGGTTTTGCGCATCGACCAATTTTTCGTGACCGAGTCCCGCCCGATCGAGGAGGTAGAAGTCGACGCCGGAGGAAAGCCCCAACTCGGAAATCGACGGCGGAACGTCCGGCGTGACCTTCGCCGCCGTGATCGTCGCGGCGAACGCCTGTGTTCGTTCAAGTACGCCTTCAAGATCCGTTCCCGGACCAGTTCGCTGGTCGAACGACTTCAGCGCGATGAACAGGATTCCGGCGTTCTGCGACGCCCCGGCGAAACTGAACCCGCCGATGCCCATAACACCTTCGACGGCGTCCGCCTCGGTCGTGAGCAGATGTTCGCTGACCTGCGCAATGACTGCGTTCGTCCGCTCCATCGAGGCGTTTTGCGGAAGCTCGACGCTCACGAACATCATCCCCTGGTCTTCGAGAGGGAGGAACCCCGACTGCATTTTCGGATACAAATACACGATCACCGTGACAAGTCCGGCAAACAAAACGAGGAACCGGAAGCCCCGCCGCAAAATGTAGGCGACCGAACCGGTGTAACGATCCACGGTGAACGAAAACGCGGCGTTGAACCAGCGGAAAAGGAAGAACGTTTTCCGGTGTCCTTTCGCCGGCGTGAGGATCGTCGCGCAAAGCGGCGGCGTGAACACCAGGGCGACGATCACGGAGAGTGTCATCGCGGCGATGATCGTGACCGAAAATTGCCGGTAGATCACGCCGGTCGAGCCGCCGAAAAACGCCATCGGAAAGAACACCGCGCTGAGAACCAGCCCGATCCCGATGAGCGCTCCTTGAATCTGCTTCATCGACTTCCGCGTCGCCTCTTTCGGCGAGAGCCCTTCCGTTTCCATGATCCGCTCGACGTTCTCGACGACGACGATCGCATCGTCGACCAGAAGTCCGATGGCGAGCACCATCGCGAACATCGTGATCACGTTGACGGTGAATCCGAACGCAAAGAGAACCGCGAAAGTTCCGAGGAGCACGACGGGGACCGCGAGCGTCGGAATGAGCGTGATGCGAAATCGTTGCAGAAAGACCCACATCACGAGAAAGACGAGGAAGACCGCTTCGACGAGCGTTTCGATGACGGACTGGATCGAGGCGCGGACGATCGGGGCCATCTCGCTGACGCGAGCGATCTTCGCTCCGTGAGGGAGGTGTGGCTTCAGTTCGTCGAGAGCGGCATCGACGGCTCGGCTGGCGTCGAGGACATTCGCCCCCGAGGCGAGTCGAAGCCCCATCGCAGCGGCGGGGTGCCCGTTGTATCGGGAGGTAAAATCGTATTGCTCGCTGCCGAGCTCCACTTCCCCGAGGTCCTTGAGCCGGACCTGCGAACCGTCGGCGTCGACTTTGACCAGAATTTCCCGAAACTGTTCCGCCGTGGAAAGTCGGCTCTTGGCGACGACGGTCGCGCTGATCTGGACCTTTTCCTTCGACGGAAGCCCGGCGAGTTTGCCGGAGGAAACCTGCACGTTTTGGGCCTGGATCGCGGCGACCACATCCTGCGGGATGAGGTTGAAACCGTACAATTTTTCCGGATCGAGCCAGATACGCATGCCGTACGGAAATGCCCAGGCTTCAACCATGCCGACCCCTTCGACGCGTGCGAGCGTGTCCTTGAGGTTCGAGGACATGTAATCGGCGAGGTCCGCTTCGTCGAGCGTGCCGTCGTCGCAATAGAAGACGATGATCACGAACGAACTCGCCTGTGATTTCATGACGGAAAGCCCCTGGGCCTGCACTTCCGGCGGCAGCATCGGCGTCGCGAGTTGCAGCTTGTTCTGAACCTGAACCTGGGCGGTGTCGGGGTTCGTTCCTTGCTCGAAAACGACCGTGATATTGAATCCGCCGTCGGCGGTGCTGGACGAGGTCATGTACCGGAACCCGTCGAGTCCGTTCATCTGCTGCTCGACGACCTGGACGACGGAATCCTGGACGGTCTGCGCGGAGGCGCCCGGGTAGTTGCCCATGACCGCGATGGTCGGCGGCGCGACCTCCGGATATTGCGTGACGGGAAGCCTCAAAATAGCGGCGAGACCGGCCAACATGATTAAAATGGCGACAACCCAGGCGAAAATCGGACGCTCGATAAAAAATTCGGACATGGTTGGATATTTTACAATGGGAGTCGGAGCCGCGACCGTCAGGGAGCGGTCGGCTTATTACAAAATTGAAATTGCCGAGACAAGGAAAAACCGTGAAGGAAAAAACCGTGAGCGATTACGGAAAAATCGTCTTCGCCCCGAAGGGGCATTGCATAACAGCCCAGGGCAACGCCCTGGGTTTCAAGCTTTTATAGAACCGGCAAAACACTACTGGATCCCAGAAAAAATTTGGCCCCTGATTTTGGAATGACGTCGTCACCCCCCCCCCCGCCGGGGGGCAAACGGAAAACCGAAAAAAATGAAAACCCCCAGCCCCGGGGGGGC
>JAVBSX010000370.1:0-4206 GCA_031556455.1 Thermoguttaceae bacterium
ATTTCGACTGAAGCGTAGCGTAAGGAGAAATCTCACTCTCGCGCGAGGGCCGGAATTCCGAGTCTTTCGGCGAGGGTGAGATTTCTCGCTCCGCTCGAAATGACGAACTGCGGGGCTTTATTCCAAAAAACTCCAAACGGCTGAAGTATTACATAATTTTTAATTCTTAATTCTTAATTTTTAATTTTAAAATCTACATTCCTGCTTCTTCCTCGGCGGGACGGGAACTCGGCGGGACGAACGTCAGCAGTTTCTGTTTGATGACCCGGGGGTTTTCTCCCGCTTGAATCGCGATCACCCCGCGAACCGTGATTTCCATACGCAAAAGCTCATCGGCGCTGAAAAACGATAGTTTGTCGGACAAGGGAAGGCACACCGCGTTGGCCGCGATCGCACCGTACAGCGTCGTCAGCAAGGCGACGGCCATCCCGGAGCCGATCGTGTCCGGGTTCATGTCTCCGAGCATGATCACCAGGCCGACCAACGTGCCGATCATCCCGAACGCCGGACAGTATTTCCCGTAGGCGTCCAAGAGGGCTTTTCCCCCTTCGTGCCGGCTCGCGACGGCATCCAGTTCGGTTCGCATGATGTTCTCGACGATGTCCGCGCCCATGCCGTCGATCGCCATCCGAACGCCGAGTTTCAGGAACGAGTCGTTGATTTCGTCCATCCGGTTTTCCAGGGAAAGAAGTCCTTCCCGACGAGCCGATTCCGCGAGGGAGACGACCTGTTCGATCACGACGACGATATCGGGCGAGGTGTTGAAGATCGTCTTTTTGACCACGCCGACGAATTTCATGATATGCTTGAGCGGAAAACAGACCATGACCGTGGTGCCCGCCCCGAGAAACACCATGAGAACCGACGGCAAATCATAGAAGGCCGACAGCGGAGCTCCCGCGTAAAGAATCGAGGCCACAATCAAAATCAGCGACAGCGAGATACCCGCGACCGTTCCGATGTCCATATCTTTTTCCTTCGAGCCGTTCCTTCGGCCAATACGGTTGATCTATAATTTAGCCGGTACCCTGCGCCCGTGGTATCGTTATTCCATTTCCAAATCACAGGGGGCGTACTCCTGCCGGGGGACGAGGTTTTTCGCCTGTTGGTAGGTCATCACACGGCGAACGACCTCTTCGAGCGATTCCCGGACCATGAGCGTTTCGTGGGACAGGAGCGTGATGAGCGTGTCCGGACAACTCTCGATCATCCGAATGCATTCGGCGTTGAGGACGAACTCGCTCCCGTTAAGTCGTGTCAATCGGACCATTTTTTATTCAAGGCTGTAGGCTATAGGCTATAGGCTGTAGGCTGTAGGGAACGGTTGGGAAATAGGTTCTGCTGCCCACGGCCTGCATCTACAGTCTTAACTCAAAGTTCTGTTTTCAACACGGTGCAAATAAACGAAAAACGTAACATTTCAGCCGTTTGGAGTTTTTTTGATACAAACTCTCTCAGCTCGTCATTTCGAGCGAAGCGAGAAATCTCACCCTCGCCGAAGATGCTGGAATTCCAATCCTCGCGCGAGGGTGAGATTTCTCCTTACGCTGCGCTTCAGTCGAAATGACGAAAACACCATACCGCTGAAGTTTTACCGAAAAACAAATAGTTGGTCCGAAATCAATCTCACAACCGAAGGTTGTATTCCTACAGCCTTTCTAGCTCACCGCACGCAGCAGGGCGTCCATCATCGTGTTCGTCGTCGTCACGATCTTCGCGTTGGCCTGGTACATCGTCGAGGCGAGGATCATGTCGATCAAATCCTGGCCGATATCCGTATTCGAAAGCTCGATCGAGTTGCCCTTAATGATCCCGGCCGTCCCTGAACCCGGGGCTTCGATGATCGCCTGCCCGCTCGCGACCCCTTCCCGGTAAAGGTTGTCCCCTTGCTTGAGCAAACCTTCGTTGTTCGCGAACGTCGCGAGCAAAACCTGCCCGATCGGCCGGGTCACGTTGCTGCTGAACGTTCCGTAAATGATCCCGTCTTCGGCGATCGTGTATTTTTCGAGGATTCCCGCCCCGGCCCCGTCCTGCGACTGCATCGTCATTTCCGGCTTGGTCGTCGAAAGGGCCGCGACCGCCGACATGTCCATATCGAAAGTGAACGACATCGGACTCTGGCTCGCCTCGTCCGTTCGCTCGACCGTAACCGTCGCGTTCGTCGCGTCGATAAACCCCCCGTTCGAATCGAAGCGGAGCAGCCCGGTCCCCAAGCCGATCGCGTTGCCGGTCGGCGGCTGGTTGTCGTTCGAATCGGCATACCAACGGTAAATCGTTTCCGTATCGGTTTTTTCCTGGAGCACCATCGTCATTTTGACGTCGACCGGAGCCCCGAGGGAATCGAACACCTGCATCGACATGGTGGTGCTCTCGCCGTTTGCCTCTTGCACCTCCGTAAAGCCGAGATCGATCGGCGTTTTGTTCATTTTGAAGGAACTCGAATCGATCTCAAGTTCGTTCTTAGTCCCCGAATTGCCGAGAATCGCGACCGAACCGGCGATCATCGTCGCCCCGGGCGAGCCGCCGTTGACATATTGGCCGATCTCCCCCTGGTCCGTCGGAATCAGCTCGACTCCGCCCGAAGGACGCAGCCCGAACGACTCGTTCAGGAACTTCAGGTAATCACTCATCTTGGTCGATTCGGTGATTTCGAGCGTCTGCGTTTTCAGATTACTCCCCCCTTTCGAAGGGGTAAAGCTGAGCGTTCCAAGTTCAAAAGCGGGAACCAGCCGCCCATCTTCCGTGTACTTGCCGACATCGATCATTTTTGTGTTCTCATTGGCGAGAACGTTCCCCCGCCCGGCCATACTCAACGGCGGGTGGGCGATCGGATCGCTCGTCAGCTTGGCATCGGACACCTTGTCGATGTAACTGGCCCCGGCATCCAGATTGTTGATCGTCGTCACTTTGTAAAACGAATCGGGCTCGGACGCCGTCGCCCGGTAAATATTACGTGCCGTCCAACCATCCGGATTCGGATCGGGGACCGGAATGTCCGAAAGGAGGATTTGACCGCCGCTGACGGTAAGCGAATCGCTCAGAACCGAGGGTCGGCTTTCGTTGCCGTTGGCATCGACATAGGTTACATAATAAGAATACGTGCCGCTCAATCGGCTTTGATCGAGCATGGGACCGGATTCCTGGATCGAAGCGGACGAGGCGATATCCGTGTAGGTTATCGGATTGGTCGACAAATTCAAGTCGGTCACCTTATAAAAATCGCCGCTCGCCGTCGGATCTTCCGGTTTGTCCGCCCGATAGATCCGGAGCTGTGTGTAAGGCGTGGTCCCGGCCGGCAGTCCGGTCAGTTGGATGCTGTTTTCGCCCGATGCGACGGTTGCACTGATCGGGGCGGAATAATCCGATTCGACGCCGTTGGCATCGACGAAAACGAACCGGTACAAGTAATCCCCTTCGGCAACCGATCCGGTGCCGGCGACGCCGGTTCCGCTCGTTCCGGCCGTTTCAACACCCGGCTTTGGAACCTGCGAAGTGCTCAACGATTCGGTTCCCGGCGAGCTCTTGCTCAAATCGGTCAGCTGCTCACTATTCAATACCGTCCCCTGCGTCGCCTCCGAACCGGTCGCGTTGAGCAACCCGTCGAGCACGACGTTTTCCGTCGCCTCGGCGATCTTCATCTCACCGACCGGAATGCGCAGGCTCGTAATCTTATCCGTTTGAATCTGAAATTTGCTGTTGACGGAGTATCCCATCACATACATCCCGTCGGTTGTTACCAAATCCTGGTTGGCGGTGAGCTTCATCACCCCGTTGCGGGTGTAGTAACGCAGGCTTGGGTTGTTCGGGTTCGGTTGAACGACAAAAAAACCGTCCCCCTGAATCGCCATATCCGTGCTGGTCATCCCCCCTTTGACGGTTCCCTGGGTAAAGTTGGTCGTTACCCCCGTCAAAGTAACGCCGAGCCCGATCTGCACCGGATTGGTGCCCCCGTTGTACTCGGCCGGATAGGAACCGTAGGTGTAGGTCCGCGAAAACATGTCCGCGAAATCGGCCCGGTTCGACTTGAAACCGACCGTATTGGCGTTCGCAAGGTTGTTACCGATCACGTTGATCGAACTTTCGGCGGCCTGCAAGCCCATGCTCGCCGTGTTCAATGCTTGATTGAGACTGAGACCCATTTGGTTATATCAGGTAAAATTTCTATTTAGCCGGCAGGTTTTCCGTCTTTAGAAAAAAATTTCGAAT